>NZ_BCUU01000012.1 GCF_001591385.1 Variovorax soli NBRC 106424
GGCGGCCACGGCGGCCGGGCCGAGGGCGGCGTCGATGGCGTCCTGCATCCAGCCTGCATCGCGCATCGACTGGCGCAAGGCGGTGTTGCTGTGGCCGGCGGCCATCTGCTCGGCCACCCAGCGGCGCAGCTCGGGGCTGATGGGCTGGCTGGCGTGGGCGGAGTGGCTGGAGGAGGATGCTTGCTGCGTGTCTGTCATGGGCTCTTCCTGCGAAATACCATGCGGTCGGGTCGGGAGGCGGCGGCATCGAAAGCATAGCCTTCGAGGTCGAATCGCTCCAGCGCCTGAGGCGTCGCGGCCTTGTGCAGTACGGCCCAGCGGGCCATGAGGCCGCGCGCACGCTTGGCGAAGAAGCTGATGATCTTGTACTGCCCGCCGCCAGGCTTGCCCGGCGCGGGCTTCCATTCCTCGAACACGCATTCGACCACCCGGGCCTTGAGCGCCTTGAGGTCCACCGAGCGGAAGTACTCCTGCGACGCGAGGTTGATCACCACCGGCGTGGCGTCGGCCGCGGCCCGCGTGTTCAGGTAGTCCGAAATGCGCCGGCCCCAGAAGTCGTACAGGTTGTTGCCGCGCGGATTGGCCAGCTGCGTGCCCATTTCCAGGCGGTAGGGCTGCAGGCGGTCGAGCGGGCGCAGCACGCCGTACAGGCCGCTCAGGATCACGATGTGCTCCTGCGCCCAGTCGAGCTGCGCGCGCGTCAGGCTCCTGGCGTCGAGGCCGCCGTACACGTCGCCGTCGAAGGCCATGGCGGCCTGGCGCGAATTCTCGGGGGTGCTCTTGGCGCGCCAGGCGGCGTAGCGGCCCACGTTGAGCAGCGACAGCTTGTCCGACAGGTCCATCAGCTGCGCAATGTCCTGCGGCGACTTCTGGCGCAGGATGCGGATGAGTTCGGTGGACGGTCCGCGCGGGCTCTCGAAATGCGGCGTGGTGGCGGGAAGGTCGGCGCCAAGGTGGGAAGGGAGCGGGTTTTCGTAGTCGAGCGACTTGGCGGGAGACAGCAGGAAGAGCATCGAGGGATTATCCCGTGTCGCCTTAAAATCGACGGCTTCCCCGGCCTTCGGGCCACCTGCGGCAGCCGGCATCCTTCAGGTTTGCTCCGCTGCCCGCCCCACCAGCCCCATTTGCCATGAGCGACACCCCGAACCAGCCCGGCCTCCAGAGCCTGTCCAAGTCCTTCGAACCCGCAGCGCTGGAAGCGCACTGGGGCCCGGAGTGGGAGCGCCGCGGCTACGCCCAGGCCGGCTATCGCGGCACCAGGAAGCCCAAGCAGGGGCAGCCGGCCTTCTCCATCCAGCTGCCGCCGCCCAACGTGACCGGCACGCTGCACATGGGCCATGCCTTCAACCAGACCATCATGGACAGCCTCACCCGCTACCACCGGATGAAGGGCGACAACACGCTGTGGGTGCCGGGCTCGGACCATGCCGGCATCGCCACCCAGATCGTGGTGGAGCGCCAACTGCAGGAGCAGGGCCAGAGCCGCCACGACCTGGGCCGCAAGAACTTCGTCGCCCGCGTGTGGGAATGGAAGGAAAAGTCCGGCAACACCATCACCAGCCAGATGCGCCGCATGGGCGACACGGTGGACTGGAGCCGCGAGTACTTCACCATGGACGAGCGGCTTTCGAAGATCGTCACGCAGACCTTCGTGATGCTCTACAACGAGGGCCTCATCTACCGCGGCAAGCGCCTGGTCAACTGGGACCCGGTGCTCAAGACCGCGGTGAGCGACCTGGAGGTGGAAAGCGAGGAGGAAGAAGGCTTCCTCTGGCACATCAGCTACCCCTTGGCCGACGGCAGCGGCTCGCTCACCGTGGCCACCACGCGCCCCGAGACCATGCTGGGCGACACCGCCGTCATGGTCCACCCCGAGGACGAGCGCTACAGGCACCTCATCGGCAAGCAGGTGCGCCTGCCGCTGGTGGACCGCCTGATCCCGATCATTGCCGACGATTACGTCGACAAGGAATTCGGCACCGGCGTGGTCAAGGTGACGCCCGCGCACGACCACAACGACTATGCCGTGGGCCTGCGCCACCACCTGCCCATCGTCGGCGTGCTCACGCTCGATGCCGCCATCAACGAGAACGCGCCCGAAAAATACCGCGGGCAGGACCGCTTCGTGGCCCGCAAGTCGGTGCTGGCCGACCTGGAAGCGCTGGGCCTGCTGGTCGAAACCAAGAAGCACAGGCTGATGGTGCCGCGCTGCGCGCGCACCGGCGCGGTGGTCGAGCCCATGCTCACCGACCAGTGGTTCGTGGCCATGACCAAGCCGGGCGCCGACGGCACCTCCATCGCGCACAAGGCCATCGAGGCGGTGCGTTCGGGCGAGGTGAAGTTCGTGCCCGAGAACTGGGTCAACACCTACAACCACTGGATGGAGAACATCCAGGACTGGACGATTTCACGCCAGCTGTGGTGGGGCCACCAGATTCCCGCCTGGTACGACGAGCAAGGCAATGTGTACGTGGCCCATGACGAGGCCGAGGCCCAGGCCCAGGCGCCGGGCAGGCAGCTGCGCCGCGACGAGGACGTGCTGGACACCTGGTACTCGTCGGCGCTGGTGCCCTTCTCCACGCTTGGCTGGCCCGAGCAGACCGAAGACCTGGCGCTGTACCTGCCCTCCAGCGTGCTGGTCACCGGCTACGACATCATCTTCTTCTGGGTCGCCCGGATGATCATGATGACCAAGCACTTCACCGGCAAGGTGCCGTTCCGCGAGGTCTACATCCACGGCCTGGTGCGCGATTCGCACGGCCACAAGATGAGCAAGTCCGAGGGCAACGTGCTCGACCCGGTCGACCTCATCGACGGCATCGACCTGCCCACGCTGCTCGAGAAGCGTACCCAGGGCCTGCGCAAGCCGGAAACCGCCCCCACGGTGCGCAAGAACACGCAGAAGGAATTCCCCGAAGGCATTCCGGCATACGGCGCCGATGCATTGCGCTTCACCTTCGCGGCGCTGGCGTCGCTGGGCCGCAGCATCAACTTCGACAGCAAGCGCTGCGAGGGCTACCGCAACTTCTGCAACAAGCTCTGGAACGCCACGCGCTTCGTGCTGATGAACTGCGAGGGCTACGACTGCGGCCTGAAGGAGCACACCAAGGAAGAATGCCAGCCCGGCGGCGAATTCCACGGCTACATGAGCTTCTCGCAGGCCGACCGCTGGATCGCTTCCAAGCTGCAGCGCGTCGAGGCCGAGGTGGCCCAGGGCTTTGCCGACCTGCGCCTGGACAACGTGGCCAACGCGATCTACCAGTTCGCCTGGGACGAGTTCTGCGACTGGTACCTGGAAATCGCCAAGGTGCAGATCCAGACCGGCAGCGAGGCGCAGCAGCGCGCCACGCGCCGCACGCTGATCCGCACGCTGGAGGCGCTGCTGCGCCTGGCGCATCCGCTCATCCCCTTCATCACCGAGGAGCTGTGGCAGAAGGTGGCGCCGGTCGCCGGCCGGCACGGCGAGTCGATCATGGTCGCGGCCTATCCCGAAAGCCAGGCCGAGAAGATTGACGAGGCGGCCGAGGCACATGTGGCGCGCCTGAAGGCGCTGGTCGACGCCTGCCGCACCTTGCGCGGCGAGATGAAGGTCTCGCCCGCCACCCGCCTGCCCCTGTATGCGGTGGCCGACGACGCGGCCAGCGCCGAATTCCTGCGCAGCGCCGCGCCGGTGCTCCAGGCGCTGGGCAAGCTCAGCGAAGTGAAGGTGTTCGACAACGAGGCCGCCTGGACGGCCGCCGCCGAGGCAGCCCCCGTGGCCGTGGTCGGCCCGGCGCGCCTGTGCCTGCACATGGAAATCGACAAGGCCGCCGAGAAGGCCCGCATTGCCAAGGAACTGGCGCGCATCGAAGGCGAGATCGCCAAGGCCAACGGCAAGCTGGGCAACGAGGCCTTCGTGGCCAAGGCGCCGCCGGCCGTCATCGAGCAGGAAAAACAGCGCGTGGCGGACTTTTCGGCCATGTTGACCCGGCTGAAAGACCAGTTAGTGCGTCTTGGCTGACGTCGAACGCGGCCAGCGGCGACTACGATAGGACTTTGAGTCATCCCAAGCACCCCCAGCATGCCCAATTCGACAACGACGACGCGTATCCGCAAGGCCGTTTTCCCCGTGGCGGGATTCGGCACCCGATTTCTTCCGGCCACCAAGGCGCAGCCCAAGGAAATGCTGCCGGTGGTCGACAAGCCGCTCATCCAGTACGCCGTCGAAGAGGCCTACGCAGCCGGCATCCGCGACATGATCTTCGTCACCGGCCGCAACAAGCGCGCCATCGAAGACCATTACGACACCGCCTACGAACTGGAGAGCCAGCTCGAAGCCAGCGGCAAGGACGCGCTGCTGAACATCGCCCGCTCGGTCGCGCCGGAGGACATGACCTGCTCCTACGTGCGCCAGCCGCGCATGCTGGGCCTGGGCCATGCGGTGCTGTGCGCCGAGCACCTGGTCGGCAATGAACCCTTCGCCGTGCTGCTGGCCGATGACCTGATGGTCGGGCCCACCGGCGGCGAAGGCGTCCTGGGGCAGATGGTGCGTGCGCACGCGCGCCTGGGCGGCTCCATCCTCGCGGTGCAGGAAGTGCCGCTGGAACACGTCAAGCGCTACGGCATCGTGGCCGGCGACGCGGTCGAGGACGGCCTCACCCGCGTGCGCCGCATGGTGGAAAAGCCCAGCCCCGAAGCCGCGCCCTCGCGCCTGGGCGTTGCCGGCCGCTACATTCTCTCGCCCTCGGTGTTCGCGCAAATCCGCAACCAGCCCAAGGGCGCGGGCGGCGAGATCCAGCTCACCGACGGCATCGCGGCGCTGCTGGACAAGGAATCGGTCTACGCCTATCCCTATCAGGGCACCCGCTACGACTGCGGCAGCAAGGAAGGCTTCCTGCAGGCCACGGTCGAACTGGCGCTGCAGCACCCCGAGGTGGGCGGCTCGTTCCGCGACTACCTCAAGAGCCTGAGCCTTTGACGCCGCCGTTCGGCGCGACCAGCGGCTGCAGGTAGCGCCACAGCTCGTCGTCGCCCACAGGCGTCACGGGGAGGTCGAAGGCCTCCCGCAGGCGCCCGACGATCGCCTGCAGCAGCAGCGCATTCGCGACGGTTCCGGCATGGCCATCCACCAGCATGGCGTTGTGCGGATCGTCGCCGGTGGTATTGGTGACCTTGAAGCCGTCGCCGATCGTGACGGTCTTGTATCGAGGCTGCCCGTTGGCGTCTCTGTCGCCCCACAGCCCATGGAACCAGGCCTCCTGATCGAGGAACGCCGTTCGGAGCGTTTCGTCGACCAGGCCGCGCATCGATGCGTTGAATCGCTCCAGCGCGATGCGAAGGTTGCGCATCTGCAGCGCAGAACGGAATTTGTCGGAATTGCCAGGGTCATTCGCTACGTTGCCCATGCCGATGACCAGGAACCGCAGGGCCGGTTGCCGCTCGCGCAGCATCGACATCGCTTCGGCGATCCGGCGGGTGCAGCGAGCGATCACGGCATCCAGTTCGGGCGCGGCGGGATTGCGCACCTGAAGATCCAGCGTGCGCATCCAGTCGTTGACGCCGATGAAGATGACGACCACGCCGTCGCGCCAGCGCTCGGGCTCCTTGTCCATGAGCGCGGCCAGGCGCGGCGCCTGGCGAAATGGACCCGAGGTCAGGCTGTTGCAGTCGGCGCCGGAATTGGCGAAGTTGTAGAGGTAGTCTTCCTTGATGGGAATGCGCCCCACCGGCAGCCCCAGGGCGCGGCGCGCCGAGGAAATGCGCCCGGAGCTTCCCCAGACAAGGCGCGGGCCCGGGTCCAGTTCGTGGCCCCGCAGGCGCGCCAGTCCGTCGACCCAGCCCAGGGTGCGCGCATGAAAATCGCCGCCGCGCGAGCCGTCGCCCGGACGAAACACCAGTCCGTCCTGAAACGAGTGGCTGTTGGAGTCGCCCAGCACGGCCAGCGGCACGGCACCGATCGGTCGATTCTGCCAAAGGACTTGCGCCGGCGGGCCGACGTCGCCGGCGGCCCGCACAGCCCAGACACCCGCTACAGCCGCGAGAAGAATCAGACCAAGGAAAGCGCATGCCAATGCCCTGTTCCTGGGCCGCACGCCTATCTCCGGCGAAGAATGTGGATGTAGTCGGAGCCCGAGGTCTGCTGCTCGACCAGCTCGTTGCCGGTCTGGCGCGAGAAGGCCTGGAAGTCGCGCACCGAGCCAGGATCGGTGGCCACCACGCGCAGCAGCTGGCCGCTTTGCATGTCGTTGAGCGACTTCTTCGCCTTCAGGATAGGCAGCGGGCAATTGAGCCCTCGGGTGTCGATTTCGCGGTCAACTTGCACGTTGGGGCTCCTCGGGCGGCAGGTTCAGTCCCCTGCGCCGCTCTTCATTTTCTTCTTGGGTGAAAAACACCGGCTCGTGTCCACGCGTGCGCAGCCAGTCGGCCAGCGCATAGCCGGTGCCCGCGGGCCAGCACTTGAGATCAGGCAGGTCGTACAGCCTGTAGTCCACCAGCTCGGGCGAGAGCCGCACCTCGCCATCGGCCACCACGTGGTAGGCGATGATGACCTGGTTCATGCGCTGGAAGTCGTAGGCGCCGACGATCTTCGTGAAGCTCACGTCGAGGTTGGTTTCTTCCTTCACCTCACGCGCAATGCCCTCTTGCGGCGTCTCGCCAGCCTCCATGAAGCCGGTGATGAGCGCGAACATCTTGCCCGGCCAGGCCGCATTGCGCGCCAGCAGCACCTTGCCGCGGTATTCGACGATGGCAGCCAGCACCGGCGTGGGATTGTTCCAGTGCGTGTGGCCGCAGGCGGGGCAGCGCAGGCGCTCCTTGGGTCCGCCGTCTTCCATCATCGCGATCCATTCGAGCGGCGTGGCGCACGCCTGGCAGAACTGGGGATGGGGCATCGTCGGTCTCAGGCCGGAAACACGCCGGTGGAAAGGTAGCGGTCGCCGCGGTCGCACACCACGAAGACGATGGTCGCGTTCTCCACGGTCTTGGCCACCTGCAGGGCCACCCACAGCGCGCCGGCCGCCGAAATGCCGGAGAAGATGCCCTCTTCGCGCGCGAGCCGGCGGCACATGTCCTCGGCATGGTCCTGGCTCACGTTGATGGTTTCGTCGACGCGGCTGGGCTCGTAGATCTTGGGCAGGTATTCCTGCGGCCACTTTCGAATGCCCGGAATTCGCGAGCCTTCGTCGGGCTGTGCGCCCACGATGCGGATCGCCGGGTTCTTTTCCTTCAGGAAGTGCGACACGCCGGTGATGGTGCCGGTGGTGCCCATGGCGCTCACGAAGTGGGTGATGCGCCCGCCCGTCTGCTCCCACAGCTCCGGGCCGGTGGTCTCGTAGTGGATGCGCGGGTTGTCGGGGTTGGCGAACTGGTCGAGCACGCGGCCCTTGCCCTGCGCCACCATCTGCTCTGCCAGGTCGCGCGCGTATTCCATGCCGCCGCTCTTGGGCGTGAGCACCAGTTCGGCACCGAAGGCCTTCATGGTCTGGGCGCGCTCCACCGAGAGGTCTTCCGGCATGATCAGCACCATGCGGTAGCCGCGAATGGCCGCCGCCATGGCCAGCGCGATGCCTGTGTTGCCGGAGGTGGCTTCGATGAGCGTGTCGCCGGGCTTGATCTCGCCGCGCTCTTCCGCACGCTTGATCATGGACAGGGCGGGACGGTCCTTGACCGAGCCCGCGGGGTTGTTGCCTTCCAGCTTGGCCAGGATGACATTGCCGCGCCGGGCATTGTCCGCCGCCTCGATTCTTTGCAGCGCCACCAGGGGCGTCTTGCCGATGGCGTCTTCGATCGTCGGGTACTTCATGCCAAGCACTGTGCCATAATTTCCGGCTCTCTTCGCTCTCATAGCCCGAGTGGTGAAATTGGTAGACGCAGGGGACTCAAAATCCCCCGCCGCAAGGCGTGCCGGTTCGATTCCGGCCTCGGGCACCAGCGCTGCTGGACTATCCCAGGGCTTGCAGCCCCTGCCTGACAGTGGGATAGCGAAGGCGCAGCCGCAACTCGCGCTTCATGCGTGTGTTGTCCAGCCGCCGGGATTCCCCCATGAAACTCAGCAACTGCAGCGGCAGTTGGCCTTGCGCCTCGTCGCGCGCCAGCCGTGGTGCACGCGCCATGCCGTACAGGTCGGCCGCCAGGTCGAAGTAGTCGCCCATCAGCAGTTCGCTGTCGTCGCTCACGTGGTAGATGCGTTGCGGGCGGCCGCGCCACAGGGCCAGGACGCAGGCGCGGGCCAGGTCGTCGGCCTGAATGTGATTGGTGTAGACGTCGTCCTCGCGCCGCAGCACCGGTGTGCCGCGGGCAAGGCGCTCGCGCGGCGTGCCGCCCTCGCGGTCGGCCGCATAGATGCCGGGAATGCGCAGCACGTGCGCCTTCACGCCCGATCGGCCCAGCCAGCGCACGGCGCGCTCGGCATCCACGCGCCGATGGGCGCGCGGCGTGTCCGGCCGCAGGGCACGCGTTTCGTCGATCCGCGCGCCATCGCAGTTTCCGTACACGCCGCTGGTCGACCCGTAGACCAGCGAGCGGGGGGCGCTGCGGCGCCGCAGCGTCCGCACAAGCGACATGGTGCGCAGATCGCGCCACCAGGGGCCGGATTCCATCCGTGCCGGCGGCGCCAGGTGAAGGACCCGGTCGGCCATGCCGGCCAGGCGCCGCAGGGTGGCGGGCCGATCCAGGTCGGCCACGATGGGCGTCAGGCCCGCGGCGCGCAATTGCGGGACGCGCGCAGGCGAAGAAGTCAGCGCCAGCAGGCGCACCCGCCCGGACAGCATCCGGGCCGCGCGGAGACCGACGTCGCCGCAGCCGACGATGAGCACCCGCTCGCGGCGGAAGCGCGCGGGCAGCGCGCCGAGGGGACTATGGATTGCAGGCAAAATTCATCCTTTACTGGAGACGAAGAATACCCATGAGTTCAGGGGTGCCCGAGGCGGGCTTTTCCATTACCGTCGAGCCGAGCGGACGCAATTTCGTCGCGCACGGCGACGAAACCATCCTGGCTGCGGCCATTCGCCAAGGCATCGGCCTGCCCTACGGTTGCAAGGACGGCGCCTGCGGCTCGTGCAAATGCAGAAAGCTCTCGGGCGACGTCGAGATCGGCCCGCATCAGAGCAAGGCACTGAGCGCCGAGGAACAGATCAACGGCTATGTGCTGACATGCTGCGCGAGGCCTAAGACCGACGTGGTGCTGGAGTCGCGCCAGGTCACAGAGGCCGGCGCCTTTCCGATTCGCAAGATGCCGGTGCGGGTGCAGGCGCTCACCCGGCTGTCGCACGACGTGATGTCGATCCGGCTGCAGATGCCCGCCGGCGAGCCGCTGCAGTTCCATGCCGGCCAGTACATCGAGTTCATCCTGCAAGGCGGCGTGCGCCGCAGTTATTCGATGGCCAATGCGCCGCATACGCTGGCGCAGCCCGGCCATGGGGTCGAACTGCACGTGCGACACATGCCGGGCGGGCGCTTCACCGACCATGTGTTCGGCGCCATGAAGGAAAAGGAAATCCTTCGAATCGAAGGGCCCTACGGCAGCTTCTTTCTTCGCGAGGACTCCGACAAGCCCATCGTGCTGCTCGCATCGGGCACCGGCTTCGCGCCGATCAAGGCGCTGATCGAGCACATGGAGCACAAGGGCATCACGCGTCCGGCGGTGCTGTACTGGGGTGGCCGGCGCCCGGAAGACCTGTACATGGACGACTGGCTGCAGGGGCGCGTGGCCCGCATGCCCAACCTGCGCTACGTGCCGGTGGTGTCGAACGCGGTGCCCGAGGACAACTGGACGGGACGCACGGGCTTCGTCCACCTGGCCGTCCTCGAGGACATTCCCGACCTCTCGGGCCACCAGGTGTATGCCTGCGGCGCCCCGATCGTGGTGGATTCGGCGCGCAAGGACTATGTGTCACGCGCTGGCCTGCCCGAGGAAGAGTTCTTCGCCGACGCCTTCACCACCGAAGCCGACAAGGCCGTGCCCTGAGGGGCGCTTCGCGGGCCAGTTTTCGCAACACGCACAGCAGCCACAAGAGACAATGAATTCACGCCGAATCCTCATCGCCACCGCCGCCGCGGCGCTGGCCACCGCCGCCCTGCCCACCTGGGCGCAGCAGGGCAAGCCCATCCATCTGATCGTTCCATACGCCGCCGGCGGCCCCATCGACGTGACCGCGCGCGTGCTGGCCGAGGGCGTGAAGGATTCGCTTGGCACCGTGATCATCGACAACAAGCCGGGCGCGGGCGGGAACATCGGTGCCGACGCGGTGGCCAAGGCCGCCCCCGACGGCCTGACCATCGGCATTGCCGCCACCGCCACGAATGCGGTCAACCCGTGGCTGTTCGCCAAGATGCCCTTCAACGCCGCCACCGATTTCGCGCCCATCACGCAGATGGTGCGGGTGCCCAATGTGCTGGTGATGAACGCGCAAGCGGCGCAGCGGCTGAAGATCAACACGCTGGCCGACCTCATCGCCTACGCCAAGGCCAATCCCGGCAAGCTCAACTACGGCAGCGGCGGCAACGGCAGCGCGGGCCACCTGGCGGGCGAGATGTTCAAGAAGGAAGCGGGCATCTTCGCCACGCACATTCCCTACAACGGCGGCAATCCGGCGCAGCTGGCCCTGCTGTCGCAGCAGGTGGACTTCAACTTCGACAACCTGGCCACCGCCGCGCCCAACATCCGCTCGGGCAAGCTCAAGGCCCTGGCCGTGACCACGCTGGCGCGCAGCCCCATGCTGCCCGAGGCGCCGCCGGTGGCGGACACCCTCAAGGGCTTTTCCATCGACACCTGGTGGGGCCTGGTGGCGCCCGCCGGCACGCCGCAGGACACGCTCGACAAGATGAGCAAGGCCTTCGTGGCTGCGCTCTCCGCGCCGGAGACCAAGACCCGGTTCGCCAACCTGATGGCCGAGCCCGTGGGCAACACGCCCGCGCAGTTCGGCGCCTTCATGAAGAGCGAGCTGGCGAAATACGAGAAGGTGGTGAAGGCCACCGGTGCGCGGGTGGATTGACGCTCCTTGCGCGCCCGAATGAAAAAGCCGGCTTTCGCCGGCTTTTTTCTTATTCGCCCAGGTAGGCGGCTCTGACCTTCGGGTCGCTGAGCATCACCTTGGCCTCGCCGGTCATGGTGATCAGGCCCGACTCCATGACGTAGCCGCGGTCGGCCAGCTGCAGCGCGCGGCTGGCGTTCTGTTCCACCAGCAGGATCGTGACGCCCTGCTTGTACACCTCCTGCACCACCTCGAAGATCTTGTCGACCATGATGGGCGACAGGCCCATCGAGGGCTCGTCCAGCAGCAGCACCTTGGGGCGCGCCATGAGCGCGCGGCCCATGGCCAGCATCTGCTGCTCGCCGCCCGACATGGTGCCGGCCAGCTGCGTGGCGCGCTCCTTCAGGCGCGGGAAGGTGGTGAACACACGCTCGATGTCCTGCGCGATGCCGTCCTTGTCGTTGCGGATGAAGGCGCCGATCTGCAGGTTCTCGGTGATCGTCATGCGGGTGAACACGCCGCGGCCCTCGGGCACCATGACCAGGCCTTCGGACACCAGGTCCCAGGCGCCCCGGCCCTTGATGCTCTTGCCCAGGAATTCGATGTCGCCGGCCAGCGGCGGCAGCGTGCCGGTGATGGCCTTCATGGTGGTGGTCTTGCCGGCGCCGTTGGAGCCGATGAGCGACACCAGCTCGCCCTCGCGCACTTCGAAGTCCACGCCCTTCACGGCCTGGATGCCGCCGTACGCGACCTTCAGGCCGCTGACTTTCAGCAGAGTCTTTGCGCTCATTTCAATGTCCTCCGGTGCCGAGGTAGGCCTCGATCACCTTTTCGTTCTTCTGCACTTCTGCCGGGGTTCCTTCGGCGATCTGCTTGCCATAGTCGAGCACGGTGACGCGGTCGCACAGGCCCATCACCAGCTTGACGTCGTGTTCGATCAGCAAGATGGTGCGGTTATCGCGACGAATGCGATCGATCAGTTCGCGCAGCTGCACCTTCTCGGTGGCATTCATGCCGGCGGCCGGCTCGTCCAGTGCGATGAGCTGCGGGTCGGTGGCCAGCGCGCGCGCGATTTCCAGGCGACGCTGGTCGCCGTAGCTCAGGGTGCGGGCCTTGAAGTCGGCGTACTTGCCGATGCCGACATAGTCGAGCAGCTGGTGTGCACGCTCTGCGATTTCGGCCTCTTCGTTCTTGAAGCCCCGGGTGCGCAGGATGGCGCCCATGACACCCGAGTGAGTTCGGATGTGCCGTCCCACCATCACGTTCTCCAGTGCCGTCATGTCGGCGAACAGGCGAATGTTCTGGAAGGTGCGTGCAATACCGGCCTTGGCCACTTCATGAACGGCGGTGGGCTGGTACGGCTTGCCGGCCAGCTGGAAGGTGCCGCTGTCGGGTGTGTACAGGCCGGTGATGACGTTGAAGAAGGTGGTCTTGCCGGCACCGTTGGGGCCGATGAGGCCATACACCTGGCCGCGAGAAATGGAAATGCCCACGTCGGACAGGGCTTGCAGCCCGCCGAAGCGCTTGGAAATGCCCCGGACGTCGAGGATCGTTTCAGTCATGAATGGCTCCTCGCTCAGGGATTGATCGACATCGGGCGCGAGGAATCGCCGGGGACTTCGTCCGCCGGGTTGTCCACGCCGGGCGTGACGGCTTGCGTGGAACCCGGCACCGGGTCCGGCGCCTTGCGCCGGTTGAGCGACTTGCCATGCTCCGGCGACGGCCACAGGCCGCGCGGACGCACCAGCATGATCACGATCATGGCCAGCGCAATGAAGAGCTGGCGCAGGATGGACGCGTCCAGGCGCCCGTCCGTCATGGCCTGCAGCGGACCAGCCACGTAGCGCAGCACTTCAGGCAGTGCCGCCAGCAGCACCGCGCCAAGAATGACGCCCGGCAGATGGCCAAGGCCGCCCAGCACCACCATGGCGACGATCATCACCGATTCCATCAGGCTGAAGGACTCGGGCGACACGAAGCTCTGGAACGAGGCGAACATGGCGCCGGACACGCCGCCGAAGCTCGCGCCCATGCCGAAGGCCAGCAACTTCATGTTGCGGGTGTTGATACCCATGGCCTTGGCTGCAATTTCGTCCTCGCGGATGGCCATCCAGGCGCGGCCCACGCGGGACAGCTGCAGGCGGTGCGAGATGATCACGGTGATGATCACCAGCGCCAGGAACAGGTAGTAGTACAGCGTGACCGAAGGAATCGAGAAGCCGTCGAGCTTGAGCGTCTTGCCGAAGTTGATGCCGCCGATGTGCACGGGATCGATGGCCAGGATGCCCTTCGGGCCGTTGGTGATGTTGTAGGGGTGGTCCAGCGTGTTGAGGAACACGCGGATGATTTCACCGAAACCCAGCGTCACGATGGCCAGGTAGTCGCCCCGAAGCTTCAGCGTTGGCGCGCCGAGGATCACCCCGAAGACCGCTGCCAGCAGGAAGGCCATCGGTATCACGATGAAGATCGAGATATGCAGGCCGTTCGGGAACATCGCCTTGATGGCCGGAAACGTCTCGGTCAGGTGCGGCGACTCGAGCAGCGCGAACAGGTAGGCGCCGATGGCGAAGAAAGCCACGTAGCCCAGGTCGAGCAGGCCGGCGTAGCCCACCACGATGTTCAGGCCCAGTGCCAGCATGACGTACAGCAGGGCGATGTCGACGATGCGCACCCAGGCATTGCCCTGGGTCTGCAGCACCAGCGGCAGTGCCACGAGCAGCACGGCCGAGACGAGGAAGACCGCGATCTTCTTGAAGGAATCGTTCATGTTTATGACCCTCCTCAAGCGCGATCGGCCACACGCTCACCCAGCAGGCCCGAGGGGCGCACGGTGAGCGTCAGGATCAGGATGATGAACGCGAAGATGTCGCTGTGCTGGCTGCCCAGCACGCCCCCGGTGATGGTGCCGAGGTAGCCCGCGCCCACCGCTTCGATCACACCCAGCAGGATGCCGCCGACCACCGCGCCGGCCAGGTTGCCGATGCCGCCGAACACGGCTGCGGTGAAGGCCTTGAGGCCGGGGATGAAGCCCATCGCATGCTGCGCAATGCCGTAGTTGGACGCATACATCACGCCGGCAATGGCGGCGAGCACCGCGCCGATGATGAAGGTGGCGGAAATCACCATGTCGGGGCGGATGCCCATCAGTGCGGCAACGCGCGGGTTCTCGGCCGTGGCGCGCATGGCCCGGCCGAGCTTGGTGAAGTTGACGATCCACATCAGCACGGCCAGGGAGACGGCCGTCAATCCCAGGATCATGATCTGCGTGGGCGAAATCGACGCGCCTGCGATATGGATCGACTCGGACGGCAGCAGCGTGGGATACGCCTTGTTGGTGGGCCGCCAGATGATCATGGCGATGGTCTGCAGCAGGATCGACATGCCGATGGCGGTGATCAGGGGCGCCAGCTTGGGACTGTTGCGCAGCGGCCGGTAGGCCACTTTTTCGATCACGAAGTTGAGTACCGCCGCGACGACGCAGGCGATGATGAGCGCCAGGATGAGGATGAGCCACCCGGGCGAGTTGGGCATGGCTTCACGCATCCAGCCGATGATGGTCCAACTGGTCAGTGCCCCGACCATGAGGACCTCGCCGTGGGCAAAGTTGATGAGATTGATAATGCCGTACACCATCGTATAGCCTAGGGCTATGAGGGCGTACATGCTGCCGAGGACCAGACCGTTGATGATCTGTTGCAGCAAGATGTCCATAACAGGGTTCCCTTTTTTCGTTGCAGCCTTGGGAGCTGCTTCCATTGACCATTGACGCCCGGTCGGCGCAGAGGCCTTTTACTTAGCAAAAAACCCGCCAGCGACGGGTTGGCTGCGGGTTAGTGGGCGGGATTGTAGTCAAACGAAAGGGCCAAATCGGGCCAATCTGGGCGGGGTTTTCCCGCTACACGAAGTGCCTCGGAACGGGGTCTTCCCGTCCCGTATTTCAGACACTTTCGTTTCGCTTTCGCAACTCGCGCAGCTTCTCGGCGATGCGGATTTCCAGCCCCCGTTCCACCGGCCGGTAGAAGCCCGGCGGCTCCATGCCCTCGGGCAGGTAGTTCTCGCCGGCGGCGAAACCGCCCTCCTCGTCGTGCGCGTAGCGGTAGCCCTTGCCGTAGTCCAGTTGCTTCATGAGCTTGGTGGGCGCGTTGCGAAGATGCATGGGCACGGGCCGGGTGCCGTCCTTCTGGACGAAGGCGCGGGCCTCGTTGTACGCCTTGTAGACGGCGTTGGACTTGGGCGCCACCGCCAGGTAGACCACGCATTCGGCCAGCGCCAACTCGCCTTCGGGCGAGCCCAGGCGCTCGTAGACCTCGGAGGCGTCCAGCGCCAGGCGCAGCGCGCGCGGGTCGGCCAGGCCGATGTCCTCGCTGGCCATGCGCACCAGGCGGCGCGCCATGTAGCGCGGGTCGGCGCCGCCGTCGAGCATGCGCACGAACCAGTACAGCGCCGCGTCCGGGTCGCTGCCGCGCACCGACTTGTGCAGGGCGGAGATGGTGTCGTAGAACTGCTCCCCGCCCTTGTCGTAGCGGCGCATGCGCTCGCCCAGCACGCGCAGCAGCCAGGCATCGGCGATCTCGTCCAGCTTCTCGGTGCGGGCCGCCACGGCCAGGGTCTCGAGCGTGTTGAGCAGGCGCCGGGCATCGCCGTCGGCGTAGGCAATCAGGCGATCGAGCGCCGCCGGCTCGATGGGCGGCAAGGCGCCCAGGTCCTGCGCCTTGGCGACGATCTGCTTGAGGTCGGCCTCGGCCAGCGGCTGCAGCACATAAACGGCCGCCCTGGACAGCAGCGCGGAATTGACCTCGAAGGACGGGTTCTCGGTGGTCGCGCCAATGAAGGTGAACAAGCCGCTTTCCACATGCGGCAGGAAGGCATCCTGCTGGCTCTTGTTGAAGCGGTGCACTTCGTCCACGAAGACGATGGTGCGCTGCTGCGTGAGGCCATCGCGCGCCAGCTGTGCACGCTCGACGGCATCGCGGATGTCCTTCACGCCGCCGAGCACCGCACTGATGGCGATGAACTGCGCATCGAAGGCATCCGCCATCAGCCGCGCGATGGTGGTCTTGCCGGTGCCCGGCGGGCCCCAGAGGATGAAGGAATGCGGTTGCCCCGATTCGAAGGCGATGCGCAGCGGCATGCCAGGCCCGAGCAGGTGCTGCTGCCCGATCACCTCGTCCAGCTTGCGCGGACGAAGGCGTTCGGCAAGCGGCTGATGCGCGCCGCTGGAAGCTGTGGAGGCCAAGCGAAACGCCTACTGCCGGATCAGGTCGGCGCCCGCCGGCGCCTTGAAGGCAAAGGTGCTGGCCGGCAAGGCGGGGTTGACTTCGACCTTGTCGAACCTGAGCACCGAGCGCTGGCCGAAGCTGTCCAGGATCTCGAGCGCCGCCAGCGATTCGCCGGCAAACCCTACCAGCACATGCTGCAGTTGCCCGTCCTTGGCCTTGGGGCTGGCCTTGACCCATTGCAGGCCGTCCTTGTCGGGCGCGGCCTCGAGTTGGAAATCAGCCTGCAGGGCGCGCAGGTCGGAAGCCGAGGCGATCAGCGCTGCGGGAGTCGAACCCAGGGCCTGGGCCTGCTTGCGCTGCGTCACCTGGTTGAGGTCGGCGTCGTAGAGCCACAGCGATTCGCCGTCGGCCACGATCTGCTGGGCAAAAGGCTTCTTGTAGTCGAACCTGAACTTGCCCGGCCGCTGGAATTCGAAGCTGCCCGTGGAGACGCGGTTGCGCGCCGGCTCGCCTTCCTTGGCCGGGGGCGTGACGGTCTGCGTGAACTGCGCACGGCCCGAGCGCACGTTCTTCACGAAGCTCTCCAGGCTTTCCATGCCGCCGGCCCAGGCCTGCCCGGCCACCAGCAGGAGCGTCATCCCTGACAACAACAAACGCTTCATCGATTCGATCGTCCTTATCCGTGGCCTATCCGTGGCCTACTCGGCGCGCGACGGCACGAGGATCTCGCGCTGCCCGCTGCCGCTCATGGCGCTGACCAGGCCGGCATTTTCCATGTCCTCGACCAGCCGCGCCGCGCGGTTGTAGCCGATCTTCAGGTGGCGCTGTACCAGCGAGATGCTGGCCTTGCGGTGCTTGAGCACCACTTCCACGGCCTGGTCGTACATCGGGTCCTTCTCGCCGCCTTCGCCGCCGCCTTCACCCAGTAGATCGCCTTCGCCGTCCACGGTTCCGCCCTCGAGCACGCCCTCGATGTAGTCCGGCTCCCCTTGCGACTTGAGGTAGGCGACGACGCGGTGTACTTCATCGTCCGACACGAAGGCGCCGTGCACCCGCACCGGCAGGCCGGTGCCGCTGGCCATGTAGAGCATGTCGCCCATGCCCAGCAGCGCCTCGGCGCCCATCTGGTCGAGGATGGTGCGGCTGTCGATCTTGCTGGAGACCTGGAAGGCGATGCGCGTGGGAATGTTGGCCTTGATCAGGCCGGTGATCACGTCCACGCTGGGCCGCTGCGTCGCCAGGATCAGGTGGATGCCGGCGGCGCGGGCCTTCTGCGCCAGGCGGGCGATGAGCTCTTCGATCTTCTTGCCCACCACCATCATCAGGTCGGCCAGCTCGTCGATGATGACCACGATATGCGGCTCGCGCTTGAGCGGCTCCGGGTCGTCCGGCGTGAGGCTGAACGGGTTGTAGATGAACTCGCCCCGGGCCTTGGCCTCGTCGATCTTCGCGTTGTAACCGGCCAGGTTGCGCACGCCCACCTTGCTCATGATCTTGTAGCGGCGCTCCATCTCGGCCACGCACCAGTTCAGGCCGTGGGCCGCCTGCTTCATGTCGGTGACCACCGGCGCCAGCAGATGCGGAATGCCTTCGTAGACCGACATTTCGAGCATCTTCGGGTCGATCATGAGCAGGCGCACATCGTTCGCCTCGGCCTTGTACAAGAGGCTCAGGATCATGGCGTTGATGCCCACCGACTTGCCCGAGCCGGTGGTACCGGCCACCAGCACGTGCGGCATCTTGGCCAGGTCGGCCACCACCGGGTTGCCGACGATGTCCTTGCCCAGGCCCATGGTGAGCATGGACTTGGCTTCGTTGTAGACCTGCGAGCCCAGGATTTCGCTCAGCTTGATCGACTGCCGCTTGGCATTGGGCAGTTCCAGCGCCATGTAGTTCTTGCCCGGAATCGTCTCGATCACGCGGATGGAGACCAGCGACAGCGAGCGCGCCAGGTCCTTGGCCAGGTTGACGATCTGCGAGCCCTTGACGCCCGTGGCCGGCTCGATCTCGTAGCGGGTGATGACGGGACCGGGCGAGGCCAGCACCACGCGCACTTCCACGCCGAAGTCCTTGAGCTTCTTCTCGATCAGCCGGCTGGTCATCTCCAGCGTGTCGGCGGACACGGTTTCCTGGCGCGCCTGCGCAGCGTCGAGCAGGTCGACCTGCGGCAGCTTGCTGTCGGGCAGTTCCTTGAACAGGGGCTTCTGCCGCTCCTTGACCACCCGCTCGCTCTTGGGCACTTCGGCCAGCGCGGGTTCGATCTGCACGGGCGGCGCGGCGGGTCGGCGCTTGGGACGGGGCTCGATCCGCAATTCCTCATCCGGCCCTTCGAGTTCCTCCATGTCGCGCTCGCCGCCCAGCACGCTGTCTTCGCGCTCGCGTTCGCGCACCGCGCGCTTGCCCATGGCGATGTCCTGCGCGATCTCGCGCTTTTCACGGCGCCATTCGAACAGCTGGTACAGCCGTGCGCCGATGCGTTCGGCAATCTGCGTCCAGGAAAAGCGGAACACCAGGGCGGAGCCGATCACGCCGGCAGCGATGGCCACCAGCGCCGAGCCGGTGAAGCCCAGCCACTTCACGCTCGGCGGCCCGACCAGGTACCCCAGCACACCGCCGCCGTGGCCAGGCAGGCGGAATTCCAGCCGATACAGCCGCGACCATTCGAGGACGGCGCTCGCGCACAGCAGGAGGACGAGGCCACCCCAGAACGCCAGGCGGCTGCGGTTGAAGCGCCCGCGCGGCGGCTGCTCGACCTGGCCTTCGGCCCCGCGCAGCCAGCCGGCCAAGGAAGACATCCAGGCCCGCCAGCTGGCGGCCACGCCCCACCAGACCGAATAGCCGGCCAGGTAGTAGCTGCCATCGGCCAGCCAGGCGCCGATGCGCCCGCCCCAGTTCTTGACCTCGCCGCCGGTGCCGGAAGTGGACCAGGCCGCGTCCGATGGCGTGTAGCTCAGCATGGCCAGCAGCCAGAACAGGAGCAGGACGAAACCGGCAATGAGCGAGATCTCGTGCGCGAAGCGCAATGCGCGCGCACGCGCCGGCTGCGCCGCGGTGCCGCCGGTCGATTGGAGCGTGTTGAGCGAATAGGTCATGGCAAAAGCAGCGGCCTGCCCGCGCGAATGCGCGAGGGCGCCCTTGCAGTCAAATGTTTGGCAGGGCACCCGGCAGGTGCCCCATTGTCACAAAAGGACGGGTCGCGATGCAGCGACTTCAGGCGAGCGATGAGAGCCGGTCCTTGACGAGCATGGAGCCGTCGGGCTGCGTGTCCACGAAGCCGCGCTCCTCCAGGTCCTTCATCACGCGGCTCACCATTTCGCGCGAGGCGCCGACCATCTTGGCGAGGTCCTGGCGGGAAATCTTCTCGCGGATCTTCTTGTTGCCCTGGCCGTCGTCCACCGCGAATTCAAGCAGCGAGCGCGCCACGCGGCCATAGACGTCCATCAGCGCCAGCGACTCGATCTTGCGATCGGCATGGCGCAGGCGCGCCACCAGGCCGCGCAGGATATTGAAGGACATGGAATTGTTCTCGGGCAGCACGCGCGAGAAGGCCTCGCGCCCGAGCATGAGCACGTCGGTCTGCACCTCGGTGCGCACGGTGGCCGAATGCGGCTCGTCGTCGATGAGGCTCATCTCGCCGATGTAGTCGCCCGGCTGCAGCGTCGCCAGGATGACTTCCCGGCCCCGGTTGTCGGTGCTCATCACGCGGGCGCGGCCCGTCAGGATGATGTAGAGCGCATCGGACTTCTTGCCCTGCTCCACCACCACCTCGGCTCGCTTGAAGCGCTTCTTGACGATGGCGTCGGCGATGCTCGCCGACTGCGCCGCAGTCAATGCCGAAAAGAGCGGCACACGCCGAAGGAGTTCGAGGTTGGAAAGCATCGACATTCTTCAGGATCCCTCTCTAAAGGCGCGCGGCTTTTCATGGATTCATACAATCGCGCGCATTGAAAACATCGTGACGCCCATTTGGAACCGGGCACGGATACTTCGTATCCATCAATTTCTTGAAAATGTACACGCACCGGGCGTGTATTTACATCTTTTACAGGCTTTCCCCAATGTCCACTACCCAGCATGCCAAGGTACTCATTCTCGGCTCCGGCCCCGCGGGCTATACCGCCGCAGTCTATGCTGCGCGCGCCAACCTGCAGCCCATGCTGATCACCGGCATCGCACAAGGCGGCCAGTTGATGACCACGACCGAGGTGGACAACTGGCCAGCCGACGTGCACGGTGTCCAGGGCCCGGACCTGATGCAGCGCTTCCTGGAGCATGCGGAGCGGTTCAAGACGCAGATCGTGTTCGATCACATCAACAAGGTCGACTTCAGCAAGCGCCCGTTCACCCTGACCGGCGACAGCGGCACCTATACCTGCGATGCGTTGATCATCGCGACCGGCGCCTCGGCCAAGTACCTCGGCCTTCCGTCCGAGCAGAACTTCATGGGCCGCGGCGTGTCGGGCTGCGCCACGTGCGACGGCTTCTTCTACCGCGAGCAGGAAGTCTGCGTCATCGGTGGCGGCAACACCGCCGTGGAAGAAGCGCTGTACCTCTCCAACATCGCCAGCAAGGTCACGCTGGTGCATCGCCGCGACAAGTTCAAGGCCGAGCCGATCCTGGTGGACAAGCTCCATGAGAAGGTCGCCGAAGGCAAGATCGAACTCAAGCTGCACAACACGCTGGACGAGGTGCTGGGCGACGATTCGGGCGTGACCGGCATCCGGCTGAAGAACACGCAGACGGGCGGCACCGAGGACCTGCAGCTCAAGGGCTGCTTCATCGCCATCGGCCACCACCCCAACACCGACATCTTCCAGGGCCAGCTCGAGATGAAGGACGGCTACATCCTGACCAAGTCGGGTCTTCAAGGCATGGCCACCATGACCAGCGTGCCGGGCGTGTTCGCGGCGGGCGACGTGCAGGACCATGTCTACCGCCAGGCCATCACCAGCGCCGGTACCGGCTGCATGGCGGCGCTGGACGCGCAGCGCTTCCTCGAGCAGGAATAAGCGCCATCCGCCGGGTCAGGCTATAATCCATGGCTTTGCCAAATTTGGCGCGCACGATTTGCAATGAATCGGCGCACAGGCAAAGCCGGGTTACCGCCACCCGTTTACTGGCGAGGTCAAGCTGAAACCCACCGAATCGGGGCCACCCCCGTCAGGTGCCAGCTGTTCATGAAAGAGTGTCCTCATGGCACGCGTATGTGAAGTCACGGGCAAGGGCCCGATGGTCGGGAACAACGTTTCCCACGCCAACAACAAAACCAAGCGCCGGTTCATGCCGAACCTGCAATACCGTCGTTTCTGGGTCGAAAGCGAAAACCGCTGGGTCCGTCTGCGCGTTTCCAGCGCAGCCCTGCGCCTGATCGACAAGAACGGCATCGACGCCGTGCTCGCAGACCTGCGTGCACGTGGCCAAGCCTAAGGAGCACGATCATGGCAACGAGCAAAGGCGGACGCGAAAAGATCAAGCTGGAATCCACCGCGGGTACCGGCCACTTCTACACGACCAGCAAGAACAAGAAGACGATGCCTGAAAAGATGTCGATCATGAAGTTCGACCCCAAGGCGCGCAAGCACGTCGAATACAAGGAAATCAAGCTGAAGTAATTCGGCTTTCTTCCCCGCAAGAAACCCGCTGCGATCCAGCGGGTTTTTTGTTGCCCGCTTCTTCTGGGCGGAGAGGCGCGCCGGCCAGCAGGCCCCACCCTCCCCAGGGCGCCTGCCACCCTCGGCTCAGGCATAAAAAAACCGACCCTTTCGGGTCGGTTTTTCTTGGAGGGATGGCCCGATCAGGCCCGGGCAGCGCGCAGGCGCACCGAGAAGTCCCTCAGCGCCGCAATGCCGCTGGCTTCCGCGCGATGGCACCAGGCGGCCAGGTCGGCGGTGAGTTGCTCTCGCGACTGCGAGGTATTGAGCCACATCTGGCGCAGTTCTTCGCGCATGGTGACCATCTTGTCCAGCACCGGGTGGGCGGCGCGCGCCTGGGCCAGGTTCTGGCGGGCGGAGGCCGGCACCTTGTCGTCGTCACGGTGCAGCCAGCGCTTGGCGCCCTTGAGCACCGACAGGTCGGCGCCCTTGGCCTGGAGCGCCTCAATCTCGGCCTTGCAGGCACGGCGCATCTCGCGGGCGTAGCGGGCCATGACTTCGTAGCGGTTGGCGATGACGGCCTCGAGCGTCTTCTCGTCTGCCACGGCCTGGACGGTCCCCATTTGCAGCTTCGGCGGAACCTTCTTGACCTTGGCCCAGCCCACGGCCTGCATCATGCGGATGTAGACCCAGCCGATGTCGAACTCGTACTTCTTGACCGAGAACTTGGCCGACGTCGGGTAGGTGTGGTGGTTGTTGTGCAGTTCCTCGCCGCCGATGATGATGCCCCACGGCGAGATGTTGGTGCTGGCGTCGGGCGCCTCGAAGTTGCGATAGCCCCAGTAGTGGCCGATGCCGTTGATGATGCCGGCGGCCGTGATGGGGATCCAGAGCATCTGCACCGCCCACACGGTCGCGCCGATGGCGCCGAACAGGGCCAGGTTCAGGATCAGCATGAGGCCCACGCCCTGCCAGCTGTAGCGGCTGTACAGGTTGCGCTCGATCCAGTCGTCAGGCACGCCATGGCTGAACTTGGCGATGGTCTCGGCGTTCTTGGCTTCCGCACGGTAGAGCTCGGCGCCACGCCACAACACGGTTTCGATGCCGCGCGTCTGCGGGCTGTGCGGATCGTCTTCGGTTTCGCACTTGGCGTGGTGCTTGCGGTGGATGGCGACCCACTCGCGGGTGACCATGCCGGTGCCGATCCACAGCCAGAAACGGAAGAAATGCGATGGAATGGGGCCCAGGTCCATGGCGCGGTGCGCCTGGGTGCGGTGCAGGAAGATCGTGACGGCCGCGATGGTGATGTGCGTGGTCGCCAGCGTGTACAGCACGATCTGCCACCAGCTGAGATCCCACAAGCCGTTGGCGAGCCAGTCGATGGCAGAGCTCACAACAGCAGAATCAGTAAAAAACAACTTTGGTTCTCCATGGCCGCGCGAAGGCACGGCTCTCAGTTGAAGCCGTCATTTTACCGGAGGGCCCCAAAAAAGACCTTTGATTTCCCTCAAGAAATGACGCGAATTCAAAGATCGGGGCGTTTCGCGGGATTTCCAGCTACTTGCGCTTCCAGACGGCGGCAAAGAAGCCGTCGGTGTCCTGCCGGTGCGGCCAGAGGCGCAAATAGCGCATGCCGTTCTCCCCGCCGGCGCACAGCCCGGCTGCGTCCTGGACCTTGAGCCCCTCCAGAAGCGTCCCGGCGTCCTGCGGCTCGAAATCGGGGTTGGCGGCGCCGAACGCCTCGGCGATGGCCTCATTCTCCTCCGGCAGCACGCTGCAGGTGGCGTAAACCAGCCGCCCGCCCGACTTCACCAGCCGCGCGGCGCTTTGGAGGATGGCGGCCTGCTTGACCGTCAGCTCTGCCACGGATTGGGGCGACTGACGCCATTTCAGGTCGGGGTTGCGGCGCAGCGTGCCCAGGCCCGAACACGGGGCGTCGACCAGCACCCGGTCGATCTTCCCGGCCAGCCGCTTCACCCGGTCGTCGCGCTCGTGCGCAATGGCTGCCGGGTGCACGTTCGACAGCTTGCTGCGGGCCAGCCGCGGCTTGAGGGCATCCAGCCGATGTGCCGAGACATCGAATGCGTACAGGCGCCCGGTGCTGCGCATGGAGGCGCCGATGGCCAGGGTCTTGCCGCCGGCGCCGGCGCAGAAGTCGACCACCATCTCGCCGCGCTTGGCATCGAGCAGCAAGGCCAGCAATTGGGAGCCCTCGTCCTGCACTTCGATGGCGCCGCGGGCAAAGGCGTCCAGCCGGGTCAGCGCCGGCTTGCCTTCGATGCGCAGCCCCCAGGGCGAATACGCCGTCGGCGCGGCCTGGATGCCGGCCAGCTTGAGTTCCTTCTGCACGTCCACCCGCTTGTCGCTCAGGGCGTTGACCCGCAGATCCAGCGGTGCCGGGCGCAGCAGCGACTCGGCCAGCGGCCAGAACGCGTCGCCCAGCTGCGCCTTGAGCGGCGCCACCAGCCATTCGGGCAGGTTGTGGCGATGCCGCTCCAGCAGGTCCGCGGGCTTGACGGCGTCGCAGGCCTTCAGCCAGGCCGATTCCGTGTCGTTCAGGGCGCTGTGCAGGAAGTCGCGCGGCCCGTGGAAGCCCAGGATGGCCATGCGCCGCTCCTTGGGCCCGCTGCCCGAGGGCGCGAAGTGGTCGTAGCGCAGCTTGTTGCGCAGGACGTTGTAGACGGTCTCCGCCAGGGTCGCGCGCTCGCGCGGCCCGAGTTCGCGGTGCTCGCGGAAGTAGCGCGAAACGACGGCGTCCGCCGGGTGATCGAATTTCAGGACGAGGCCCACCAGTTCGGCGGTGGCGTCCAACAAGGCTTTGGGATGCATAGCGGTCGATTGTCCCCGGTCTACATCGACCGCGGCGGAATGACGGCCCGGGAGGCTGTTACGTCCTGGTCCAGATCGGCCCGCGCGCCTCGCGCTGGATATCGTGCAGCGTCGGCGAATGGCCGGCCCACAGCACCAGGGTGGCACCGGGCAGGCTCAGCGTCTGCTCCAGATGGCGGCAGAGCTGGTAGCGTTCCTCGTCTGCCAAGCCGGGCAACTCCACGAACAGGATGTACGCACGCCGCCACGGAAATTCGCGCAGGTTCTTGCGCACCAGCCAGGCCCGCGCGATCGGATGGCAGCGCACCAGGTCGGCCTGCAGTTCCCCCATCTCGAAGTCGCTCAGGTCGTGCATCGTGATCTGGCTGAAATAAGGCGTGCCGGCAATTTCCTCCCAGGCCCGGTGCTCGGCCTCTTCCGCTTCCTTCAGGCGGGCGCGCCATTGCTTGAGGGCGGCTTCGTCGTGCGCGCCGGCGTCCGGGTTCTCCAGCAGGGCGACGGCGGTCTTGGCCGCCCACCAGCGGCTGGCCGTTCCCGACAGGTACAGGCGCGCCAGGACCGGCAGCCGCGCCTCGCGGTCCAGGGCCGGCAGCATCTGCACATAGCCGCGCAGGGCGCCGGCATGCTCGGGCGTGAGTTCCAGCGCGCGCTCGTAGCGGCTGCGCACATCGGCGTGGATGTCCAGGCGGCGTTCGAGATCGGCCCACTCGACCATTTCATCGGCGTTGTTGCGGCCGGCGCTGGCCGCCAGCGCATCGACACGCTCCCGCACTCGCTTGAGGTAGCCGTGGTGCTGCTTCCAGTCGTTGACATGCTCGCGGCACCATTCGCGATCGAAGTGCTCGACCCACTTCTCGCCCCGGTCCGCCAGCATGTCCAGCGCCGGCTTGGCCGACCATTCCGGAAGCACCGCCTTTTCCTCGAAGGCCTCCAGCCGGTCGCGCAGCACCGGATGCGTGTCGTCGACATCGCTCACCCGGCGCATGGCGCCACGCAGCGCCTCGCGGGCAAACGCGGTTTCGGGTGCGGCCCGCAACTGCGTGCGCAGCGCGGTGAACGGGCCGACCGGCACGGCTTCGCTCGCGGCGCGCGCCCAATGCGCGGGCCAGAAGCTCTGGGCATACCAGGCGCCCTTCACGGCAATCTCTGTCAACGCGGCAGCCGCCACGGAGGTGCCCAGCAGCCTGGCCGAGATGCGGTCGGCCTCGTATTCGTCCTGGCGGGCCAGTGCGAATGTCTTGGCAGCAAAGCGGGGGAAGTACCAACGGAAAAAGGCCTGCGACACCGCGGCCATCAGCCCCTCGTTGCGCTGCAGGCTCTCGTCCAGCTTGAGCCAGGACAGGCGGGTGCGGTAGATCCAGGCACTCAGCCGGCCGTGGTTGCCGCGTAGGTGCCCGTATTCATGCGCCAGCACCGACAGCAGCCGGCGGCGGTCCAGCGCCATCAGGAGCGGCAGGCCCACGCTCAGGTAATTGACGGCGCCGCCCAGCAGGCCGAAACGCGGCAGCTGGCGGATGCTGGCGTTGAAGTCGCTGTCCAGGTAGACATGGTGGACGGGCGGACCGTCGATGCGGTCGCGGATGCGGTCCAGCGCGTCGAACAGGCGCGGCGCGTCCTCGCGCTCCAGGCGGACGCCCTCCGGCCGGTCGAAGCTCACCCACAGGGCGCGCAGGGTCGCCCACAGCAGGCCCAGCGCAAACAGCCCCACCCAGACACGGCCGAAGTGGCCCGTGCCCTGGCGGCCGAAGGAGCCGGCCACCCAGACCAGCAGCCCGACAGCCAGCAGCAGGCAGGCCAGCACCCAGGCGTAGCCCAGCGCCGCGAAAAGGGCGACGCTGCGCCGATAGCGCGCACTGTCATCGGCACTGTCGTGCTCGCTCAACCGCACCAGGTGGACGAAGTCGGCCCGATCCAAATCAATCCCTTAGATGTTTAAGGGAATGTTAAACGTCAAGTTTGGCGGCCAAGCCGCCGGGGCAACAGGCGAGCCGCTTCCGTGAATTAAGCCCGTGGCGAAATTGCTTCAGTCGGCCTTTCGGCCCGCCAGGAAGGTCTCGATGGCCTGCGGATAAATCACGTGCTCCTGCGCCAGCACGCGGGCGGCCAGGCTTTGAGCGGTGTCGCCCGGCAGTAAGGGAACCTCGGCGCGGGCCAGGATCGGCCCGTGGTCCAGTTCGGCCGTGACCTCGTGCACCGTGGCGCCCGCCACCGAATGGCCCGCATCGATGGCGCGTTGATGCGTGTTGAGCCCTGGGAAGTGCGGCAGCAGCGAAGGATGGATGTTCAGCAGTCGCCCCGCATAGTGCGCCACGAAGCCGGGGGTGAGGATGCGCATGAATCCGGCCAGCACCACCAGCGCCGGCCGATGGCTGTCGATGGCTGCGGCCAGCGCCGCATCGAAGTCTTCGCGCGAGGCGAAGTCGCGGTGCTTCACCACGGCCGTGGCAATGCCGCGCTCGCGCGCGAAGGCCAGCCCCTGCGCCTCCTCCTTGTTGCTGATGACGGCCGCCACCCGCGCGCCGAACCTTTGTGCCCAGTCATTCGATGCCGCCGCATTCACGATGGCAGCCATGTTGGAGCCGCCTCCCGATATCAAGATCACGATGTTCTTCGTCATGCCGGCACGGATTATCCTAGTGTCGCGTTTCGGACTGGGCGGCACGAACGAGCGTGCTAAAAACTTGGATTCTCTGGAGACATCCCATGGATTTGGCCTTTACCCCCGAGGAACTGAAGTTCCGCGAAGACATCCGTGCCTGGGTTGCAGAAAACCTGCCCAAGGACCTCTCGCACAAAGTGCACAACGCCCTTGAGCTCTCGCGCGACGATATGCAGCGCTGGGCCAAGATCCTGGGCAAGAAGGGCTGGCTCGGCTATGGCTGGCCCAAGGAATTCGGCGGCCCCGGCTGGACCGCCGTGCAAAAGCACCTGTTCGAGGAAGAAACCGCACTGGCCGGCGCGCCGCGCATCATCCCCTTCGGCCCCGTGATGGTGGCCCCGGTGATCATGGCCTTCGGCACGCCCGAGCAGCACAAGCGCTTCCTGCCCGGCATTGCCAGCGGCGAAGTCTGGTGGAGCCAGGGCTACAGCGAGCCGGGTTCGGGCTCCGACCTGGCGTCCGTGCGCACCCGTGCAGAGCGCAAGGGCGACAAGTACATCATCAACGGCCAGAAGACCTGGACCACGCTCGGCCAGCACGGCGACTGGATGTTCAACCTGGTTCGCACCAGCAACGAGGGCAAGCCGCAGACCGGCATCAGCTTCATCGTGCTGGACATGAAGTCGCCCGGCGTCACCGTGCGCCCCATCAAGCTGATGGACGGCGGCTTCGAGGTCAACGACGTGTTCTTCGACAACGTCGAGGTGCCGGCCGAGAACCTCATCGGCGAAGAGAACAAGGGCTGGACCTACGCCAAGCACCTGCTCAGCCACGAGCGCACCAACATCGCCGACGTGAACCGCGCCAAGCGCGAGCTGGAGCGCCTCAAGCGCATCGCCAGGAAGGAAGGCGTGTGGGACGACCCGCGCTTCCGCGACGAGATCGCCAAGCTCGAGGTCGACGTGGTCGCCCTCGAGATGCTGGTGCTGCGTGTGCTCTCGGCCGAGAAGTCGGGCAAGAACTCGCTGGACATCGCGGGCCTGCTCAAGATCCGCGGCAGCGAGATCCAGCAGCGCTACAGCGAGCTGATGATGCTGGCCGGCGGCCCCTACGCGCTGCCGCTCATCCGCGAAGCGATGGAAGCCGGCTGGCAGGGCAACTTCCCCGGCGGCCACCCCGAACTGGCCCCGCTGGCCAGCACCTACTTCAACATGCGCAAGACCACCATCTACGGCGGTTCCAACGAAGTGCAGCGAAACATCGTGGCGCAAACCCTGCTGGGCTGAGGAGACATCGACATGGACTTCAATTTTTCCGACGACCAGCAGCAGCTGCGCGACGCCGTCGCCAAGTGGGTTGAAAAGGGCTACGGCTTCGAGCGCCGCCGTGAAATCGAAAAGGCCGGCGGCTTCTCGCGCGAGGCCTGGGACGAACTGGCCGAGCTGGGCCTGGGCGGCCTCTACATTCCCGAAGACGAAGGCGGCCTGGGCATGGGTGCCGTCGAAGGCATGGTGGTGATGGAAGAGCTGGGCCGCGGCATCGTGCTCGAGCCGCTGGCACAAGCCTTCATTGCCGGCGCCGTGCTGGCCGGCCATGCCGACCAGGACACCAAGGACAACTGGCTGCCGCGCATCGCCGGCGGCCAGGCGCTGGTGGTGCTGGCCTACCAGGAGCGCAAGGCGCGCTACAAGCTCGACGTGTGCGAGGCCAAGGCGGCGCAAGCCGGTGGTGGCTGGACCGTGACGGGCACCAAGAGCGTGGTGCCCGCGGGCGACGAGGCCGACGCCTTCCTGGTGCCGGCACAGGCCGGCGGCAAGATCGCACTCTTCCTGGTCGAGCGCGCGGCCAGCGGCGTCGAGACCAAGGGCTACGGCACGCAGGATGGCAGCCGCGCCGCCGAGGTGGTGTTCAGCAACGCCGCCGCCACCCTGATCGCGGCCGATGGCCTGCCGGTGCTCGAGCACGCGGTGGACATCGGCATTGCCGCACTGTGCGCCGAGGCGGTGGGCGTGATGGACAAGACCCTGGCCATCACCGTCGAGTACCTCAACACGCGCAAGCAGTTCGGCGTGCTCATCGGCAGCTTCCAGGCCCTGCGCCACCGCGCGGCCGACATGAAGATGCAGTTGGAACTGGCCCGCTCCATGAGCTACTACGCCAGCCTCAAGCTCAATGCCCCGGCCGCCGAGCGCCGCCAGGCCATCGCACGTGCCAAGTACCAGCTGGGCCAGTCCATGCGCTACATCAGCCAGCAGGCAGTGCAGTTGCACGGCGGCATCGGCGTGACCGACGAGTACATCGTGAGCCACTACTTCCGCAAGCTCACGCAGCTGGAAATGACCTTCGGCGACAGCCTGCACCACCTGTGCGAAGTGTCGGCGCGCATGCAGGACACGGCCGGCGTCTTTGCTTGACCTGAAGCCTCCCGGCTTTTCACTCCGCTTCGCTGCGTGTAATTCGCCACCTCCCGGGGAGGGGGCCTCACCAGCGGCCCGGCAAAGCCGGTTCCGCGGTGTGGGGCTGGCCTCCAAAATTGAAACGCCCGCCGACTCGCGCCGACGGGCGTTTTCAATTGGAGCTTCTGGCCGCTACCCGTGCAGCCGCGAGTCGCGCGGCAGGTGAGCCATCAGGAACTCCATCTGGTCGGCCAGGATGCGGCGGTTGCGCAGGATGAAGTCTTCCCACAGGCTCGGCACGTACGGGGTGTACAGCAGCGACATGCCCGCCTGCTCCGGCGTGCGGCTGCTCTTGCGGTGGTTGCAGGCGCGGCAGGCCGTGACCACGTTCATCCAGGTGTCCTGCCCGTTCTGGGCAAAGGGCCGGATGTGCTCCCGCGTCAGGTCCTCGTCATGGAAGTGGCCGCCGCAGTAGGCGCAGATGTTGCGGTCGCGCGCGAAGAGCTTGCTGTTGGTCAGGCCCGGGCGCTGCGTGAAGGGGTTGATCTTGGGCACGCCCTTGGTGCCGATGATGCTGTTGACGGCAATCTGCGACTGCTGGCCCGTGATGGCGTTGGTGCCGCCGCGAAACAGCGCCACCTGGGCACCGACTTCCCAGCGCACTTCATCCGCCGCGTAGTGGGTGACCGCCTGCTCCAGCGATATCCACGATTGCGGCAGCCCTTGGGCCGACAGCTTCAAGACCTTCACCACCTACGCCTCCTCGTTTCAAAACAGGAACGGGCAATTGATTCCGATCAACGCGTCACAATATATACCGCTTTCATGACAAATAGCCTGCTGGGGGCCATTGGCCGGGCGCAGCGTGCTATCAAAAAGATACTCGACTCATGCAGATCTTCCGTGGTTTCCGTCATCCCGGCGTGGCGCGGGCCTGTGCCCTGACCATCGGCAATTTCGACGGGGTGCACCGGGGCCACCAGGCGATGCTGGCCCTGCTGACCACCGAAGCCCGGCACCGCGGCGTGCCCAGCTGCGTCCTGACCTTCGAGCCGCATCCGCGCGACTATTTCGCGCAGGTGGCGCGCAAGCCCGAGCTGGCCCCCGCGCGCATCGGCACCCTGCGCGACAAGCTCAGCGAGCTGGCCGCCTGCGGCGTCGACCAGACAGTGGTGCTGCCCTTCGACGCCCGGCTGGCCAGCCGGACGCCCGACGAGTTCATCGAGCAGGTGCTGATCGAGGGCCTGGGCGCCCGCTACGTCCTGGTGGGCGACGACTTCCGCTTTGGCGCCAAGCGGGCCGGCGACTACGCCATGCTCGACGCCGCCGGGGCTGCACGCGGCTTCGACGTGGCGCGCATGATGAGCTACGAGGTGCACGGCCAGCGCGTGTCCAGCTCCGCCGTGCGGGAGGCGCTGGCCGCCGGCGACATGGCCCACGCCCAGAACCTGCTGGGCCGGCCCTACGCCATCTCGGGCCATGTGGTGCACGGGCGCAAGCTGGGCCGCGGACTGGGCGCCTCCGAGCCCGGGCGCGACGACGGTTTTCGCACGCTCAACCTGCGCTTCAAGCACTGGAAGCCGGCCGCCAGCGGCATCTTCGCGGTGCTGGTGCATGGGCTGCACGAAACGCCCTTGCCGGGCGTGGCCAACCTGGGCGTGCGCCCGTCCCTGGACGCCAATGACGTCAACGGCGGGCGCGTGCTGCTGGAAACGCATTGCCTCGAATGGCCGTCCCACCTGGGCGCCGAAGGGGCCTACGGTAAAATCGTGCGCGTGGAACTCCTGCACAAACTGCACGACGAGCTGCGCTACAACAGCCTCGAGGCCCTGACGGCGGGTATCGCCAAGGACCGGGACGACGCACGTGCGTTCTTCGGTTCCACCCATCGGCAGACCACGCGCGACCGAATTTGAGCGGCGGAAGGTCTTACTTCGCTTCCGCAGGGCCTGAATTTCAACGCCCAAGCTGCTGCCAAGAATCTTTCCGCCTGTCCCGCCCAGACGACGAGGACGCCCGCCGGCATCGGCCGCGTCCTTCATCAAGAACCATTGAATGAAGACGCCGCAGGGCGGCGCCTTCCCCCGGACACCTCGGAATTCCTACGGACACACCATGGCTGACACCCCCACCGACAGCGCTGCCGCCACCGACTACCGCGCCACGCTGAACCTGCCCGACACGCCCTTCCCCATGCGTGGCGACCTGCCCAAGCGCGAGCCGGGCTGGGTCAAGGAATGGAACCACGAAGGTCGCTACCAGCGCCTGCGCGACGCCCGCCACGGCGCGCCGAAGTTCATCCTGCACGACGGCCCGCCCTACGCCAACGGCCAGATCCACATGGGCCACGCGGTGAACAAGATCCTGAAGGACATGATCACCAAGGCGCGCCAGCTCGAAGGCTACGACGCGCTGTACGTGCCCGGCTGGGACTGCCACGGCCTGCCGATCGAGAACGCCATCGAGAAGAAGCACGGCCGCAACCTCAGCCGCGACGAGATGCAGGCCAAGAGCCGCGCCTACGCCACCGAGCAGATCGCACAGCAGATGACCGACTTCCAGCGCCTGGGCGTGCTGGGCGAGTGGACGCATCCGTACAAGACCATGGACTACGCCAACGAGGCCGGCGAGATCCGCGCCTTCAAGCGGGTGATCGAGCGCGGCTTCGTGTACCGCGGCCTCAAGCCGGTGTACTGGTGCTTCGACTGCGGCTCCTCGCTGGCCGAGTTCGAGATCGAATACCAGGACAAGAAGAGCCAGACGCTCGACGTCGCGTTCAAGGCGCACGACCCGGCCAGGCTCGCCGCCGCCTTCGGCCTGCCCAAGCTCGAGAAAGACGCCTTCATCGTCATCTGGACCACCACCGCCTGGACCATCCCGGCCAACCAGGCGCTCAACCTGAACCCGGAGCTGGATTACTCGCTGGTCGACACCGAGCGGGGCCTGCTGGTGCTGGCCGCCTCGCTGGTCGAGATGTGCATGAACCGCTACGCGCTGGACGGCAAGGTGCTGGCCACGGTCAAGGGTGAGAAGCTCGGCGGCCTGGAGTTCGAGCATCCGCTGTACGACGTGAAGAGCGAGGACGGCACCCACGGCTACCGGCGCCTGTCCCCGGTGTACCTGGCCGACTACGCCACCGCCACCGACGGCACCGGTATCGTGCACTCGTCGCCGGCCTACGGCGTGGACGACTTCAACTCCTGCATCTCGCACGGCGTGAAGTACGAGGACATCCTGAACCCGGTCCAGGGCAACGGCAGCTACGCGCCCGACTTTCCGCTCTTCGGCGGCCAGAACATCTGGAAGGCCGTGCCGGTCATCATCGGCGCGCTGCGCGATGCCAACCGCCTGCTGACGACCGAAGTCATCACGCACAGCTACCCGCACTGCTGGCGCCACAAGTCGCCGGTGATCTACCGCGCGGCTGCGCAGTGGTTCATCCGCATGGACGAGGGCGAAGGCGTGTTCACCAAGGACAAGGCCGGCAAGACGCTGCGCCAGATGGCGCTGGACGCCATCGAGCAGACCAGCTTCTACCCCGAGAACGGCAAGGCCCGGCTGCACGACATGATCGCCAACCGGCCCGACTGGTGCATCTCGCGCCAGCGCAGCTGGGGCGTGCCGATCCCCTTCTTCCTGCACAAGGATTCGGGCGAGCTGCACCCGCGCACCATGGAGATCCTCGACCAGGCGGCAGACATCGTCGAAAAGGGCGGCATCGAGGCCTGGAGCCGCGTCACGACCGAGGAGATTCTCGGCGCGCAAGACGCGCCGAGCTACACCAAGAGCACCGACATCCTGGAGGTGTGGTTCGACTCCGGCTCCACCTTCCAGCACGTGCTGCGCGGCACGCATGCGCCCCAATTCCATGAAAGCGGCCCCGAGGCCGACCTGTACCTGGAAGGCCACGACCAGCACCGCGGCTGGTTCCACTCGTCGCTGCTGCTGGCCTGCGCGCTGTACGGCCGTGCGCCGTACAAGGGTCTGCTGACGCACGGCTTCACCGTCGACAGCCAGGGCCGCAAGATGAGCAAGTCGCTGGGCAATGGCATCGACCCGCAAGAGGTCAGCAAGAAGCTGGGCGCCGAGATCATCCGCCTGTGGGTGGCGGCCAGCGACTACTCCGGCGACATCGCCGGTGACGACAAGATCCTGGCCCGCGTGGTGGATGCGTACCGCCGCATCCGCAACACGCTGCGCTTCCTGATGGCCAACACCAGCGACTTCGACATCGAGAAGGACCTGGTGCCGCTGGACGAGATGCTGGAGATCGACCGCTTCGCGCTCAGCCGCGCGGCCCAGTTCCAGGCCGAGATCCTGGCGCACTACAAGGTCTACGAGTTCCACCCCGTGGTGGCCAAGCTGCAGGTCTACTGCAGCGAAGACCTCGGCGCCTTCTACCTCGACGTGCTCAAGGACCGCCTCTACACCACGGCCGCCAACTCCAAGGCGCGGCGCAGCGCGCAGACGGCCCTGTGGCACATCACCCAGGCCATGCTGCGCTGGATGGCTCCCTTCCTCAGCTTCACCGCGGAAGAGGCCTGGGCCATCGTGGCTGCCGATGCCGACAAGGGCCAGTCGATCTTCACGCAGACCTACCTCGACCTGGGCGAGCCGGACGAGGCGCTGCTGACCAAGTGGTCGCGCATCCGCGAAGTGCGCGACGCGGTCAACAAGGAGATCGAGAACGTTCGCACCGAAGGCAAGGTCGGCTCATCGCTGCAGGCCAACGTGCGGCTGGCGGCCAACGAGCAGGACCACGCCCTGCTCGCCAGCCTCGGCGACGACCTGAAGTTCGTGCTGATCACCTCGGCGGTCGAACTGCTGGCAGGCGCCGAGCTGGCCGTGCAGGTGGTGCCGAGCACGGCCCTGAAGTGCGAGCGCTGCTGGCACTGGCGCGCCGACGTGGGCCACGACGTGGACCACCCCACCCTGTGCGGCCGCTGCACCAGCAACCTGTGGGGCGCGGGCGAACAGCGCCAAGTCGCATGATGTCGAGCGCTCCTCCCGTGGCCGGCGGCACCCGGCCCGCCATCTGGCCCTGGCTGCTGGCCGCGCTGCTCATCGTGGTGGCCGACCAGTTCACCAAGGCGGTGATCCTGGCGAACTACCGCTACGCCGACCAGACGGTGGTCACCAGCTTCTTCAACATCGTGCGGGCGCACAACACCGGCGCTGCCTTTTCCTTCCTGGCCGACGCGGACGGCTGGCAGCGCTGGGCGTTCACCGGCATCGGCGTGGCGGCCGCAGTGTTCATCACCTGGATGCTCAAGTCCCACGCCGGCCAGACGCTGTTCTCGCTGTCCATGACGCTGATCCTGGGCGGCGCCATCGGCAACGTGATCGACCGGATGATGCACGGCTACGTGGTCGACTTCCTGGACTTCCACTGGGCCGGCCGGCACTTCCCCGCATTCAACCTGGCCGACAGCGCCATCACGCTGGGCGCGGTCCTGCTCGTGCTGGACGAGCTGCGCCGCATGCGCAAGCCGCAACCGTAGCCGGCGCGCCACGCGCGGGGCCGGGGCCCGCGCGTATAGTTGCCCGGATCCATGAAACATCTCTTGAACTTGCTGGCAGCGATCGCGCTGCTGGTATGGGGGACCCATCTCGTCAGAACCGGCGTCATGGGGGTGTTCGGTGCAGACCTGCGCGAGTTCCTTGCCCGCAGCATGCGCAATCGCTTCGCGGCGGCGCTGTCGGGCATCGGGGTCACGGCGCTGGTGCAGTCGAGTACCGCCACCTCGCTCATGACCTCGTCCTTCGTCGGCCAGGGCCTGGTGGCGCTGCCGGCCGCGCTGGCCGTGATGCGGGGCGCGGACATCGGCACCGCGCTGATGTCGGTGCTGTTCTCCGTCGACCTGTCCTGGCTGTCGCCGCTGTTCATCTTCATCGGCGTGGTGCTGTACATCTCGCGCCAGGCGACGCCCGCCGGGCGCTTCGGGCGCATCCTCATCGGGCTGGGCCTGATGCTGCTGGCGCTGCAGATGGTGGTCGAGGCCACGGGTCCGCTGTTCGAAGCGCCACCGGTGCGCGCACTGCTGGCATCGCTGACCAGCGACGTGCTGCTGGAGATCACGCTGGGCGCGGCACTGGCCGTACTGGCCTACTCCAGCCTGGCCGTGGTGCTGCTGGTGGCCGCCATGGCCAGCTCGAACGTGGTGCCGCTCGATGTGGCGCTGGGCCTGGTCCTCGGCGCCAATTTGGGCAGCGGGCTGCTGGCGGTGCTCACCACGGCGAAGTCGGCGGCGGCGGTGCGCCAGGTCACGATGGGCAATCTGGTGTTCAAGGTGCTGGGCGTCGCCATGGCGGCGCCTTTTGTCGGCCTCTGGCTGCAGTACATGCGCCCGCACCTGGTTGCGCCGCAGCTGGTGGTCATGTTCCACCTGGCGCTCAATGTGGCGATGAGTCTGCTGTTCATCGGGCTGACCGACTGGGTGGCCAAGGCCATGACCCGGCTGCTGCCCGAGCCGCCGCTGCCGCCCTCGAGCCGCCGCCCGCAGCATCTGGACCCCTCCGCCCTTTCCACGCCGAGCCTGGCAATTTCCAACGCCGCGCGCGAAGCCATGCACCAGGCCGACCTGGTGGAGAGCATGCTGATCGGCATGCTGGACGTGATCCGGCGCAACGACCTGCGCCTGGCGGCCGAGTTGCGAAAGATGGACGACGACGTCGACCGCCTCTACTCGGACATCAAGTACTACCTGACCAAGATCTCGCGCGAGGCCTTGGGCGAGTCGGAAAGCCGGCGCTGGACCGACATCATCAGCTTCACCATCAACATGGAGCAGATCGGCGACATCATCGAGCGCGTGATCATCGACATCGAGGACAAGAAGATCCGCCTACACCGCAATTTCTCCGAAGCGGGCATGAACGAGATTGTCGAGCTGCACGAGCGGCTGGTGGCCAACCTGCGGCTGGGCATGAGCGTGTTCCTCAACGGCAACCTGCACGACGCGCAGCGTCTGCTGGAAGAGAAGGTGCGCTTTCGCGAACTGGAGCACCACTACGCGAGCACGCACCTGGTGCGGCTGTCGGAGCAGACCGCCTCGAGCATCGAGACCAGTTCTCTGCACATCGACCTGATCAGCGACCTCAAGCGGATCAACTCGCACATCTGCTCGATCGCCTACCCCATCCTGGATTCGGCCGGCGCGCTGGCACCCAGCCGCCTGCGCGCCTCGCGGCTGGGCGAACTGGGTTCGTAGGTCGGGCGGGTTTCAGGCGCCGTGCATGCGGCGCTGGAGCAGCAGCTCGTGGTACAGGCACAGCGGCATGGCGATGAAGCCCATGCCGATGCAGTAGATGAGAAGGCTGGCGAGCGGGAAGTCCGCGCGCGAAAGCGCAGGTACCGAAACGACAACCGCAACCAGCGCAATGAGCGCGATCACGGCCTTCAGCGCCCGTCCGCAAAACGCGGCACGCGCATCCAGGGAATTGTCACGCCCCTCTTTTTTGGCGCGCATCGTGGCGCGCTCGTCTCCGTTGTTGTGCATGGCCTCTCCGCAGTCATGGCTAGGCTCCCTGACCGCTTCTTACCATGCGCCTTCGGGAAGCGGCAACCTAGCAGCTTCCCTACGGAGAGTTTTCAGCTCGTGTGGCGATCCTCAGTTCAGGCCGATGGTCGAGGCGCGCCGGCGCAACAGCGTCGCCCGCCCAGGGTCACGCTCGTCCAGTGCATTGGCCGCCACCAGCAGCTTGCCCATCTGCTCCACCTCCGTCAGCACCTTGCCCGGCTGCAGCAGCGCATCCAGCAGCGCGGATGCCTCGCGGGCCAGGACGCTCATCGCGGCCTGAAGGCGGCTGGGCAGGGTAGGGGTGGAAAGGGTCCTTTCGGCGGTCGACATGACTGACTCCTTGGTGGGTGTGCATCGATCCTAGGGTCCGCACCGATATAAGTACAACGAGTTTTATTGCCAGATCAATGCAATATTTCTGCATTGATCTTGGAGACAAGCCCATGGACATCGGCCTTGCGCGCACCTTTCTCGCCATTGCCGAGACCCGCAGCTTCCAGCGCGCGGCGGAGCGGCTGCACGTCACGCAGACCGCCATCAGCGCACGCGTGCGGGCACTGGAGGACCAGTTGGGGCGCCCCTTGTTCGTGCGCAACAAGGCCGGGGCCGTGCTCACCTCTGCCGGCGAACAGTTCATGCCGCATGCGCGCACCCTGGTCCAGGTCTGGGAGCGGGCGCGGCAGCAGGTGGCCGTGCCAGAAGGCCGGCGGGCGGTGCTGGCACTGGGCTGCGAAACCAGCCTGTGGCATCCGCTGCTGCCGCGCTGGCTGGTGCGCATGCGCGAGCGGGCGCCCGACCTGGCACTGCGCTGCACCGTGGGCCCTGCGCGCGAGTTGCTCGACCAGGTGGCCGGCGGCGTGCTGGATGCGGCCATTGCCTATGCGCCGCAACAGCGCCCGGGCCTGCGCGTCGAACTGCTGATCGAAGAACGGCTGGTCATGGTCAGCACCGATCCGGAAACCCGCGTGCCGCGGGCGGCCGACTACGTGAACGTGGATTGGGGCCCGGAGTTCGAGATGCAGCACGGCCTCGCCTTTCCGCAGCTGTCCAATGCGCCGGTACAGACGGGCCTCGGGCCGCTCGGGCTGGAATACGTGCTGGCGGCCGGCGGCACCGGCTACTTCCGGCTGGAGGTCGCTCGGTCCCACATTGAAGCCGGCCGGCTGCACCGGGTGCCGGATACCCCGGAGTTCCTGTATCCGGCCTATGTGGTCTATGCGGCGGGCGCGGAGCCGCCGGCGTTGCACGAAGCCCTCGAGGGCTTGCGCGAGATGGCGGGCAACCTGCCACCGCCGGGCAGCCTCTCAGCCGGGTATCCGGAAAAAGCCTAGGGTGCGCGCGCCGGAAACTTGACGCGGGTCAAGCGCGACGCGGCGACCCGGCACACAGAATCCGCCAAGAAAGCGGACTCGTGTGAACAAGAGACAAGCCTTAGTTCAGGCCGATGCGCGAAGCGCGCGTGCGCAGCGCTGCGGCGCGCGCCGGATCGGTGGCCTGCACCGCATTGGCGGCCACCAGCAGGGCACGCATTTGCTCCACTTCGCCCAGGATCTTGCCGGGGTTGAGCAGCGCCCCGATGAGGACGGAGGCTTCGTCGACGAAAGTCTTCAGCGCGCCGGTGAAGCCACCGGAAACAGCGGTTGCGGAGGACGGGGTCAGCGTGGACATGGAACGGAACTCCTCGGATGTGGAATCTACGGATTGACTCCATTTTATAGGGTTTTCCCGCATTTCAGGGAAAACCCTCGAATTCCGAACTGCTTTCAGCGGGAACCGGCGGTTTCGCACGCCTTCACCTCCACAGACGGCCAAGCCGACAAACACTTCAACAGGCCGCACGCATGACGACCCTGATCTACACCCACGAAGACTGCCTGGAGCACCGTCCCGGACCGCACCACCCCGAGTCGCCCGAGCGGCTGCGCGCCGTGCTGGCCGCGCTCGAGGCGCCGGAGTTCGCCAAGGCGCGCTGGCGCGAGGCGCCGCTGGGCACCCGCGAGCAGGTGCTGCTGGTGCACACCGCCGACTACGTGGCCAGCGTCGAAGCCATGGCACCGATGGAGGGCTACCAGCTGCTCGATGCAGGCGACACGATCATGTCGCCCGGCACACTGCAGGCCGTGATGCGATGCGTCGGCGCTGCGTGCGCGGCCGTGGACGCCGTGGTCGCCAAGGAAGCGCGCAACGCCTTCTGCGCCACGCGGCCGTGCGGCCACCATGCCGAGGCCGACCGCGCCATGGGCTTCTGCGTCTACAACCAGGCGGCGATTGCCGCGCTGCATGCACGGCATGCACACGGCATCAGGCGCATCGCGGTGGTGGACTTCGACGTGCACCATGGCAACGGCACCCAGCACGCCTTCTGGTCGGACCCGGAGCTCTTCTACGGCTCCTCGCACCAATCGCCCTTCTATCCGGGCACGGGCGCGCGGCAGGAAAGCGGCGTGGCGCACAACATCGTGAACGTACCGCTGTCGATGGCCTGCGACTCCCCGACCTTCCGCGCACGCATCAACCAGGACCTGCTGCCGGCGCTGCGCCGTTTCGAGCCCGAGCTGCTGATCATCTCGGCCGGCATCGACGCGCATTTCAAGGACCCGCTGGGCGGCCTGAGCCTCACCGACGACGACTTCCACTGGATCACCACCGAACTGGTGAAGGTGGCGGACGCCACCGCGCAGGGGCGCATCGTCTCCGTCCTCGAAGGCGGCTACAGCCTGCAGGCATTGGCGAGCGGCACGGCCGCACATGTGCGTGCGCTGATGCACGCATGAAGCGGCGCAAAGGCGCCGGCTCGGGCGCGGGTTGACCCGCATAGGGATTGCTCGAAAAGTTGACCACGGTCAATCCGCGAATGTCTCGCGGCGCGCAGCATCTGCCTTCGTTGGGCTTTCGTTCGTGCCGTGCGTGCGAACGAAAGCTCAAGCATCGAGAAGAAGAGCTGCACCAACTTTTAGGAGACAACATGATCAAGAGCCTCGCGTCCCGTGTTCGGTCCTGTCGTACGAAAGTCTGCGCCGCTGCCGTGCTGGCCCTCGCCGCCGCAGTGCCCGCCCATGCATGGGAGCCCACCAAGCCTGTCGAATTCGTGGTGCCCGCCGGCACCGGTGGCGGCGCCGACCAGATGGCGCGCCTGATCCAGGGCATCGTCGTCAAGCACAAGCTGATGAAGGAGCCGCTGATCGTCGTCAACAAGTCGGGCGGCGCGGGTGCCGAGGGCTTTCTCGCGATCAAGGAAGCCAAGGGCGATCCGCACAAGATCGTGGTGACCCTCTCGAACCTCTTCACCACCCCCATGGCCACCGGCGTGCCCTTCAACTGGAAGGACATGACGCCCGTGGCGATGATGGCGCTCGACCAGTTCGTGCTGTGGACCAATGCGGACGAGCCCTACAAGACGGCCAACGAATACATCGCGGCCGTGAAGGCTGCAGGCCCGAGCAAGATGAAGATGGGCGGCACCGGCTCCAAGCAGGAAGACCAGATCATCACGGTGGCGCTGGAAAAGGCGACCGGCACCAAGTTCATCTACGTGCCCTTCAAGGGCGGCGGCGAAGTGGCGGTGCAACTGGTGGGCGGCCACATCAACTCCACCGTGAACAACCCCATCGAGGCCGTCGCCCAGTGGCGCGCTGGCAAGCTGCGCGCGCAGTGCGTGTTCGACGACCATCGCATGCCCTACAAGGCCAAGGTGACCGAGACCCAGTCCTGGAACGACATTCCCACCTGCAAGGAATCAGGCGTGCCCACGGCCTACACGATGCTGCGCGGCATCTTCATGCCCCCCGGCGTGAAGCCCGAAGAGCTGGCCTTCTACGTGGACCTGCTGGCCAAGGTGAAGGCCACGCCGGACTGGGCCGAGTACATGGAAAAGGGTGCCTTCAACCAGACCTACATGACGGGCGAACCCTTCAAGAAGTGGCTGACCGACGCCGAAGCCACCCACAAGACGCTGATGACCGAAGCCGGCTTCATTGCGGCCAAGTAAGCGCACAAGCAACCCTCCACCGCCCCGACGTGCCGGCTCGGCCGGACGCCTCCACCTCCGCTCGCGGGGCAGTGGGCGGGGCGGTGCTGCCTGTTTTGTTCTTGAGACCTACGATGGGGAAGATCCATGGAGCATGAGGAGTCAGCCCGAACGGGCATCGCCACCTGGGTGGTGGAAGCGGCGGTCGCAGCGGTACTGCTGGTGGTCGGCATCGTGGTGATATTCGAGAGCCGGCGCCTGGGTGCCGGCTGGACCAGCGACGGACCGGGGTCGGGCTACTTCCCGTTCTACATCGGGCTGATCATCACCATCTCGGCGCTCGGCACCCTGTACCAGACCGTGCTGGGCAAGGAGCGCAACACCGAGGTGTTCGTCGACCGCGAGCAACTGGGCCGCGTGCTCAGCGTGCTGCTGCCGGCGGCGGTGTATGTCGGCGCCATTGCGCTGGCGGGCATCTATGTGGCGTCGGCCATCTACATCGCCCTGTTCATGATCGTGCTGGGCAAGTACTCGTGGATCAAGAGCGTGGTTGCCGCGCTGGCGATCAACGTCGTGCTGTTCTGCATGTTCGAAGTGTGGTTCAAGGTGCCCCTGTACAAGGGCTCGCTCGACCCGCTCGCCTTCCTCGGCTACTAAGCACAAGCGGAGCGACAAGAAATGGACGAGATCAATGCCCTGATGTCGGGCTTTGCGGTGGTCATCACTCCCATGAACGTCCTGCTGATGTTCGTGGGCATCATCCTGGGCGTACTCATCGGCGTGCTGCCGGGCCTGGGCGGCGCCAACGGCGTGGCCATCCTGCTGCCGCTGACCTTCACCATGTCGCCGACCTCGGCGATCATCATGCTGTCGTGCATCTACTGGGGCGCCCTCTTCGGCGGCGCCATCACCTCGGTGCTCTTCAACATCCCGGGCGAGCCGTGGTCGGTGGCCACCACCTTCGACGGCTATCCCATGGCGCAGCAAGGACGCGCGGGCGAGGCGCTCACCAGTGCCTTCACCTCGTCGTTCATCGGCGCGCTGGTGGCGGTGGTCATGATCACCTTCCTCGCGCCGCTGGTGGCGAAGTTCGCGCTCAAGTTCGGCTCGCCCGAGTTCTTCTCGGTCTACCTGCTCACCTTCTGCAGCTTCGTGGGCATGGGCAAGGGCTCGCCCTTCAAGATCCTCGCATCGATGGCGCTGGGCTTCGCCCTGGCGGCCGTCGGCATGGACACCGTCACCGGCCAGCTGCGCCTGACCTTCGGCCAGCCCGAACTCATGCGCGGCTTCGACTTCCTGATCGCGGTGATCGGCCTGTTCGGCATCGGCGAAATCCTGCAGTCGATGGAGGAAGGCCTGAGCTTCCAGGGCAAGACGGCCAAGATCGACCCGAAGGTGGTGCTCAAGACCTGGGCCCAGCTGCCCAGGTACTGGGTCACCTCGGTGCGCAGCTCGCTGATCGGCATCTGGATGGGCATCACCCCCGGCGGTGCCACGCCGGCGTCGTTCATGAGCTACGGCCTGGCCAAGAAGATGTCGCGCAACGGCAAGAACTTCGGCCAGGGCGAGATGGAAGGCGTGGTGGCCCCCGAGACCGCCGCGCACGCCGCCGGCACCAGCGCCCTGCTGCCCATGCTGGCGCTGGGCATTCCAGGCTCGCCCACCGCGGCCGTGCTGCTGGGCGGCCTGCTGATCTGGGGCCTGCAGCCTGGGCCGCTGCTGTTCGTCGAGCAGAAGGACTTCGTGTGGGGCCTGATCGCCTCCATGTACCTGGGCAACATCGTGGGCCTGATCGTGGTGCTCAGCACGGTGCCGCTGTTCGCATCGATCCTGCGCATTCCGTTCTCGATCATCGCGCCGGTGATCATCGTGATCTGCGCCATCGGGGCCTACACGGTGCACAACGCGATGCTCGACATCTGGTTCATGCTGGGCTTCGGCGTGGTCGGCTACCTGTTCAAGAAGCTCGACTATCCGCTCGCGCCGCTGGTGCTGGCCCTGGTGCTGGGCGACAAGGCCGAGGACTCGTTCCGCCAGGCCATGCTGGTGTCGCAGGGCGACGTGATGATCATGTTCTCCAACCCGCTGGTGGGCAGCATCACGACGCTGGCGCTGCTGATGCTGGTGTGGCCGCTGCTGGGAAAGCTGCTGGCCCTGGTCAAGGCGCCGAAGGCGGACGAGTTCCATAAGGAGCGGCCGGTGGACTGAGTCCGGCCGGCCGCAAAAAAAGGCGCCTTCGGGCGCCTCTTGCTTTTTGGAAAGACCTCAGATCTTTCCCTTGGCTCGCAAGCGGCTCAAGGTTTCCGCGGAGAGGTTCAGGTACGACGCGAGTTCCTTGCGCGGAATGCGGTCGATCAGCTCCGGATGCTTGCGCATGAAGCGATGCACGCGCCCCGGCGCATCCAGCAGGTGCAGCGTGATGGTGTGGGCCATGATCTCGCTCATGCCCTTCATCACCGCGTACTCGAAATGCTCCTTGGCTTCGGGGTGCCGGTTGAGAAACGCGATCCACTCCTTCAGCGGCAGCGTGGCCACCCGCGCCTTGGTCACGCACACGATGCCGTAGGGTGTGGGCGTGCCCAAGCGCAGCGCCGCGTAGCTCGTCTCCATCTCGTGCTCGTCTGCAAAGCGCAGGATCATCTCCTTGCCCTCCGCATTGCTCACCACGCGCTTGAGGATGCCCTCGAGGATGAAGTACTGGGCCATCTCGCGCACGCCCTGGTGCAGCAGAAAGTCGCCCTTGTTGCCGTCCACCACCACGAGGTGGCTTTCCAGTTCGGTTCGTTCGCTGTCGCTCAGGTCCTTGAGCACCACGTTCTCCCGGAGCTGGAGACGAATGATGTTTTTCTCCGGGTGGTTTTCCAACAAGGTCATGGGGTGTTTTCTTCGCTTCGCCTGTCGCCGCAACGCTGCTTGCCGGCGTCCTTTTTTGGAAAGTTGATCTTGGTCAACGCGCCCGAGGCATGGCGCGAATCATAGTCTGACCGTTCAAGCAATACGCAGAAGGAGAGACATGTCTTCAGTCACCACCGACAAGCAGGCAGCGGCGCTGGATCCAGCGATTGCGCGTGCCATCAAGAGCATCGCCGACGAGACGCCGGAGCAAGAAACCACCGACGGTTTCCACCTGGTGATCGATGCACTCAAGCTCAACGGCATCGACACCATCTTCGGCCTGCCGGGCATTCCGATCACCGACCTGACCCGCATGGCCCAGGCCGAGGGCATGCGCGTGATCTCCTTCCGCCACGAGCAGCACGCGGGCAACGCCGCCGCCGCGGCCGGCTTCCTGACGCAAAAGCCCGGCATCTGCCTGACGGTGTCGGCACCCGGCTTCCTCAACGGCCTGACGGCGCTGGCCAATGCCACCACCAACTGCTTCCCGATGATCCTGATCAGCGGCTCTTCGGAGCGCGAGATCGTCGACCTGCAGCAAGGCGACTACGAGGAGATGGACCAGCTGGCCATCGCCAAGCCGCTGTGCAAGGCCGCCTTCCGCGTGCTGCATGCGCAGGACATCGGCGTGGGCATCGCACGCGCCATCCGCGCCGCGCTGTCGGGCCGCCCCGGCGGCGTGTACCTGGACCTGCCGGCCAAGCTGTTCTCGCAGACCATGGAAGCGAAGGCCGGCAAGGCATCGCTGATCAAGGTGGTCGATCCGGCACCGCGCCAGATCCCCTCGGCCGAATCGGTCAAGCGCGCACTGGACCTGCTCAAGGGCGCCAAGCGTCCCCTGATCCTGCTGGGCAAGGGCGCTGCATACGCGCAGGCCGACGCCGACATCCGCGCCCTGGTCGAGAAGACCGGCATCCCCTACCTGCCCATGTCGATGGCCAAGGGCCTGCTGCCCGACACGCATGAGCAGTCGGCGGCCGCCGCACGCTCGTACGTGCTGCAGGAAGCCGACGTGGTGCTGCTGGTGGGCGCGCGCCTGAACTGGCTGCTCTCGCACGGCAAGGGCAAGACCTGGGGCGCCGAGAAGGGTCCGAAGAAGTTCATCCAGATCGACATCGCCCCCACCGAGATCGACAGCAACGTGGCCATCGAGGCCCCGGTGATCGGCGACATCGGCTCCTGCGTCTCGGCCCTCGTGGCGGGCCTGGGCAGCAACTGGGCCAAGCCGCCGGCCGAATGGACCGGCGCCATCGCCGAGCGCAAGGACAAGAACCTGTCGAAGATGGCCCAGACGCTGGCTGCGCGTCCGTCGCCGATGAACTTCCACAGCGCGCTGTCGGTGATCCGCGAGCAGGTGCGCCAGCGCCCGGACGCGATCTTCGTCAACGAAGGCGCCAACACGCTGGACTTCGCCCGCTCCATCGTCGACATGTACGAGCCGCGCAAGCGCCTGGACGTGGGCACCTGGGGGATCATGGGCATCGGCATGGGCTTCTCCGTGGCCGCCGCAGTGATCACGGGCAAGCCGGTGATCGCGGTCGAGGGCGACAGCGCGTTCGGCTTCTCGGGCATGGAGGTGGAAACCATCTGCCGCTACAACCTGCCGGTGTGCGTGATCGTGTTCAACAACAACGGCGTGTACCGCGGCACCGACGTGAACCCCAGCGGCACGCCTGACGTGGCGCCCACCGTGTTCGTGAAGAACGCACGCTACGACAAGCTGATGGAAGCCTTCGGCGGCGTGGGCGTGCATGCCACCACCGCCGACGAACTGCAGAAGGCGCTGGCCGAAGCCGTCGCCTCCGGCCGCCCCACCCTCATCAACGCAGTCATCGACGAGACCGCCGGCACCGAAAGCGGTCGCATCACCAGTCTCAACCCGGCCACGGCCAAGAAGAAGTAACCCAGGCAAAGTTCAAGGAGAACGAACATGAGCAACAAACCTCTCGACGGCATCAAGATCATCGACTTCACGCACGTGCAGGCCGGCCCGGCCTGTACCCAGATGCTGGCCTGGTTCGGCGCCGACGTGATCAAGGTCGAGCGCCCCGGCGCCGGCGACGTCACGCGCTCGCAGCTGCGCGACATTCCCAACGTGGACGCGCTGTACTTCACCATGCTCAACAGCAACAAGCGCTCCATCACGCTGGACACCAAGACGGCCGAAGGCAAGGCCGTGCTGGAGAAGCTGGTGAAGGAATCGGACGTGCTGGTGGAGAACTTCGGCCCCGGCGCACTCGACCGCATGGGCTTCTCGTGGGCCCGCATCCAGGAGCTGAACCCGCGCCTGATCCACGCATCGGTCAAGGGCTTCTCCGAAGGCCACCACTACGAAGACCTGAAGGTCTACGAGAACGTGGCGCAGTGTGCCGGCGGCGCAGCCTCGACCACCGGCTGGTGGAAGGGCGAGAACTCCGAGCCCACCATCTCGGCTGCAGCCCTCGGCGACTCCAACACCGGCATGCACCTGGCCATCGGCATCCTGACGGCCATCATCGGCCGCGAGAAGACCGGCAAGGGCCAGAAGGTGGCCTGCTCCATGCAGGACGCCGTGCTGAACCTGTGCCGCGTGAAGATGCGCGACCAGCAGCGCCTGGAGCGCGTGGGCTACCTCGAGGAGTACCCCCAGTACCCGCACGAGATGGAAGCCTTCGCCAGCAAGGTCACGCCGCGCGGCGGCAATGCCGGCGGCGGCGGCCAGCCGGGCTGGATCCTGAAGTGCAAGGGCTGGGAGACCGACCCCAACGCCTACATCTACTTCACGGTGCAAGGCCACGCCTGGGAACCCATCTGCGACGCGCTGGGCAAGCCCGAGTGGAAGACCGACCCGGACTACACCACGGCCAAGGCACGCCAGCCGCACATCGAGCAGATCTTCGCCACCATCGAGGATTTCATCAAGGACAAGACCAAGTTCGAGGCGGTGGACATCTTCCGCAAGTACGACATTCCCTGCGCCCCGGTGCTGTCGATGGCCGAGCTGCTGCGCGACGAGTCGCTGCGCAAGAGCGGCTCGATCGTCGAAGTGCAGCACAAGGAGCGCGGCAGCTACTTCACGATCGGCAGCCCGATCAAGTTCTCGGATCTCAAGCCCGAGATCACCGCTTCGCCCCTGCTGGGCGAGCACACCGACGAAGTGCTGGCCGAACTGGGCTACAGCAAGGACCAGATCGCCAAGATGCACGAGAGCAAGGTCGTCTGACCTGAACCCGCCGGGCCCCCGGCGGCCCGGCAGGGCCGGCCGCGCGGGTTAACCCGAGAGGGACTTGCGGTGAAATGTGGCCGGTGGCGCGAGGGCGGCGAGCTTTCGTGCGCACCGGCCTTTCTTTTGCCCCACGGAGACAGACATGAGCGACACGAACGACAACAACAAGACGAATGCCCCGGCCATCGACCTCGGGCAACTGGTGGAGGGTGCAGGCGACGGGATCTGCGTGTGCGATGCGCGCGGCAACATCATCCTGTGGAACGCGGCCTGCGAACGCATCTTTGGTTTCTCGCGCGAAGAGGCCATGGGCCGCTCGCTCGATCTCATCATTCCCGAGCGGCAGCGCCAGCGCCACTGGGACGGATATGAAAAGACGATGGAAACGGGCATCACCCGCTACGGCACCACCTTGCTGAAGGTACCGTCGTTGCACAAGGACGGGCACACCATTTCCATCGCATTCACCGTGTCGCTGCTCAAGGGCAGCGACGGCAAGGTCAACGCCATCGTCGCCATGGTTCGCGACGAAACCGAGCGCTTCCAGGAGGAGCGCAAGCTGCGGGCCCGGCTCGCAGAGGCTGAACGGATGATCAATTCCACAGGAGATGCTCGATGAGCAAGGCTTTGGAGGGTGTTCGCATCCTCGATTTCACGCACGTCCAGTCCGGACCGACCTGCACGCAACTGCTGGCCTGGTTCGGCGCCGATGTGATCAAGGTGGAACGCGCCGGTGAGGGCGACGCCACCCGCAGCCAACTGCGGGACATACCCGGCGTGGACAGCCTCTACTTCACCATGCTCAACCACAACAAGCGGTCCATCACGCTGGACACCAAGAAGCCCGAAGGGCGCAAGGTGCTGGACCGCCTGATCAAGACCTGCGACGTGCTGGTCGAGAATTTCGCGCCCGGCGCGCTCGACCGCATGGGCATCACGTGGGAACACATCCACGAGCTCAACCCGCGCATGATCGTGGCCTCGGTCAAGGGCTTCGGCCCGGGCAAGTACGAGGACTGCAAGGTCTACGAGAACGTGGCGCAGTGCGCCGGCGGCGCGGCGTCGACCACCGGCATGGAAGACGGCATTCCGATGGTGACCGGCGCGCAGATCGGCGACAGCGGCACCGGCCTGCACCTGGCGCTGGGCATCGTCGCGGCGCTGTACCAGCGCACCATGACCAACCGCGGCCAGAAGGTGCTCGCGCCCATGCAGGACGCGGTGCTCAACCTGTGCCGCGTGAAGCTGCGCGACCAGCAGCGCCTGGACCGCACCGGCACCATGCACGAGTACCCGCAATATCCCGACGGCAAGTTCGGCGACGCGGTACCGCGCGCCGGCAATGCATCGGGCGGCGGCCAGCCGGGCTCCATCCTCAAGTGCAAGGGCTGGGAGACCGACCCCAACGCCTACATCTACTTCATCACCCAGGGGGCCGCCTGGCCCGCCATCTGCCGAGTGATCGGCGAGGAAGGCTGGATCGAGGACGAGGCCTACGCCACGCCGCAGGCCCGCCTGCTGCACCTCAAGCCCATCTTCAAGCGCATCGAGCAGTGGACCATGACCAAGACCAAGTTCGAGGCCATGGACATCCTCAACCAATACGACATTCCCTGCGGGCCGATCCTGTCGATGAAGGAGATTGCCGAAGACGAATCGCTGCGCGCCACCGGCACGCTGGTGGAGGTGGACCACCCCACCCGCGGCAAGTACCTGACGGTGGGCAATCCGATCAAGCTGAGCGACAGCCCGACCGAGGTGACCCGCTCGCCCCTGCTGGGCGAGCACACCGACGAGGTGCTGGGCCAGCTGGGCTACAGCGCCGACGAAGTCGCGGCGCTGCGCGAACTCAAAGTGGTCTGAACGCCGCCGCGCGAGCGGCTGCAATCCCAAGGCCGCCGTGCGCGGCCCAGGAGAGCCGCTCGCCGAAATGCATAACTGATCATTGATGATCTGAATTAAATACTTTGACTGTTATTTATTGATCGAGCCGCCCAAGATTCACCCAGTGCCGCCGCTTTCCGCCTTTCATCCTCAACCCGCGGCACAAGTACAAGGAATCTGGTCATGGTCAACGATCTGCCCACCCAATACCTCGACGAAGAACTCGATCGCAATGCCTTCAACGCCGCATTCAATGAACTGGGCCTTCGCTGGTACTGGGACTGCGATACCTACGTCGCGCTGCTGCGCGAACGTGCCGATGCACCGGCACGCGTGCGCTACTACCTCGAGTCGCAGCAGCCGCATCTGCTGCGCGCCTACGACGTCGACTTCCTGGGCGGCGTCATCCTGGAAAAGACGGCCGAGCACAAGCGCCGCATGGCGCAGTCCGGCCCCCTGGCCACCGCGCCATTCAACTGGGCCGAAACGCTGGGACGCGAACTCGGCATCTGAGCAACCCGCAGCCTGAAGGGACACACCGTGCGAATCGACAACAACACCAGCCCCGGCCCCGCGCCGGCCCGCGCCTACCAACCGGTGGACGCGCCTCCCGCGCCGCAGCGCCGCTGGCTGCGCTTTCGCCACGCGGGCAAGACCGGCTTCGGCGTTCTGCACGGCAACACGGTGCACGAGTGGCACGGCGACATGTTCGGCGAATGCTCGCCCACCGGGTCCATCTTCACGGTGGCCGAGATCGAACTGCTCACGCCCACGCAGCCGACCAAGGTGATCGCGCTGTGGAACAACTTCAAGGCGCTGGGCGAGAAGCTGCAGCTGGCGGTGCCGGCCGAGCCGCTGTATCTGGTGAAGACACCCAACTCCTACCTCGCGCCCGGCCTCGCCATCCGCCCGCCGATCAGCGGCGGCAAGGTGGTGTTCGAGGGCGAACTGGGCATCGTCATCGGCAAGACCGCCACCGCGGTGAGCGAAGCGGACGCGCTGGACCATGTGTTCGGCTACACCTGCGCCAACGACGTCACGGTGGCCGACATCCTCAACCGCGACGCATCCTTCGCCCAGTGGGTGAGGGCCAAGGGCTTCGACACTTTCTGCCCGATGGGCCCGGTGGTCGCCACCGGCCTCGATCCGGCCACGCTCACGGTCACGACGCTGCTGGACGGCCAGGTCCGCCAGAACTATCCCGTGAGCGACATGCGATTTTCGGTGGCGCAGCTGGTGAGCCTCATCTCCATGGACATGACGCTCTACCCCGGCGACGTGATCCTGTGCGGCACATCCATCGGCGTGGGCTCGATGAAGCCGGGCAGTCATGTGGAGGTGGACATTGCCGGCATCGGCCGCCTGTCCAACCCGTACGGCAGCGCACCGACCTGATTTCAAAACTCCCGGGAAGACTCTCATGAAGATTGCAGTGATCGGCGCCGGCGCCATCGGCGGCCTGGTGGGCGCAAAGCTCGCCCTGGCTGGCGAGGACGTCACTTTCATCGTCCGCGGCAAGAACCTGGAAACCATACGCGCCAACGGCTTCAAGCTGATCAGCGCCGAAGGCCAGGAAGAAGTCGCGCGGCAGGTCAAGGCCACCGACCGCTATGAAGAAGCGGGTCCGCAGGACGTGGTGATCCTGGCCATGAAGGCCCACCAGCTGGAGGCGGTGCTCAAGGACCTGCCCCGGCTCTTCGGCCCCGATACGGTGGTGGTCACCATGCAGAACGGCATTCCCTTCTGGTACTTCCAGAAGCATGGCGGCACGCTGGAAGGCCACACGGTGCGCAGCGTCGACCCCGACGGCGCCGTGGCGGCGGGCATCCCGGCCTCGCGCATCCTCGGCTGCGTGGTCTACCCCGCGTCCGAACTGGTGGCGCCGGGCGTGGTGCAGCACATCGAGGGCGAGCGCTTCCCGCTGGGCGAACTCGACGGCAGCACGACCGAGCGCGTCCAGCGCGTGGCCGATGCGCTGACCCGCGCCGGCTTCAAGTCGCCGGTGCTGGACAACATCCGCGCCGAGATCTGGCTCAAGCTGTGGGGCAACCTGACCTTCAACCCGATCAGCGCGCTGTCGCATGCCACGCTGGTGGACATCTGCCAGTACCCGCTGTCGCGCGAACTGGCCGCCAACATGATGCGCGAGGCGCAGACGGCCGCCAACAAGCTGGGCATCGAGTTCCGCGTGCCGCTGGAAAAACGCATTGCCGGCGCCGAGAAGGTGGGCAAGCACAAGACATCGATGCTTCAGGACGTCGAAGCCGGCCGCGCCCCCGAGATCGATGCGCTGGTGGGTTCGGTGGCCGAGCTGGCACGGCTGACCGAAACGCCCACGCCGCACATCGACACGGTGTATGCACTCGTGAAGCTGCTGGCACGCGGCATGGAAGAAGCCGGCGCCGGTGTGCGCATGCAGTCTGCGGGCTGAAGCCCCCGAAACGCCCCCTCGAACCTGGGGCCGCGCGCCCCTGAAGGGCAGAAAACAAAAAAGCCACCCGAAGGTGGCTTTTTTGCTTCTTGCTTGCAATGAAAGAAGAACTTGGAGCGGGAAACGAGACTCGAACTCGCGACCTCAACCTTGGCAAGGTTGCGCTCTACCAACTGAGCTATTCCCGCGAAGACATCGATTATATGACAAAAAAAAGGGCTCTCCGGACGGAGCCCTTCGAATTTGTCAGCGCACCGGCCCGAGCGGCACGATCTTCTGGATCAACGCTTCGCCATCGGACAGCAGGAAGTCCTTGAAGGCCTGCGCCACCGGCGGCAGCCGCTTGGTGCGCCGGTGCACCACGTACCAGTTGCGCATGAGCGGAAAGCCCTGCACATCCAGCACCGCCAGCGTGCCCGTGCGCAGTTCCAGGCTGAGCGTGTGTGCCGACAAAAAGCCCAGGCCCATGCCGGCGATCACCGCCTGCTTGATGGTCTCGGTGCTGCGGATCTCCATGGCCATGCGCAGCTGCGGCAAGTGCTCGCCGAAAGCGTCTTCCAGCGCATGCTGCGTGTCGGAGCCTTTTTCACGCAGCACGAAGGGCTCCTTCATGATGCGCGCCATCGGAATCTTCTTGCGCCCCACCAGCGGGTGCTGCGGCGCGGCCACGATCACATACGGGTGGGGTGCGAAGGCCTGCGCCACGGTGTCCATGTCGGTGGGCGGACGCACCATCACCGCCAGGTCGGTCTGGTTTTCGCTGATGCACGCGAGAAGCTCGGCCCGGTTGTGCACCGTGAAGTTGAGCGTCACGCCCTTGTTGCGGCCGGCGAACTCGACCAGCAGGCGCGGCAGGAAGTAGTCGCCCGCGCTGATCACGCCCACGTTCAGGCGCCCGCCCGTCACGCCCCGAAACTGCGTCATCGCGGCTTCGGCCGCTTCGAACTGCCCGATGATGCTGCGGCTGATGGTGAGGAGCTCCGCACCCGCGGCCGTCAGGTAGACCTTCTTGCCGAACTGCTCGAACAGCGCGTTGCCCGCATGCTCCTCGAGCTTGCTCACCTGCGTGGAAACGGCCGGCTGCGTGAGGTGCAACTCTTCGGCCGCCCGCGAGAAGCTCAGGTGGCGCGCCACCGCCTCGAACACCTTCAGCTGGCGCAGGGTGGCGTTCTTCACCGGGGGCCCACCCCCCTGCGCGGGCAGCGCGGTCTCATTGCAGAGTCAGGATGGTGCAGCCTGTGGTCTTGCGCGCCTCCAGGTCACGGTGCGCCTGCTGCACGTCGGCCAGGGCGTAGCGCTGGTCGATCGGGATCTTCACCGCGCCGTTTTGCACCACCGCGAACAGGTCGTCGGCCATGGCCTGCGTGCTTTCGCGCGTGGCCATGTGGGTGAACAGCGTGGGCCGCGTCATGTACAGCGACCCCTTGGACGCCAGCAGCCCCATGTTCACCGGCGGCACCGGCCCCGAGCCGTTGCCAAACACCGCCAGCAGGCCGAAGGGGCGCAGGCAGTCTAGCGAGCCTTCCCAGGTGTCCTTGCCCACCGAGTCGTAGGCCACCTTCACGCCCTTGCCGCCGGTGATCTCCTTCACGCGCTGCGCAAAGTTGTCCTTGGTGTAGTTGATGCAGTGGGCCGCGCCATGGTCCAGCGCCAGCTGGCACTTGGCATCGGTGCCGGCCGTGCCGATCAGCTTCAGGCCCAGCGCCTTGGCCCACTGGCAGGCGATGAGGCCCACGCCGCCCGCGGCCGCGTGGAACAGGATGTGGTCGCCCGGCTGCAGGCCCTCGGCCGGCAGCGTTTTCTTCAGCAGGTACTGCGCCGTGAGGCCCTTGAGCATCATGGCCGCGCCCGTCTCGAAGGAGATGGCATCAGGCAGCTTGCACACGTTCCTGGCCGGCATCACGCGCAGATCGCAGTAGGCACCGGGCGGCTGGCTGGCATAAGCAGCGCGATCGCCCGCCTTCAGGTGCGTCACGCCCTCGCCCACCGCCTCGACCACGCCGGCGGCTTCCATGCCCAGTTGCAGGGGCATGGCAAAGGGGTAGAGCCCGCTGCGCTGGTAAGTGTCGATGAAGTTCAGCCCCACCGCATGGTGGCGGATGCGGATCTCGCCCGGGCCGGGCTCGCCCACCTCGACCTCGACCAGCTTCAGTTCTTCAGGACCGCCATTGCGGTCGATGCGGATGGCTCTGCTCTTCATCATCGATCCTCGGAAAGTGCTTGCAAACCGCCGGATGTTGCCACGAAGGCCGAGCACGCGCAGGCGGCGGGCCACAAGCAGCCGGAACCTGCGATGTCACATAGGCGATACCGGATCCGGGAAAGCCCAGCCCGGGGCCGCGGCCTGCGACCTCTACGCTCGGCCCCGCGGATGCGGCGCTCGCAGGAGCTCCCGATCTGCCTTTGCGCTTTCTTCAAGAACACAACAACGCCCGGAGACTCAACTGATGCAAATGACCCGCCACGCCTGGATGGCCGCTGCCCTGCTCTCGCTCGCCGCGTGCGGAGGAGGTAGTTCCCCGCCGCCTGCTCCCGCTCCCGCGCCGGCACCTGCGCCAGCCCCGGCGCCCGCCCCGGCCCCTGAAGAAAAGCGCGCACAAGACGACCGCAGCTTTGCGCCGTCGCCCCAGGACGCCCAGGCCACCACCTTCGACGCTATGGCTTCCGCCCCGTCCGACACGGTGGACATGAGCACCACCAGCCGCTGGGCCGGCATGCTCGACGGCGCGGCCTATCACGTGGAAGTGCCGCAGAACTGGAACGGCAAGCTGGTGATGTACGCACACGGCTACGCCGGCCAGGGCAGCACGCTGGGCATTTCCGATCCTTCCATCCGCCGGCACCTGATCCAGAAGGGCTATGCCTGGGCGGCTTCGAGCTACAGCAAGAACTACTACGACGTGCGCGCCGGCGTCGAGGACACCAATGCCCTGGCGCTGGCCTTCGGCGATATCGCCAAGAAGAACGGCCGCACGCTGGCCGCGCCGACCAAGACCTTCATCATCGGTCACTCGATGGGCGGCCACATCGCCGGCGCAGCGGTGGAAAAGGAGACGCTGGCCACCGCCAACCACAAGGTGAGCTATGCGGGCGCCGTGCCCATGTGCGGTGTGATGGGCGACACCCAGCTGTTCGACTACTTCGCGGGCGCGCAACTTGCCGCTCAGGCGCTGACGGGCTATGCCGGCTCCGCCATGACGGAGTGGAAGAACATCCAGGCGAATGTCGTTCCGCAGCTGATGACGGTCGGCCAGGATGGCTCGATCACACCTGTCGGCCAGCTCGGCCTGGCCTATGCCGGCGTGATCATGAACCTCACCGGCGGCCCGCGGCCCTTGTTCGACGTCGGATTCGGCAAGGGGCAGTCCTTCCTGGCGCCCATGCAACTGGCCTTCGGCGGCGACGGCACGGTGGACGGCATCCTCAACAAGAACGTGCTGGACACCAGCAGCATCGTCTACAACACCGGCGATGCGCCCTCTTCGGCGCAGCTCAATGCCATCGTGCAGAAGCTCACGGCCGCGCCGGACGCCAACCGCCTGCGCACCGATGGCCTGCGCTGGATTCCGCAGGTCAACGGCGAGTTCAGCGTACCGGTGGTGACGCTGCACACCCTGGGCGACCTGTTCGTGCCCTTCGGCATGGAGCAGATCTACCGCAAGCGCGCGCAAGCCAAGGGCAGCGACGGCATGCTGGTGCAGCGGGCCATCCGCGGCATCACGCACTGCGACTTCACCATCGCCGAGCAGGTCCGGGCCTTCGACGACATGATCAACTGGGCGGAGAACAACGTGAAGCCCGCCGGCGACGACGTGCTGACGCCCGCGACAGTGGCCGCCGACGGCTACGGCTGCACCTTCTCCGAGGTGGCTCCCGCCAGCCCGGACGATACCGACCAGATCAAGGGCGTGCGCGCCCTGCTGGCCTCGGTCAAGGCGTGCCCTGCCCCGTAACGCACCCGCGGAAAACGAAAGGGCCGGTTCCAGGACCGGCCCTTTTTCCTTGAAGACTGGAATCGAATCAGTACGTCCCAGGGTACGCCCCGCCGTCCGGCAGGATGTTCTGGCCCGTCAGGTAACCCGCCTGCACGCTGCACAGGAAGGCGCAGATGGCGCCGAATTCCTCGGCCGTTCCGTAGCGGCCCGCCGGAATCTGCGCCTGCTGCACGCGCCGCACCTCGTCGACCGACTTGCCGCTCTTCTTGGCCGCGGCGCTGATGGTGCCGCCCAGGCGGTCGGTGTCGAACTTGCCGGGCAGCAGGTTGTTGATGGTGACGCCCTTGGCCGCAATACTGCTGCGCGCCACGCCCGCGACAAAGCCGGTGAGGCCGCTGCGCGCACCGTTGGACAGGCCCAGGATGTCGATGGGCGACTTCACCGAGCTGGAGGTGATGTTGACGATGCGCCCGAAGCCGCGCTGGGCCATGCCGTCCACCGTGGCCTTGATCAGCTCGATGGGCGTGAGCATGTTGGCGTCCACTGCCTTGATCCAGGCCTCGCGGTCCCAGTCGCGGAAGTCGCCGGGCGGCGGGCCGCCCGCGTTGGTGACCACGATGTCGAAGTCGCGCTGCAGCGCGAACACCTGGGCACGGCCGGCTTCGGTGGTGATGTCGGTGGCCAGCGCGCGCACCGTGGCACCGCCGGTGGCCGCCGTGCGCAGCTGCGCGGCAGCGCTGTCCAGCGCCTCCTGGCCGCGCGCGACGATCAGCACGTTGACGCCCTCGCGCACCAGCGCCAGCGCGCAGCCATAGCCCAACCCCTTGCTCGCACCGCACACCAGTGCGGTGCGGCCTGCAATGCCCAGATCCATGTGGAAAGCTCCGAAGAAGAAGAAAGAAAGCGAATTCTGAAGCGCCGGAACAAGCCGCGCTTCAGCGGCCTGCGCGCGTGAAGACGAATATTCCGGCGATGACCAGGAGCGTACCCGCTGCGATCCATGCGGTGAACGGCTCGCCCAGAATGACCACGCCCATGAGAATGGTGGACATGGGGCCGACCATCCCGGTTTGCGCCGCCATGGCAGGGCCGATGCGCTCGATGGCCATCATCACCATCAGCACGGGCACGGCGGTGCACAGGGTGGCATTGAGCACCGACAGCCAGATCACCTGCGGCGCCACGTTGAGCGCCACGTCCAGCGGGCGCAGCAGCAGGAACTGCGCAATGCACAGCAGGCAGGCCACGCTCGTGGCCAGGCCCACCAGGCGCAGCGAGCCCAGCCGCTTGACGAATTCACCGCTGGCCACCAGGTAGATGGCGTAGCTCACCGCGCTGAGGAACACCAGCAGCGCGCCCCAGGCGGCTTGCCAGCTCGCGCCAATGGCGGCCTCATGGCCGAACACCAGCAGCACGCCGGCATAGCTGATCGCCATGCCCAGCAACTGGCCGCGCGTGATGCGGCGGCGATAGGCGACCCAGCCGAAGAACAGCACCAGCGTGGGGTTGAGATACAGGATGAGCCGCTCCAGGCTCGCCGTGATGTAGGCCAGCCCCGCAAAGTCGAGGAAGCTCGCCAGGTAGTAGCCCGACACGCCCAGGCCCAGCACGCCCAGCCAGTCGCGCCGCGTGAGCGGCGGCTTGCCGCGCCCCGCCCACCAGGCCATGACCGCGAACAGCGGCAGCGCGAACAGCATGCGCAGCATGATCAGCGTTACCGCATCGACCTGGTAGCGGTAGGCCAGCTTGACGATGATGGCCTTGCCGCTGAAGGCGATGGCCCCCAGCGTCGCCAGAACAAGACCCGTGCCCAGCCCCTGCTGCTGCCCTTGAGAGCCGTGCGAGGACGGCGGGACAGATGCGGTCGTGGCGGTAGTGGTGATGGGTCGGGCAGCTTGTTCTGACATGGAGGTTCAATAGCCTGCGGCCTGGCCGTCGCGGCGCGCATCGCTGGCGGCCACATAGCCCTCCACCGACGGATCGCCCGCACGCCAGATGAACTGGCCGGCACCGAAGTCCTGGTACGAATCGTTGATGACCTCGACCTGGTGGCCCAGCGCCTTCAGGCCGGCCACCGTGTCGCCCTTCATGGCGGCCTCGACGTTGATCTCGAGCCCGGCGTTGAAGCGCCAGCGCGGCGCATCGCAGGCGGCCTGCGGGTTCTGGCCGTAGTCGAGCATGCGAACCAGGGTCTGCATGTGGCCCTGCGGCTGCATGTTGCCGCCCATCACGCCGAAGCTCATCACCGGCTGGCCGTCCTTGGTGAGGAAGGCGGGGATGATGGTGTGGAAAGGCCGCTTGCCCGGCGCCACCTGGTTGGGGCTGCCATCCTTGAGGCTGAAGCCGTGGCCGCGGTTCTGCAGGCTGATGCCGAACGTCGGCTCCACGCAACCCGAGCCGAAGCCCATGTAGTTGCTCTGGATGAAGCTGACCATCATGCCGCTCTCGTCGGCGGCCGTGAGGTAGATGGTGCCGCCCTTGACCGGATTGCCTGCCTTGAAGTCCTGCGCCTTGTTCACGTCGATGAGTTTGGCACGCGAAGCCAGGTACGCGTCATCGAGCATTTGCGCGGGGGTCACCTCCATCGACGATGGGTCGGCCACGTAGCGGTACACATCGGCAAAGGCCAGCTTCATGGCCTCGATCTGCAGGTGCTGCGAGGCCACCGAGTCCACCGGCAGCGAGCCGACGTCGAATTTGTCGAGAATGCCCAGCGCGATCAGCGCCGCGATGCCCTGGCCGTTGGGCGGGATCTCGTGCAGCGTGTGGCCGCGGTAGTTGCGCGCAATGGGCTCTACCCACTCCGGCTTCCAGGCGGCCATGTCGCTGGCCTTGAGGCTGCCGCCGTGCTCGGCCGAGAACTTCTCCAGCGCCTGGGCGATCTCGCCGCGGTAGAAGGCCTCGCCGCGGGTCAGCGCAATGGCCTTGAGCGCGCGCGCCGCCGACGGGAACTTGAACAGCTCGCCCACCTTGGGCGCACGGCCCCAGGGCAGGAAGCTCTGCGCAAAGCCGGGCTGCGACTGCAGCAGCGGCGTGGCGGCGGCCCATTTTTCCTGCACCACCACCGGCATCAGGTAGCCGCGCTCGGCCACCTCGATGGCCGGCGCCATCAGGTCGGCAAAGGGCAGCTTGCCGAAGCGCTCCGACAGCGCCATCCAGGAACCCACGGCGCCCGGCACGGTGACGGAGTCGATGCCGCGCTGCGGCGGGGTCGCGGCATCGGCGCCGTACTTCTTCCTGAAGTAGTCCGGCGTCCATGCCTGCGGCGAGCAGCCCGAGGCATTCAGGCCGTGCAGCTTCTTGCCGTCCCACAGGATGCAGAAGGCGTCGCTGCCCAGCCCGTTGCTGACCGGCTCCACCAGCGTCATGACGGCCGCCGTGGCCACGGCGGCGTCCACCGCATTGCCGCCCTGCTGCAGGATGCGCAGGCCCGCCTGCGCGGCCAGCGGATGCGAGGTGGACACCACGTTGCGGGCGAACACCGGGAGACGGGTGCTGAGGTAGGGGTTGTTGAAGTCGAAGTTCATTTCAGAAGTCCAGTTGTCTCAAGATGCGCGCCCGAACGAGCGCACGGCAGTCATTCGTTGACGATCTTGCGCTCGATGATGATCTGCTTCCATTTGGCCGTGTCTTGCGCCGCCAGCTTGGCCAGTTGTTCCGGCGTGCTCTGCGTGGGCTCGATGCCCAGGCTGGACAGCTTTTCGCGCAGCTGCGCATCGGCCAGCGCTTCGTTGGCCGCCTTGTTCACATGCGCCACCACGTCCGCCGGCAGGCCCTTGGGGCCGTACAAGCCGAACCAGGTGTTGGATTCGAAGCCCGGCAGCGTCTCCGCCACCGCGGGCAGGTCGGGTGCCAGCGGGCTGCGCTTGAGAGAAGTGACGCCCAGCGCACGCAGCCGCCCGTCGCGCACGAAGGGCATGCCGGTGGGCAGCGAGTCGAACAGCACGTCGACCTTGCCGCTCATCAGGTCGGGCATGGCCAGCGCCGTGCCCTTGTACGGAATGTGGGTAACGAACACGCCCGCCTGCGACTTGAACAGCTCCGCCGTGAGCTGCACGATGGTGCCGTTGCCGCTGGAGGCGTAGTTGAGCTTGCCGGGGTTCTTCCTGGCGTACTCGACCCACTCGCGCACCGTCTTGGCCGGCGAGCTGTTGGGCACCAGCATGATGCTGGGCGCATCGCCCACGTGCGCGATCGGCGTGAAGTCGCGCGCCGTGTCGTAGGGCACCTTGCTGATCACCGGGCCGATGGCATGCGTGCTGGTGGTGCCCAGCAGGAGCGTGTAGCCGTCGGGCGCGGACTTGGCGGCCAGGTCGGAGCCGATGGCGCCGCCGGCGCCCGGCTTGTTGTCCACCACCAGGGTGGCGCCCAGCTTCTCGCCCATCTTCTGGCTGAGCGTGCGGGCAAACAGATCGGTGGCGCCACCCGCCGGGAAGGGAACGATCAGCCGGATCGGCTTGGCCGGATAGCCCTGCGCCAGGGCGGCGCCGGAAGCGGCAAGGCACATCGCCGCCGCGGCAAGGGCCTTCAGAAACAGGTGGCGTTGCATGGTGTGTGGAGCGTGGTTGGCAAACCTTCGATGCTAAGCAGCCATCCCCCATCAAGCCAGATAATCCAGGTTATTCCAGTATTAGCCTGATTTATGCCAAGAGGAACCGCCACCGATGAGATCTCGCTGCAGCAGCTTCGCGCGCTGGCAGCGGTGTTTGAAACTGGAAGCTTCACCCTGGCGGCCGAAAGCCTGCAGCTCACCCAGCCCGCCATCAGCCACCTCATCAAGCGCATGGAAGACGAACTCGGCCAGCCGCTGGTGGTGCGCGGGCGGCGCCTGCAGCTCACCGATGCCGGCCAGATGATGGTGGATACCGCCGTGCGCGCGCTGCGGCTGGTGGACGAGTCGGTCAACGCCTGCCGCTCGCAGGCGCAGCTGCGCGAGGGCCGCGTGGTGGTGGCCGTGGGGCACCTCACCGCCGGCGCGCTGATGCCGCCTTTGCTCGGCCGCTTCGCCAAGGCGCATCCGCGGCTGGCAACCTCCCTGCTGGACAGCACGGCCGAACAGATGATTTCGCGCGTGGTCTCGAAGGAAGCCGACCTGGGCTTCGGCTCGGACATCGGCCCCTCGCACTCCGAGCTCGCCACCGAGCCCCTGTTCACCGAACGCATGGCGCTGTTCGTGCGCGAAGACCATCCCCTGGCCTCGCGCAGCGCCGTCGAGGCGCGCCTGCTCGAGGCCCTGCCCTTCATCCACGTGAACCCCGACGCCAACATCTGGCGCTCGGTGGGCCGTCAGCTGGCCGGCATCGCGAACCTGGAGCCGCAGGTGCTGCACCACGTGTCGATGCTCTCCACAGCCTTCGGGTTGATCCAGGCCGGTGCCGGGGTGTCGCTGCTGCCCCGCTACGTTGACGTGCTGATGCCGCCCAATCTGCGCGCCGTTTCCGTGACACGGCCCACGCTCGAATACCCGGTGATGGCGCTGCGGCTGGCCAAGCACCCGCTCAGTCCGGCGGCCATGGCCTTTCTCGACATCGCCCGCCAGCACCTCAAGCCGCCGCGTGCAGGCCGGAGCTGAAGCGCGGCGAAAAAAAACGGCGCCCGAGGGCGCCGTTTTTCCTGGAAGGACTTGCCTCGCCGATCACTCTTCGACGAAGGCCTCTTCCCGTTTGGATTTCACCGCAGGCAGCAGCACGATCACCAGCAGCAGCACGGCGGCCGCCAGCAGGCCCATCGAGATGGGGCGGGTGACGAACACGCTCCAGTCGCCGCGCGAGAGCAGCAGCGCACGCCGCAGGTTCTCTTCCATCATCGGGCCCAGGATGAAGCCCAGCAGCAGCGGTGCGGGTTCGCAGCCGAGCTTGTAGAAGAGATAGCCGACGAAGCCGAAGGCACCCACCATCCAGATGTCCCAGGTGTTGTTGTTCGTGGAGTACACGCCAATGGCGCAGAACAGCACGATCGAGGGGAACAGGAAGCGGTAAGGCACCGACAGCAGCTTGATCCACATGCCGATGAGCGGCAGGTTCAGAATGACCAGCATCGCATTGCCCAGCCACATCGAGGCGATCAGGCCCCAGAACAGCTCGGGGTTGCTGGTCATCACCTGCGGGCCCGGCTGGATGTTGTGGATGGTCATGGCACCCACCATCAGCGCCATCACGGCATTGGGCGGAATGCCCAGTGTGAGCAGCGGGATGAAGGAGGTCTGCGCGCCGGCGTTGTTGGCCGACTCAGGCGCAGCCACGCCGCGGATGTTGCCCTTGCCGAAAGGCACTTCGCCGGCCTTGAGCTTGGTCTTCTTCTCGATGGTGTAGGCCGCGAAGGCCGCCAGCAGCGCGCCGCCACCGGGCAGGATGCCCAGCGACGAACCCAGTGCCGTGCCGCGCAGCACCGCGGGCACCATGTTCTTGAAGTCTTCCTTGGTGGGGAACAGGCCCGTCACCTTGGCGGTGAACACTTCGCGGTCTTCCTCGGGCTGCGCCAGGTTGGCAATGATTTCTCCATAGCCGAACACGCCCATGGCGATGGCCACGAAGCCGATGCCGTCAGTGAGCTCAGGCACGTCGAACGAGAAGCGCGCCACGCCGGAGTTCACGTCGGTTCCCACCAGGCCGAGCAACAGGCCCAGCACGATCATGGCCACGGCCTTGAGCAGCGAACCCGACGCCAGCACGACGGCGCCGATCAGGCCCAGGATCATCAGCGAGAAGTACTCGGCCGGACCGAACTTGAAGGCCAGTTCGGTCAGCGGCGGCGCGAAGCCGGCCAGGATCAGCGTGCCGACGCAGCCGGCGAAGAACGAACCCAGGCCGGCAGCCGCCAGCGCGGGGCCCGCGCGTCCGCGCTTGGCCATCTGGTGCCCATCGATCACGGTCACCACCGATGAGGACTCGCCCGGCAAGTTGACAAGAATGGCGGTGGTGGAGCCGCCGTACTGTGCGCCGTAGTAGATACCGGCCAGCATGATGAGCGCCGACACGGGCGGCAGCGCGTACGTTGCCGGCAGCAGCATGGCGATGGTGGCCACCGGCCCGATGCCGGGGAGCACGCCGATTAGCGTGCCCAGGATACAGCCGACGAGGCAGTACAGCAGGTTGGTGGCGGTAAAGGCAACGCCAAAGCCCACCGAAAGGTTGTTGATCAGTTCCATGTTCTTAGCCGGTGATGAAGGTGGGCCAGACCTGGATCTGCAGTTTCAGCGCCCAGATGAAAGCGATGTAGCTGCCCACCGCAAGCACGGTAGCCAGCGCCAGCACGGATGGCAGTGCATGCTTGCTGCCCGCCTGCGCTGCAATGAGCACGAGTGCGTAGATGGCGATGATCAGGCCCATGGCCGGAATGCCGAAGCTCGGCAGGCCGCCGAGCAGCACGCCGAAAGCCAGGTTGGCGCCCAGGATGAAGAACACCTGCTTCCAGGCCCACTTGCCAATCGGATCGCCGGTGGCGGTTTCGACCGTCAGGCCGGTGAACATGATGACGAGGCCGATGACGGCCATCACGATGCCCAGCATGAGCGGGAAGTAGCCCGGACCCATGCGCGCGCCGGTGCCCACGTTGTAGGTGGTTGCGCCCCATGCGAAGGCAACCCCGACCACAGTGAACATGACGCCCGCGAAGAAGTCCTTCTGACTCTTGATTTTCACGAACAGTCTCCTCGATTCGGAATTCGAACCCGGGGATTCTGCGGGCTCACCACGCGCTTCTCGATGTGGATTCCACCTAGCGAAGAGCTAGGGTAATCCCTGCGTCACAGTGGTGCGCTACAGGCGCGCGGCGGCTATTCCAGAGGCGGTGTCGCGCTCAGCACTTCCTCGATGGTGGTGAGGCCTTCCGCCACGCGAAGCGCCCCCGCCAGTCGCAGCGGCCGCATGCCGTCGGCAATGCCCTGGCGGCGCAGCGCGGTGATGTTGGGCTCCTTGCCCACCTGCACCTTGAACTCCTCGCTCACGGTGAGCAGCTCGTACAGGCCCATGCGGCCGCGGTAGCCCGTCATGCGGCAGTCCACGCATCCTACCGGGCGGTAGGCTCGAACCGAGCCGGAGATCTGCCAGGGCTTCACGAACTCGTCGAGCCGCTCGCGCGTGACCGATTCGTCGGGTTGCTTGCAGTGCGGGCACAAGGTGCGCACCAGGCGCTGCGCAAGCACGCCCAGCATGGTGGCGTTGATCAGGTAGTTGGGCACGCCCAGCTCCATCAGCCGCGTGATGGCGCTGGGTGCATCGTTGGTGTGCAGCGTGCTGAACACCAGGTGGCCGGTGAGCGCGGCCTGCACCGCCATCTCGGCGGTGGCCAGGTCGCGGATCTCGCCGACCATGATGATGTCCGGGTCCTGCCGCATGAGCGCACGCAGGCCCTCGGTGAAGTTCAGGTCGAGCTGCGGCTGCACCTGCGTCTGGTTGAAGGACGACTCGATCATCTCGATCGGGTCTTCGATGGTGCTCACGTTCACCTCTTCGGTGGCCACGCGCTTGAGCGTGGAATACAGCGTGGTGGTCTTGCCCGAGCCGGTGGGGCCGGTCACCAGGACGATGCCGTGCGGCCGCGTCACCAGCTGCTCCCAGCGCTTGGCGTCGTGCTGCGCAAAGCCCAGCTCGTCGAGGTTCTTCACCGTGGTGTCGGGGTCGAAGATGCGCATGACCATCTTCTCGCCGAAGGCCGTGGGCAGCGTGGACAGGCGCATTTCCACTTCGTCGCCGCGCAGGTTGCGGGTCTTGATGCGGCCGTCCAGCGGTCGGCGCTTCTCGACCACGTCCATGCGGCCCAGCAGCTTGATGCGCGCCACCATGGCGTTCATCACGCCCATGGGCATCTGGTAGGCCGGGTGCAGCACGCCGTCGATGCGAAAGCGGATCACGCCCTGCTCGCGGCGCGGCTCCAGGTGGATGTCCGATGCACGCTGGTCGAAGGCGTATTGCCACAGCCAGTCGACCACCTGCACCACGCTCTGGTCGTTGGCGTCCAGCTGCTTGTTGCTCTTGCCCAGCTCCACCAACTGCTCGAAGCTGGCCGCGCTCGATGCGCCGCCGGCCTTCTGCGCCGCGCGCACCGACTTGGCCAAGGCAAAGAATTCGGCCGTGTAGCGCTGGATCTCGGTCGGGCTGGCCACCACGCGGCGCACGCTGCGCCGTGCCTGGCGCTCCACCTCGCCCACCCAGTCGGTGATGAAGGGCTCGCAGGTGGCCACCACCACTTCGGTGGGCGTGACCTGCACGGGCAGCACCTTGTGGCGCTCGGCATAAGCCGCGCTCATGGTGTCGGCCACCTTGCCCACGTCGACCTTGAGCGGATCGATGCGCAGATAGGGCAGGCCCGCGCGGTTGGCCAGCCACTGCGTGAGCATTTCGAGGTCCAGCGGCTTGCCGTCGCTCTCGCGCGTCATGGCCACCGCCGCCAGGCGCACCAGGGGGGTCTGCCGGCTCTCGGCCCGCGCGCAGCGGGCGATGGTGCGCTGCGCCTCGGTGGGCGAGATGACGCCGTCGCGCGCCAGCCATTCGATGACCAGCTTCAGTTCGAGCGGCCCCTGGTGGCTGGCAGGCGCGCCGTGGGTGGTGGAGATGGTCGAAGCGGAAAGGGGCGATGCGCTCATAGACAGTGGGCCTTGAACACCCGCAGCCATTTGGGCGCGGGCAGGCCCCAGCGAGTCTGTATGGTTTGCGCACGCTCGGCAAGCACGGCGCGGCTCGGACGGGCGGGCTCGCGCTGGGCCAGCACCACCGTGTTGCCTTCGCGCGTCGGGCGGAAGGCCCACACGGCCTTCTCGCCGAAGGCCGCGACGATCTTTTCCAGGCTGCGCTCGTAGCTGGAGGAGCGGCCGAACAGGTTCACCGTCATGCAGCCGCTCTCGGTGAGCAAGGCGCGGCAGTCGCGATAGAAGTCTTCCGTATCAAGAACGGGCGCAGCGGCCTCATGGTCGTACAGGTCGACCTGCAACGCGTCCACGCTCTCGTGCCACTGGGCCTTGCGGATCTCCACCGCCGCGTCGGCAATGACCACCTGCAGCTTGGCGTCGTCCTGCGGCAGCTTGAACCAGCCGCGGCAGGCCGCCACCACCTGGGGATTGAGTTCAATGGCGGTGGTGCGCATGCGCAGCTGCTTGCGGCAGAACTTGGTGAGGGCGGCCGCCCCCAGGCCCAGCTGCATGGCATGGCGGTTCATCACGCTCGCGGGCTCCACGAACAGCAGCCAGGCCATCATGCGCTGCACATATTCGAGCTCGATCTCAAAGGGCGCGTCCAGCTTCATCGAGCCTTGTACCCATTCGGTGCCCAGGTGCAGGTAGCGCACATCACCCCAATCGGAAAAGTTGACTTCGGGCAGGGAAGAGCTCATGAGCGGGAAGAAGGCGTTGAAGCTACGATTTTCATAGCACCAAAGGCCCGTTTCATGCGGGCCTTCGGGAATCGAGCAGTGCGAAAAAAAGATTGGCGGAGCAAGGCGCGTCTGCATAATACCGCTGCCTCGTGGCACCCCGCCGCACGCCGTGCGGTGGTGTCGGCACGAGTCTCGCAAGCAGGTCGGGGAGGGTTGCGTTGCGATGGTCCCGGCATGCTCGTCTCAAGCTGGCCAATGCCCAATGCGGTATCGGCACTGAAAAAAGGGGAACAAGAAGATGCTGAACACGGAAGCGATCTGGACATTCATCACCACGCAAGGCGCGAGCTTCGGCCTCAAGGTGATCGGCGCCCTGGTGGCATGGATCATCGGCCGCTGGCTGATCAGCCTGGCGCAAAAGCTGGTGAGCACGGCCCTGGAGCGCGGAAAGCGCATGGATGCGACGCTGAGCAACTACCTCGTGTCGATCCTGGGGGTGATCCTCAACATCGTGCTGATCCTGGCGCTGCTGGACATGTTCGGCGTGCGCACCACCTCCTTCGCCGCCCTCCTGGCCGGCGCCGGCCTGGCCATCGGCACGGCATGGGGCGGCCTGCTCACGCACTTCGCGGCCGGCGTCTTCCTGCAGGTGATGCGGCCCTACCGCGTGGGCGATTTCGTCACCCTGGGCGGCGTCACCGGCACGGTGAAGGAACTGGGCCTGTTCGGCACCGTACTCGTCACCGGCGACAACACCGTCGTCCTGGTGGGCAACAACAAGGTGCTGGGCGACAACATCCAGAACTTCAGCACCCTGGGCTTTCGCCGGGTCGACACCGTGGCCAAGGTGGCCAACGGCGTGGACGTGAACAAGGCTATCGAACTGCTGAAGGCCGAACTGGTGAAGATTCCCAACGTGTCGACCGAGCAGCCGCCGGACGTCGAGATCCTGCAGTTCACGCCCGAAGGCCCGCTGCTGGCGGTGCGCCCCTACACCCACACCGACCACTACTGGCAGGTGTATTTCGACACGCACCGGGCCGTGGTCAAGGTGTTCGGCGCGGCGGGCTTCCCCACGCCGGAGACGCCCATCGGCTATCGCACCGCGGCACCGGCGGCCGCCGCCTGACACGCGCCGGGCCGCCGGCCCCAAAGAACAAACCCGCCTTTTTCGGCGGGTTTTGCTTTGTGCGCGTTGCAGGACTCAGGGCTTCTTGGCCGGATCCGGCGGCAGCTTCTCGGCGATGGACTCGCCGGCCTTGCGCGTACCGGAAATGGCAGCGTCGCCGGCATTGCCCGCGGCGGTGGTCGCCTTCTTGGTGCCCTTCTTGGTGGCTTCCCAGCCCTTCTTGGTGCCGCTCTTGGTCGCGTCCCAGGCCTTTTCGCTTCCCTTCTTGGTGGCGTCCCAGCCCTTTTCGGTGCCGCTCTTGGTGGCATCCCAGGCCTTTTCGCTGGTGTTCTTCGTCGCGTCCCAGGCCTTTTCGGCCGCATTGGGCTCGGCGGCGGGGGCCTGCGTCTGGGCCAGGGCCGGGCCGGCCAGCGCCGTCAGCGACAGCGCCACGGCAACGGACAGACGTTTGCTGAGAGAACGATTCATGCTGCTAACTCCTTGTAGGTATGCGTGGCATTTGCGAAATGTGCCACTTGTTCTTGAATGAGATTCGCAGGCGCAAGGATGACATCAATTTGCCCGGGGCCAAGCACCGCGTTGCATTTTGGGGATTTCGACTACGCCCCGTGTCATCCTGGTTCCGACGCGGATACCAGCGGCGCCAGCCTGGGCAGTGCCGCCATCGCGTTGTCGGTGCTGGCCTTGGCCAGGTCTTCGACCGGCATCCCGCGCAACTGCGCCACCACCTGCGCGATGCGGGGAAGTTCGGCCGGCTCGTTGCGCCCCTGGGCCTGCCCCTGGCTGCGTTCGGCCTGGGTGGCATAGAGCCAGTGCGGAGGAATGTCGGGCGAATCGGTTTCCATCACGATCGCCGACAACGGCACGCTCGCCGCCAGCCGGCGCAGGCGCAGCGCCCGCTCGAAAGTGAGCGCCCCCCCGAAGCCGAGCTTGAGCCCCAGGTCGATGCAGGCCTGGGCCTGCTGGTCGCTGCCGTTGAAGGCGTGGGCAATGCCGTGCCAGGGCCGGCCAGCCCCCGCCACGCGCAGGCCCTTGAGCACCTGGTCGACCGAGCGGCGCACATGCAGCAGCACCGGCAGGTCGTGCTTGCGGGCTAGCCGAAGCTGCGCTTCGAAGATGTGCTCCTGCCGGCCCGGCTCGAGCCCTTCCACGAAATAGTCCAGCCCGATTTCGCCGACGGCGACCAGGCGAGGGTCGCCCTGGTGCGCCGTGAGGGCTGCATCCAGGGCCACCAGGTCGGCGTCGGTGGCCCTGCCGGCGCACAGCGGGTGGATGCCCAGCGCATAGGCATCCTTCTGGGCGTGGGCCATCTCGCGCACGGTATCGAAGTTGAAGGCGGCCACGGCGGGCAGCACGCACAGCATGACGCCGCTGGCGGCGGCGCGCTCGCGCATGGCGGTGCGGTCGGCGTCGAATTCCGGCGCATCCAGATGACAGTGCGTATCGACAAAACGCGTAGGCATGAGGGCAGATGATGCCCTAGAGCGAGTGCCCATCCTTGCGCCAGATGCACGCGCCGGCAAAGCGTGCTACCGTGAAGCCTCACGTGTCCTCTTGGTGGTGAAAAGGCGGAGGTGCCCATGCGCAGGCCTGCTTTGTACAGCCGTTCGCCCAACGTGCCGCAGCAGCAGGCCGGGGCAGGCGAAGTGGACGAGCCGCAGGCCCCGACCGGCCCGGCCGAAGACGCCGGCGCGCCCGACGCCCCGGCCTCGCCACCGCCCGCCGGGCCGCGCCGCCATGTCTGGCGCCACGCGCTGCTCGCCCTGCTGGTGGTGGGTGCACTCGGTGCCGGCGGCTATCACTTCCTGCCCCGCCAGGCAGGCCACCAGCTCACGCAGAAGGACATCGACGCGGCCGTCACGCGCAGCCTGCAGACGATCACCCTGCCCTCGGCGGCGGCGCGCGCCGCCGACATCATCCGCCCCTCCGTGGTGGAAGTGATCGCGCTGGGCAGCGAAAAGAACACGCCCGCCGCCAAGGTGGAAAAGCGCGGCCGCAACATGGCGCGCGGCAAGCCGCCGCAGGCCGACCCGCCGCAGGCGCCCAGCGGCGAAGTCGAGCGCGGCGTGGGCACCGGGGTGGTGATCGTCGACAAGGGCGTGATCCTCACCAACCTGCATGTGGTGGCCGGCGCCGAGAAGATCCGCGTGACCTTCTTCGACGGCCTGGAGGCCAACGCCTCGGTCATCGGGCTGCAGCCCGAGAACGACCTGGCCGTGCTGCAGGCCGACAAGATTCCCGACGACCTGGTGGCCGCCACCATGCGCTCCACCGCCGACCTGATGCCCGGCGACAACGTGGCGGTGGTGGGCTTTCCGTTCGGCATCGGGCCGTCGGTGTCGGCAGGTGTCGTGTCGGGCCTGAAGCGCTCGTTCCGCTCGCCCGAAGGCCAGCAGGAAATGAACAACCTGATCCAGTTCGACGCCGCCGCCAACCCCGGCAATTCGGGCGGACCGATGGTCAACATGAACGGCGAGGTGCTGGGCATCGTCACCGCCATCCTCAACCCCACGCAGCAGCGCACCTTCATCGGCATCGGTTTTGCCGTGCCGATCGAGAACGCGGCCTCGGCCGCGGGCATGCCGCCGTTCTGATCTCCTCCACCAACCAGGAAGCAAGCGCATGAGCTCAGCCAACGCCGACGTCCAGACCGCCGCCCACCAGGCCGCCGCCGCTGCCGCCGCCAGCAGCAGCAGCGAACTCATGGAGCAGATCCTCTACGAGGTCAAGCGCGTGGTGGTAGGCCAGGACCGCTTCCTGGAGCGGGTGATGGTGGCCATGCTGGCCGAAGGCCACCTGCTGGTGGAGGGCGTGCCGGGCCTGGCCAAGACGCTCACGGTGAAGACCCTGGCCGACACGGTGCAGGGCCGCTTCAAGCGCATCCAGTTCACGCCCGACCTGGTGCCGGCCGACCTGGTGGGCACGCGCATCTACAACCAGAAGACCGGCGACTTCAGCACCTCGCTGGGCCCGGTGTTCGCCAACCTGCTGCTGGCCGACGAAATCAACCGCGCGCCGGCCAAGGTGCAGAGCGCGCTGCTGGAGGTGATGCAGGAGCGGCAGGTGACCATTGCCGGCGAAACGCACAAGGTGCCGCGCCCCTTCCTGGTCATGGCCACGCAGAACCCCATCGAGACCGAAGGCACCTACCCGCTGCCCGAGGCGCAGGTGGACCGCTTCATGATGAAGGTGCTGGTGGACTATCCCAGCGACGAGGAAGAGTTCGTCATTGTCGAGCGGGTGATCGGGCCGCCGGTGCAGGCCAGCCCGATCGCCACCACCGAGCAGCTGGCGCTGCTGCAGGCGCAGGCGCGGCGCGTGTACGTGGACCCGTCGCTCATCCAGTACGCTGTGAAGCTGGTGTCGGCCACGCGCACGCCGGAGCGGCACGGGTTGAAAGACATGCGCCGCTTCATCACCTTCGGCGCCAGCCCGCGCGCCAGCATCAACCTGACCGAAGGCGCGCGTGCCCTGGCGCTGCTGCGCGGGCGCAGCTACGCGCTGCCCGAAGACATGACCGACCTGGCCGCCGACGTGCTGCGGCATCGCGTCACGCTGTCGTACGAGGGCCTGTCCGAAGGACTCACGCCGGACGGCCTGATCGACCGGATCATGCGCGCCGTGCAGGCGCCGGCCCGGGTCATGGAACATGAAAAGCTGGTCGCCTAGATGATGATGACGATGTCCAAGCCCCCGCACGAGGAAGACTGACATGGCCTTCTGGAACCGCAAGCAACGGGCTGCCAACGATGCCCTTCTGCATGCCGAGGCGGCTGCAGCGGGAACCGAGCGCGCGCTGCGGCGGCTGGAATGGACCGTCATCCGCCGGCTCGACGGCCTGCTGCAGGGCGACTACCGCACCCTGATGCGCGGCGCCGGGCTGGACCTGGCGGACCTGCGCGAATACCAGCACAACGACGACGTGCGCCACATCGACTGGAACGTCACCGCGCGGCTGCAGGTGCCGCATGTGCGCGTGTTCACCGAAGACCGCGAGATGGCCGCCTGGTTCGTGCTCGACCTGAGCCGCTCGGTGGACTTCGGCTCCGGCCCGCGTGCCAAGCGCGAGATTTCTGCCGGCTTCGTGGGTGTGGTGGCGCGCCTGCTCACCCGCCACGGCAACCGCGTGGGCGCGCTGGTCTATGGCAGCGAGCTGGAGGCGGTGATTCCGCCGCGCACCGGCCGCGCGCACGTGCTGCACTTGCTGCATGCCATGGAGCGGCGCGCCGAACCGCGCGGCGCCAAGCCCGGCGGCACCACCCGCCTGGCGGAGCTGCTCGATGCGGCGGGCAACATGATCCGCCGCCGCTCGACCATCTTCGTGGTGTCCGACTTCCTGAGCGCCCCCGGCTGGGAAAAGCCGCTGGGCCGCCTCACGCAGCGCCACGAGGTGCTGGCGGTGCGCCTGTCCGACCCGCTGGAGCGGCAGTTGCCCGACCTCGGCCTGGTGCCGCTCACCGACGCGGAAACCGGCGAGCAGCTCTGGGTGGACACGCACGACCGGGGATTCCGCAAGCGCTTCATCCGACTGGCCCATGAACGCGAGGTGGCGCTGCGCGAAGCCCTGGCCCGCGCCGGGGTCGACACGCTGGAGCTTTCAACCGAGGACGACCTGGTGGAGGCGATCGTGCGCTTCGTCGACCTGCGCAAGCGCCGCATCCGCGCCGTCGGGCGTCAAGCGAAGGTGGTGGGATCATGAACTTCCTCTGGCCCCAGTTCCTCTGGCTGGCGCTGGCGCTGCCGGTGCTGGTGCTTCTTTACTTGTGGCTGCTGCGGCGCAAGAAGAAGATGGCGATCCGCTACGCGAGCCTGTCCATCGTGCGCGATGCCATGGGCGTGGGGCAGAGCGTGCGGCGCCATATCCCGCCCCTGCTGTTCCTGCTGGCCATGGCGACGCTGGTGATTGCGGCGGCGCGTCCGCTGGCGGTGGTGATGCTGCCGTCCAACCAGCAGACCATCGTCCTGGCCATGGACGTCTCGGGCAGCATGCGCGCGGCCGACGTGCAGCCCAACCGGCTGGCCGCCGCGCAGAACGCCGCCAAGAGCTTCCTCAAGGAATTGCCGCGCACCGTGAAGGTGGGCGTGGTGGCCTTCGCCGGCAGCGCCCAGGTGGCCCAGCTGCCCACCACGAACCGCGAAGACCTGGTGACCGCCATCGACTCGTTCCAGCTGCAGCGCGGCACCGCCACCGGCAACGGTCTCGTGATGGCGCTGTCCACGCTGTTCCCCGATGCGGGCATCGGCATCGACGACTTCGCGCCCAAGTCCATGCAGCGCGGCACGCCCATCGAGCAGGCTGGCAAGGACACCAAGAAGGATTTCGTGCCGGTGACGCCGGGCTCCTACACCTCCGCGGCGATCATCATGCTGACCGACGGCCAGCGCACCACTGGCGTCGACCCGCTGGACGCCGCCAAGATGGCGGCCGACCGCGGCGTGCGGGTCTACACCGTGGGCGTGGGCACGGTGGACGGCGAGACCATCGGCTTCGAGGGCTGGTCGATGCGCGTGCGGCTGGACGAGGACACGCTCAAGGCCATCGCCAACAAGACGCAGGCCGAGTACTTCTATGCGGGTACCGCGGAAGACCTGAAGAAGGTCTATGAAACGCTCAGCTCGCGGCTGACGGTGGAGAAGAAGGAGACGGAGATCTCTGCCCTCTTCGCACTCGGTGCGGCTGCCCTGATGCTGCTGTCGGCCGGGCTGTCGCTGCTTTGGTTCAACCGGATCTTGTAGTTCCTTGATCGGGGCGTCCTCCTTGAGGGGCCGCCCGGTCTGCGCCGCCCGCCGGGGGCCGCCTCGATGTCGCCGAGGAGCGCAGTGGGTGCGGCCTGCACGCAAGGGCACCTTGCGTGCTTCAACATCTGGCTCACTGTGGGTGTCTGAGCGGAGCTGCGAAGCAGCGCAGCGAGTTCACAGTGCAGGCCGCACCCGCGAGCACCGCAGGGCAGCCCCGAAGGGGCCGACATCGTGAAGGCCCCGGGCACGCACCGCCCGCCGACGCGGCGCGCCAACGACAACACAAGCGAACTCAGTCGACAAGCCGCCCGGCCGACAGGCGCAACACCCGGTCGCAGCGCGCCGCCAGTTGCTCGTCGTGCGTCACCACCACAAAGGCGGTGCCGCGTTCGTGCGCCAGCTTGAGCATCAGCGCGAACACGCTGTCGGCCGTGGCCCGGTCCAGGTTGCCGGTGGGCTCGTCGGCCAGCACGCAATCAGGCTGGGTCACCAGCGCGCGGGCAATGGCCACGCGCTGGCGCTCGCCGCCCGACAGCTCTGCCGGCCGGTGCGCCAGGCGCTCGGCCAGGCCCACCGAGGCCAGCATGCGCGCGGCGGCATCGCGCGAGGCGGCCGGCGGCTCGCGCCGGATCTTCAGAGGCATGGCCACGTTGTCCAGCGCGCTGAACTCGGGCAGCAAGTGATGGAACTGGTAGACGAAGCCCAGGTGCCGGTTGCGCAGCCGCCCCTGCTCGGCGGCATCCACATGGGCCATGTCCTTGCCGTGCAGCTCGACCGTGCCCGACGTGGGCGCATCCAGCCCGCCCATCAGGTGCAGCAGCGTGCTCTTGCCCGAGCCCGAGGCGCCGACGATCGCCAGCGTTTCGCCGGCGTTCACGTCCAGGTCCACGCCGTGCAGCACCGTGAGGTCGATGCGGCCTTCGTGAAAGCGCTTGGTGAGGCCGCGCACGCGCAGCACGACTTGGCTGTCCTTCGCTTTCGCCTGCATTGGCACTTGCACTTGTGGTTCGACTTTCACGTTACCCCCTTGCACACGCATGCCCGCGAAGCAGGGAGGCCGTTCGGGAGCCCCCGTGGAACCGGCTTTGCCAGGCCACAGGGTGCGCCCCCTCGAAGGGGGTTGGCGGACCTGCGAAGCAGGGTAGCCTGGGGGTGAGCCCATCTATTCATAGCGCAGCGCCTCCGCGGGGTTGACGCGGCTCGCGCGCCAGCTGGGATAGAGCGTCGCGGCAAAGGCCAGGATGAGCGAGATGATGGTGATGGGCACGATGTCCGATTGCTGCGGGTCGCTGGGCATGCGGCTGATGAGGTAGATGTCCTTGGGCAGGAAGCTGGCCTGGAAGAGCTTTTCCAGCGCCGGCACGATCACGTCGATGTTGTAGGCGATGCCCAGGCCCAGCAGCAGCCCGCCCAGCGTGCCGATCACGCCCACCATCGCGCCCTGCACCACGAAGATGCCCATGATGCTGCGCGGGCTGGAGCCCAGCGTGCGCAGGATGGCGATGTCGGCGCGCTTGTCGGTCACCGTCATCACCAGCGTGGAGACCAGGTTGAAGGCCGCCACCGCCACGATCAGCGTGAGGATGATGAACATCATGCGCTTCTCGACCTGCACGGCCGCGAACCAGGTGCGGTTCTGTCGCGTCCAGTCGCGAATGAGGAAGGAGCCCGGCAGCGTCACCGCCAGTTCGTCGGCCACCTGGCGGGCCTGGTGCAGGTCCTTGAGCTTGAGGCGGATGCCGCTGGGCCCTTCCAGGCGGAACACCTTGGCCGCGTCCTGCTCGTGGATCATGGCCAGCGCCGAGTCGTATTCGTAGTGGCCCGAATCGAAGGTGCCCACCACCTTGAACTGCTTGAGCCGCGGCACCACGCCGGCCGGCGTCACCTGCCCGCCCGGCGCGATGAGCGTGACGGTGTCGCCCTCGCGCACATAGAGCGAGCGCGCCAGGTCGCCGCCCAGCACGATGCCGAATTCGCCCGGCACCAGGCGGTCGAGCGCGCCCTTGTTGGCCGTGGTGGCGATGTCGGTCACCTGCGGCTCCAGCGCGGGCTCGATGCCGCGCACCAGCACGCCCTTCATGTCTTCGCCGCGCGCGAGCAGTGCCTGCGCGGCAATGAACGGCGCCGCGCCCACCACCTGCGGGTTCTTGCGGGCGGCCTGGGTGATGGCGTCGATGTCCTGCAGGGCCTGGCCGTCGCGGGAAAAGATCTCGATATGCGAGACCACGCCGAGCATGCGGTCGCGCACTTCCTTCTGGAAGCCGTTCATGACCGACAGCACGATGATCAGCGCCGCCACGCCCAGCGCAATGCCGAGCATCGACACGCCGGAGATGAAGTTGATGAAGCCGTTGCGCCGCGTGGCCCGGCCGGCGCGGGTGTAGCGCCAGCCCAGTTGCAGCTCGTAGGGAAGTTTCATTTCAAGGAAGACACGGCATGCCATCCGTGGGGGTGAGTCATCGCGGAATTGTGGCATCCCGGACAATAGGCCCATGCCTGCATCGGTGCCCGCCAGCTCTTCCCCCCCTCACCATCTCGTCATTGCCCACGCCGGACACAGCGCGCCGGCCATCCGCGACACCCTGGCTTCGCTGAAGCTGCCGAATCTGGAGCGCCTGCTCGCGCGCCTGCAACTCGCACACGACGATGCGCAGGACGACGAATCTTCCCTGTCGCCGCCGCACGAGCGGGCCCTGGCCGCCGCGCTGGGCCTGCCCGTGGCCGACGGCCTGATTCCCTGGGCGGCCCGG
>NZ_BCUU01000013.1 GCF_001591385.1 Variovorax soli NBRC 106424
TGCGCCCGCCGCAGCGGGTCCTGGCCCGGGGCCGAGTGCGGAAGCGGGTGTGGGTCCGGGTGCGGGTGCAGCGACGGGTGCAGCGACGGGTGCGGCCACGGCCACCGCCGACGCAAGTGCTGCAACGGCCACGCCGCCGCTCGCGCCGCCGCCGCTGACGCCGCCCGCGCCGGACGTGTGCAAGGGCGCATTGGTCTACATCCAGGTGTACGGCCAGTCGGCGCGCGAACAGGCGCGCGCCTTCCGCAAGCCATGGCGCGCGCTGGGCGCCACCGTGCCGCCGGTGGAAGACGTGCTCGAAAGCTCGCGCGCCGCCGGCCGCGCACCGCCGGCAGGCCACCGGCAGCCCACCATCCTCTATCACGATGGCGCGCAGATTCCGTGCGCCGAGGCCATGGCGCGCACGCTGCTGCCGCCGGTCACGCGCTGGGCGGTGCGGCCGCTGGGCGACTATGTGCAGGCCACCAGCGGCACCATCGAGGTGTGGCTGCCGCGGCCGGTGCCCACGGCATCGGTGCGCGCGCCAGGCAGCGGCACGGCCGAGGGCTACTGAGTGGGAGCGTGCCGACGGGCTGCGGGACTACTCCGCCCCGCGCCGCCACACGTTCACGAACGACGCGAACTTGCCGCGCAGCGTTTGCCGGTCGTCCGACAGCGCGTCGATGAAGTCCGACAGGCGCTTGGACTTGATCATGGTGTAGACCGTGAGCCAGGTGGTGAGCGCGCCCACCACGGCGAAGTAGGCCAGCTTCCTGCCCAGCGGCGCATCGGCCTCGGCCAGCAGGTTCATGCCCAGGAAGCCGGTGGTGATGGTGCCGATCAGCCCGAACAGCGTCACCACCGTGAGCCGCACCACCGTGTTGGCCTGGCGGCGCAGGCTGTCGGCATCGAGGTAGGTGTTCATGTCGCCGATGCGCTCGCGTACCTCTTCGTACAGGGCGTCGGTGCCCAGGTGGCGCGCGCACAGGTGCGACAGCGCCTTCACCTGCGCCTGCTGCGAGATCTCGTGGAACCAGTAGCGGTGCGTGAAGCGCAGGAAGCGCTCGAAGCTGGCGCGGATGGCCCGCTTGAAGCGCTTGACGCTGCTGGTGCTGCGGATGTCCAGGCGCTTCAAGGCCTCCACCAGCTGGTCGGAGAACATCAGCAGCGAGGCCTTCTGGAAATGCGCGATCAGGAAGAGCAGGAAGTGCTGGTGCCTGAACTGCGCCAGCACGCCGCGGTCGCGGCAGCCGTAGAACTCGGAGCGCGCATCGCCCACCACGATGAGCGCGTGGCCGTTGCACAGGTAGCGCGTGTTGGGCGCGGCACCGGCGTCCATCCAGAAGCGGTCGTAGCAGTAGCGGGCCTCGAAGTCGGCCAGGTGCTCCTCGCCGTAGGGAAGCTGGCCCTGACCTTCGGCCGCGCCGGTGACCAGGCCCAGCCGCACGAAGTCGGCCCGCGTGAGCTTGCGCGGATCGTCCAGCGCCAGGTAGGCCATCATCGGCATGCGGTAGTACTCGATCTGCCGGTAGCGCAGCGCGCCGGGCTCGTCGGTGTGCTCGGCCACCAGCGGCTGCATCACGTAGGCCCAATGCGATGCGGTGCGCGGCGCACGGTGCGTGGCCACGTGCCGCAGGAAGGCCTCGCGGTCCTGGGCGTCGGAGCGCGCCAGCACGCGGCCCTCGGCATCGAGCCATTCCGAGCTGCTCATGCAGTGCAGGGCGGCGCCGCTCGCGTCCCAGCCGGCGGGGTAGGCGCGGCCGCATCGATAGAGCATCTCCTGCGCCTGGGCCAGGGAGAGGTCGTTGCCGGCCAGCTCGACGTTGAGGATCACCACGTCCACATCGAAGAAGAAGTACAGGTCGATGTGCACCACCTCGAGCGTGATGGGTGCGTCGCCCGCGCGCGGCACCACGCGCAGCGCGGCGATGTCATGGCGGCGGAACACGCGCAGGGGCGACTCGATGACCGGGTCGGCGCCCGAGGCGCTCCGGTTGGCCCGGCCTTCGCCGTACAGGAACTGCTGCACGTAGGGCAGGAAGCTCACGAACTCGTTGTAGTGGCGTTCGTGAAAAGCGTCGCTGCTGCCGGTGTATTCGTCGACCACCTCGCGCCAGGGCGAGGCGTCGCCCAGCTCGCGCATCAGCTCGGAGGCCGGGCGCCCCTGCCGTTCTGCGTTCTGGCCGTGCATGAGCCGCAGCGGCCACAGCAGCACCTGCCGCAGGTGCCTGACCTGGGGAGCTGCCGTCTCTTCTTGCTTTGCTTCGGGCAGCGCCTGTGCGATCACGCTTTGCATCGGGCCAGTGTAGGCGTCCAATGCACGGGCTGCGCATCGGGGACAGCCGGTACGTAGAATCCCTAGGTTGGCTGAAACCGGTTTCAGCTACAGTCCGTGCCAGCGTCGAAGAGGCGCTCAAGGTATTTGGACGAACCGGAGACAAGCCATGTGGAAGGATGACGACGAGCTGTTCGGCCTCATGCGCCAGCGCCTGTTTCCGGCGGTGGTGGGCGACATCCTCGACGGCATGGGCTACCTGCGCCAGTTCCTGCATCCGCAGATCAAGCCGGTGGAGCCGCGCATGGTCATCGCCGGCCGTGCGATGCCCGTGCTCGAGACGCTGTGCTTCGACGCCACCAGCGAGCAGGGCAAGTCGGAGGTTGCGCGCATGCCCTTCGGCCGCCTGTTCGAGGCGCTGGACGACCTGAAGCCCAACGAGGTGTACGTGGCCACCGGCTGCGCGCCGCAGTTCGCGCTGTGGGGCGGCCTGATGACCACGCGCGCCATGCATTTGAAGGCTGCCGGCGCGGTGCTCGACGGCTATTCGCGCGACACCAACGAGGTGCTGGAGCTGGGCCTGCCCGTGTTCTCGTACGGCGGCTATGCGCAGGACCAGGGTCCGCGCGGCAAGGTGGTGGACTGGCGCATCGGCGTGGAGATCAACGGCGTGCGCATCAACCCCGGCGACATCGTCTTCGGCGACCGCGACGGCGTGCTTGTCATTCCGCGGGAGGCCGAGGAAGAAGCCATCCGCAAGGGCCTGGAAAAGGCAAGCACCGAGAACCGCGTGCGCGACGCTATCAACAAGGGCATGAGCACCGTAGAGGCCTTTCGCACATTCGGCGTGATGTAGCGCCTGCATTTTTCTTTCTCTCGTTTTCCATGAACTACCAGTTCCAGTTCGACGCGGTGTTTGCCGCCTGGCCCCTGCTGCTCAAGGGCACGTGGATCACCATCCAGCTCTCGCTGGTGGCCACGCTGCTGGGCCTTGTCGTGGCCATCGTCTGCGCATGGGGCAAGACCTCGGGGCCGGCGCCGCTGCGCTTCGTGATCAACGCCTACATCGAGATCATCCGCAACACGCCCTTTCTGGTGCAGCTGTTCTTCTTCTTTTTCGCGCTGCCGGCCATCGGGCTGCGCTGGTCGCCCTACACCGCGGCGCTCACCGCCATGGTGGTGAACCTGGGCGCCTACGCCACCGAGATCATCCGCGCGGGCATCGAGTCCATTCCCAAGGGGCAGATCGAGGCGGGCAGGGCGCTCAACCTCAAAGGCTGGGAGATCTTCCGTTTTGTCGTCATCAAGCCCGCGCTCAAGGCCATCTACCCGGCGCTCACCAGCCAGTTCATCCTGCTGATGCTCAGCTCGGCGGTGGTGTCGGTCATCTCGGCGGACGACCTCACCTCGGTGGCGGCCAACCTGCAGTCGCAGACCTTCCGCAGCTTCGAGATCTACATCGTGGTGGCAGCCATCTACCTGGCGCTGGCGCTGGCCTTCTCGGCGCTGTTCAAGCTGATCTACCAGCGCGCCTTGAATTACCCCGACCGTCGATAGGAGCCGAATCATCATGCGTACCTTCGGCTATCCCGAATTCCTCTTCATTCTCGAAGCAGCCAAGTGGACGTTGGCGCTGTCGGCCATCGCCTTCATCGGCGGCGCCATCCTGGGCCTGGTGATCGCGCTGGCGCGCACCTCGGACAACCGGCTGGCGCAGGTGCTGTCCACCGGCTTCATCCAGATCTTCCAGGGCACGCCGCTCTTGCTGCAGCTGTTCCTGATCTTCTTCGGCGCACCGGTGATTGGTTTCGACATTAACCCGTGGATCGCCGCGGGCGTGGCGCTGGTGCTCAACAGCGCGGCCTTCCTGGGCGAGATCTGGCGCGGCTGCATCCAGGCCATTCCGCGCGGGCAGACCGAGGCGGCGCACGCGCTCAATCTGAGCTATGTGAACCGCATGCGCGACGTGGTGCTGCCGCAGGCCTTCAAGATCGCGCTGCCGCCGACCGTGGGCTACGTGGTGCAGATCATCAAGGGCACGTCGCTGGCGGCCATCATCGGCTTCACCGAAGTCACGCGCGCCGGGCAGATCATCAACAACGCCACCTTCCAGCCGCTGCATGTGTTCACCACCGTGGCCGCCATCTACTTCGCGATCTGCTGGCCGCTGTCGCTGCTGGCGGCGCGCATGGAGCGCAAGCGGGCACGCGCGCTGGCTCGCTGAACGATTTCCCTTTCTTCCAACTTCCTAACGGAGACGATTGACATGACCGCATCGATCATCACGCGCCGTGGCGCAACCGCCGTCCTCGCCGCCCTCGGCCTGGGTGCTGCTCTCTTCAGCTCGGCCGCTTCGGCGCAGAGCCTGGCCGACATCAAGAAGAAGGGCGAGGTCACCATCGGCATGCTGGTCGACTTTCCGCCCTACGGCACCACCAACGCGCAGAACCAGCCCGACGGCTACGACGCCGACGTGGCCAAGCTGCTGGCCAAGGACTGGGGCGTGAAGGCCAACATCGTGCCCGTCACCGGCCCCAACCGCATTCCCTTCCTGCTGACCAACAAGGTCGACCTGCTGGTGGCTTCGCTGGCCGTCACGCCCGAGCGCGCCAAGCAGGTGACCTTCTCGCAGCCCTATGCGGCCGCCACCATCGTGCTGTACGGCAAGAAGGGCGCCAACATCAAGAGCGCCACCGACCTGAAGGGCGTGCGCGTGGGCGTGGCCCGCGCCAGCACGCAGGACGTGGTCGTGACCCAGTCCGCGCCCGAAGGCACCGAGATCCGCCGCTTCGACGACGACGCCTCGGCCATGCAGGCGCTGATGTCCGGCCAGGTCGATGCCATCGGCTGCTCGGTCACCGTGGCGGCGCAGATCGCCAAGCGCGTGCCCGCCGGCACCTTCGAGGAGAAGTTCACCCTCAAGCAGCAGGCCATGGGCATCGCCATGCGCCCGGGCCAGGACGACCTCCTGAAGAACGTGAACGAGTTCGTGCAGAAGAACACCGCCAACGGCGAGCTGAACAAGCTCTACCAGAAGTGGCTGGGCGCCGACTTTCCCAAGTTCTGACCCGTTAGCGAAAAGACGACTGAGCGAGAAGCCGCAATGACGATGACTCACACCCTTGGCACCGACATCATCCAGATGGAAGGGGTCAACAAGTGGTACGGCCAGTTCCAGGTGCTGACCGGCATCAACCTGTCGGTGCGCACCGGTGAGCGCATCGTCGTGTGCGGCCCCTCGGGCTCGGGCAAGTCGACGCTCATCCGCTGCATCAACCGGCTCGAGCAGGTGCAGCAGGGCCGCATCGTGGTGGACGGCATCGACCTCACGGCCGGCGGCAAGAACGTGGACGCGGTGCGCGCCGAGGTGGGCATGGTGTTCCAGCAGTTCAACCTGTTCCCGCACCTGACCATCCTGCAGAACTGCACGCTGGCGCCGATGCGCTCGCGCGGCCTGTCGAAGGCCGAGGCGGAAGAGGTCGCGATGAAGTACCTCACCCGCGTGCGCATTCCCGAGCAGGCCAACAAGTACCCCAGCCAGCTCTCGGGCGGCCAGCAGCAGCGCGTGGCCATTGCGCGTGCGCTGTGCATGACGCCCAAGATCATGCTGTTCGACGAGCCCACCTCGGCGCTGGACCCGGAGATGGTCAAGGAAGTGCTGGACACCATGATCGGCCTGGCCGAGGACGGCATGACCATGCTGTGCGTGACGCACGAAATGGGCTTTGCCCGCAGCGTGGCCGACCGCGTGATCTTCATGGCCGACGGCAAGATCGTCGAGCAGGCGCCGCCGGAAGAATTCTTCAAGAATCCCAAGGACGAGCGCACGCGCCAGTTCCTGGGCCAGATCCTGAGCTCGCACCACCCCCACTGAAACGCGTCGCAAGGAGCCGCCATGCCGCCTGTCCTGATCTCACTCACCGCCTACGGCGCCGCCGAAGTCGGCCGCCACGGCCAGCCCTGGTTCGCACGACTGGCCAGCGAAGCGGGAGCGGATGCCGTCGAGGTGCGCGGCGAACTGCTGCGTGACGACGGACTGCACGAAGAACTGGCCCTGCTGGCGCCGTTCACCGCCGTCTATTCCGAGCCCCTGCTGCTGTGGACGCCGGACGGCGAGCTGGACACGGGCGCGCTGGAGCGCGGCATCACGCGCGCCACGGCGCTGGGCGCGCCGCGACTGAAGATGTCGATCGGCGGCTGGGCGCGTGCCTCTGGCGATTCGCTCTTCGAGCTCAAGTCCATCCTGGCCGAGCACCCGGCCGTCGAACTGCTCATCGAGAACGACCAGACCGAAACCGGCGGCACACTGGGCGCGCTGCAGGCCTTCTTCGCCGCGGCCGATGCCGCGGGGCTGCCGCTGCCCATGACCTTCGACATGGGCAACTGGCATTTCGTCGGCGAATGCCCGCTGCGCGCCGCCGAGGCGCTGGCCTCGCGCGTGCGCTACGTGCATTGCAAGGGCGTGCAGCGGCTGCCCGCCAAGTGGGTGGCCGTGCCTATGGTCCAATCCGTGGCGCCGTGGCGCGCGGTGCTGCGTGCGCTGCCCGCCACCGTGCCCCATGCCATCGAATACCCGTTGATGGGCGACGACCTGCTGGCCGTCACCCGCGAAGAAATCGCGCACCTCCGGCGCCTGCGCGCCGCCGCCCCATGACCCGACTCTCTGCCGACCCTTCCGCCTTCGACGTTGCGTTGTTCGGCGAGGCCATGCTGCTGCTGGTGGCCGACCAGCCCGGCCCCATCGAGAACGCGCAGGCCTTCCACAAGCGCACCGCTGGGGCCGAGACCAACGTGGCCATCGGCCTGTCGCGCCTGGGCCTGAAGGTGGGCTGGGCCAGCCGGCTGGGCACCGACTCCATGGGCCGCTCGCTCATCGCCACCATGAAGGGCGAGGGCATCGACTGTTCGCACGTCATCTGCGACGAAACGCAGAAGACCGGCTTCCAGTTCAAGGGCCGCGTCACCGACGGCAGCGACCCGCCGGTGGAATACCACCGCAAGGGCTCGGCCGCCAGCCACATGGGCCCGCAGGATATTGACGAGCCCTGGCTGCGATCGGCGCGCCACCTGCATGCCACCGGCGTGTTCCCCGCCATTTCGGCAAGCGCGTTGCAGGCCGCGGTCAAGTCCATGGAAGTGATGCGCGCTGCCGGCCGCACCATTTCCTTTGACACCAACCTGCGGCCCACGCTGTGGCCATCCACCGAGGTGATGCGCGAGCAGATCAACCGCCTGGCCGCCATGGCCGACTGGGTGCTGCCCGGCATCGAGGAAGGGCTGCTGCTTACCGGCCACGACCAGCCCGAAGCCGTGGCGCGCTTCTACCGCGAGCGCGGCGCCAGCCTGGTGGTGGTCAAGCTCGGCGCGGCCGGTGCGTACTACGACGGCGAGGACTGCGGCACCGGCTTCGTGGCGGGCTTTCCGGTCGCGAAGGTCATCGACACGGTGGGCGCGGGCGACGGTTTCGCGGCCGGCGTGGTCAGCGCGCTGCTGGAAGGCAAGCCGGTGCCTGAGGCCGTGCGCCGCGGCGCCTGGATCGGCGCCCGCGCGGTGCAGGTGCTGGGCGATACGGAGGGACTGCCCACGCGTGCCGAACTCGACGCCGCAGGACTCTGAAGCGACATGAGCGACAAGAAGAAGGTCCTGGTCTTCCGCGAACTGCCCGACGACCAGCTCGCCCGCCTCATCGCCGTGCACGACGTGACGGTGGCCAACCCGCGCATCGCGGCGCAGAAGGCCGCGTTCGATGCGGCCCTGCCCGGGGCGCAGGGCCTGATCGGCTCCAGCTACCCCATCGACTCGGCGGTGCTCGCGCGCGCGCCCAAGCTGGAGGTGGTCTCCAGCGTGTCGGTGGGCGTGGACAACTACGAGCTGGCCGCGCTGCATGCACGCGGCATCCTGCTGTGCCACACGCCCGGCGTGCTCACCGAGACCGTGGCCGACACGGTGTTCGCCCTGCTCATGGCCACCAGCCGCCGCGTGGTCGAGCTGGCCAACCTGGTGCGCGAAGGCCGCTGGAACAAGAACATCGGCCCCGAGCTGTTCGGCCGCGACGTGCATGGCAAGACCCTGGGCATCCTTGGCTTCGGCCGCATCGGCCAGGCCCTGGCCCGGCGCGCAGCGCTGGGCTTCGGCATGCCGGTGCTCTACCACGCAAGGCGCCCGGTCGACCTGGCCGCGCAGGCGCCCGAACTGGCGGGCCGCGCGCAGCACGCCAGCTTTGCCGACTTGCTGGCCCGGTCCGACATCGTGGTGGCCATGCTGCCGCTGTCGGAGAGCACGCGCGGCCTCATGAATGCCGACGCCTTCGCGCAGATGAAGCCGGGCTCGATCTTCATCAATGGCGGACGCGGCGCCACGGTGCGCGAAGACGCGCTGCTGGCCGCGCTGGACAGCGGCCACCTGCATGCCGCTGGGCTGGACGTGTTCGCCACCGAGCCGCTGCCGCTGGATTCGCCGCTTCGCACGCATCCGCGCGTGACGGCGTTGCCGCACATCGGCTCGGCCACGCACGAGACGCGCCACGGCATGGCGGTGCTGGCCACCAGCAACCTGCTGCAGGCCCTGGCCGGCGAGCGGCCGGCTGCCACCTACGACACCGGCGCAGGCGCATGACGCCTGTCCCGGCAGGCCCAGACAGACAACAACAAGGGGGGAACCTGCAATGAGCACACGCACTTCCGTGCAACGCCCGCCGGGCCGCGCCACCATTGCCGACGTGGCGAAGAAGGCGGGTGTTTCCAAGGCCACCGTCTCGCGCTTTCTCAACCATCGCGAGCGGCTGCTGAGCCCCGACATCGCCGCCAAGGTGGAGGCCGCGGTGGCCGAGCTGGCCTACGCACCCAGCCCGATGGCGCAGGCCCTCAGCCGAGGCCGCTCGCGCCTGATCGGCCTGGTGGTGGCCGACGTGAGCAACCCCTTTTCGGTGGCCGTGCTGCGCGGCGCCGAGAAGGCCTGCCAGCAGGCCGGCTACCTGCTGATGCTGTTCAACCTGGGCAACGACGGCAGCCGCGAGCGCGAAGCCATCGATGCGCTGGCGCGCTACCAGGTGGACGGCTTCATCCTCAACACCCTGGGCCGCGGCGCCACGGCGGTGGATGCCGATGCGCTGCACGGCAAGCCGTCGGTGCTGGTCGACCGGCGGCATCCCGGCATGCGCGCGGACTTCGTCTCGCTCGACAACCCGGGCGCGATGCTGGGTGCCTGCGAGCACCTGGCGGCGGGCGGCTACAAGGAGCTGCTCTACATCTCCGAGCCCTCCAAGGGCGTGAGCTCGCGCCGCGAGCGCATTGCCGCTTTCGGCGACTGCGTGAAGGCCCAGGGCGCGCGCATGGCCGGCGAGGTGTTCGAATGCCATGACGACTCGCACCCCGACGCCCATGCCGAGCTGGACCAGGCGCTGCTGGCCCTGAAAAAGCGCGCCGTGCGCGGCCGGCGTGCGGCGGTCGTGGCCGGCAACTCGGTGGTCACGCTGCGCGTGGCGGCGGCCATGACGCGGCTGGGCTGGACTTTCGGCTCCGACCTGGGCTTCATCGGCTTCGACGAAACCGAATGGGCCTCGCTCGTCGGCCCCGGCCTCACCACCATCGCCCAGCCGACCGACGACATCGGCCATGCCGCCGCCAGCTGCCTCATCGAGCGGCTGCAGGGCTTCGAAGGGCCGCCGCGCCAGCTGCTGCTGCCGGGGCAGCTGATCGTGCGCGGGTCTTCGAAGGGCCAGCCCTAGCGTGGCGCGCATTCATTACGGAATGCAACGAAAGAACTAATTTCCAGAGGGCAGTCGCATAATCGCCGCGCATTGACGCAAGAACAGGGAGGCGCAATGGAAGAGCTATTGGCCGCTCGGGCCCGGTGGATCCGGGCCTACTTCGATGGCGACGTCGACATGCTCGACAAGCTGGAGGCAACCGACTTCAGCTCGACCTGCAGGCTGGGCAACCAGACCAAGAAGGAGCAGCTCGAAGGCATCACCTCCGCGGTGCGTGAAGGCTGCTGGTTTGCCGATGGCAGCACCGGCGAGGACCTGGAGCGCCACATCCACCTGCTGGGCGACATCGCCCTGGTCCACGGCGTCATCCGCACCGAGGCCTTCGGGCAGTTGCCGCCCTCGGTGGCCTCCACCGAGGTGTGGCAGCGCGCCGGGCCGCATTGGCGGGTGCTGCGGCTGCACTTCAGCGCGGCCAGGCGCTGAAGCGGTGCGGGTGGTGGCCGCTCAGACGCCGAGCCAGGCGGTGAGCGTCTTTTCCACTTCCGCCGAAGGCGCCACGAATGCGCTGTAGCCCGAGGCCGCCAGGGCCTTCCTGCCCGCATCGCTGCTCGACAGATCCAGCAGAGTTTCGCGGACCTGGGCGGTGGTGTTCGCATCCAGCTTGGTGGATGCCAGCCACTGCTTGATCGGCACTGGGCGCGATTCGGCGCAAGTCTTGCCGCCGCTGCCCTTCCAGGCCTTGATCACGCCGGTCGAAGCTGTGGCGCCATAGGTGGTGAAGCCGTTTTGCACATAGAAAGGCACGGCGTCCTGGTAGCGCGTGTTCGACAGCTTGACGCTGCCCTCCGCCAGGCCCTGCTCCCGCAGCATGGCGCGGGTGATGACGCTGGTGATGGAGTCCGGGTCGGGCGTGACCAGGCTCTTGCCGGCGACTTCCTTCCAGTTGGTGATGGGCTGCGCGTCCTTGCACAGGAAGGAGACCTTGTAGTCGGTGTAGCCGGCGGTCCAGGCCACGCTCTTGTAGCGGCCCGACTTGGTGGCCTCGAAGGCCAGGTGCGCCGGGTGCAGGAACACCAGGTCCACCTGCTGCGCCTGCATGGCCGCGCGCGAGGCGTTGTAGGTGCTCAATATCTTGATGGAGACCGGCTGCTTCAGCGCCTTGCCCAGGGCATCGGCAATGGGGGCGAACTTGGCCTCGATCTCGGGGTCGGTCGCGCGGTAAGTCACGCCCTCCGTCACGCCGATCACCAGGCCCTGGGCCGAGGTGGCGGCGCTGGCCAGCAGCAGCGCCGCCAGAAGCGGCAGGCGGCTGCCGGTGCCAGGCAGCGCCTTGGAATGCGTCATGGGGAGCGGGCGCTGCGCGCGCGCGTGGCTGTCTTGCATCTTGTCTCCGGATCTCTTTGTTCTGCGTGGAAATCTGCTCGCGGACGGGGCGCCGCGCCGCTGTGTGTCCAAGGTCTACGGGACGGTCTTCGGCCCGGTGAGCGGGCGCCACCGGCCGCTCAGGAAGGCCGGCCAGGGCTCATGTCCATGAAGTCGGTCGCCGGAAATTCGCGGGCCGCGACGGCCCCGGCAGGGGCGGCCGGCTTGCCGAACTCCATGAAATCGGTCGGTGCAAAAGCCAGGTCGCGGCGCTGCTGGGCGTGGGCGGCCTGGCGGCGACGGGCCTGCTCGCGCAGGCGAGCCAGGTCGGCGCGGACTTCTTCCAGCGTGCGCATGGCCTGGGTGGTGGCTTGCGTGGCGGCGGGGTCGGTCGCCACCATCGGCTCCACCACGATGGGGACCAGGCCGGTCGGAACGGCGGGCCGGGCCGCGTGCGCGCGCAGCGGCATTTGACCCGGACGCGCCTTGACCGCATCCGCCGGTTTGGCGCGGGGCGGAAAGACCGGCTGGTTCAGGATTCGAATGATCGTGCCGAACAGTTGCGAAGCGTCCATGGCGGGCCAGACCCAAAGTTTTACCAAATGTTAATTTGAGTTTCAGGAAGTGCAAGAAATGGTCCGGCGTCAATCCCTCAACCTGTCAACAAATGCACGAAACGCCGTGGCCGCCGGCGGGGATTGGGGTCGAGGCGATACTTCGGACTTATGCAGATTGAAGAAAAGCCGCCCTTCGACACCCCCTTCGAATGGATCGGCGGCGAGCCCAAGGTGCAGGCGCTGGTCGACCGCTTCTATGACCTGATGGAACTGGACCCGGCCTATGCGCGGCTGCGTGCCGTGCACGGCCCATCGCTCGAGAACGCGCGGCAGCGCCTGTTCTGGTTCCTGTGCGGCTGGCTGGGCGGACCGCAGCACTACACCGACCGCTTCGGCCACCCCATGCTGCGGGCGCGCCACCTGCCGCAGAGCATCGGCGGCCACACCATCGGCATCAGGGAGCGCGACGAATGGCTGGCCTGCATGGACCAGGCCATGGGCGAGACGGGCGTGCCCGAGGGCTTGCGCGAACGCCTTCGGGGCAGCTTCTTCCAGACCGCCGACTGGATGCGCAACCGATAGAAGAACCCCAGGAGATTTCCGTGAACCCCATCGTCATCATCGGCGGCGGCCATGCCGCAGCCCAGCTGTGCGCCGGCCTGGCCGAGGCCGGCCAGGCCAGCCGCGTCCATCTCGTGTGCGAGGAAGCATGCGAGCCCTACCACCGGCCGCCGCTTTCCAAGACCTTCCTCAAGAGCGCCGACCAGGCCATGCAGCCGCACCGGCCGGCCAACTGGTTCCAGGATTCGGGCATCCACCTGCACCTGGGCGATCCGGCGGTGGCGCTCGACCGGGCGGCGCGCACGGTCACGCTGCGCTCGGGCACGGTGCTGCCTTTCGAGCGGCTGGTGCTGGCCACCGGCAGCCGGGCCCGGCGCCTGCCTGCGCTGGGCGATGCGGCGCTGGACAACGTCATCACCCTGCGCGCGGCCGACGAGGCGCAGCGCCTGCGCGAGCGGCTGGCGCAGGCGCAGCAGGTCACGGTGCTGGGCGGCGGTTTCATCGGCCTGGAAGTGGCGTGCACGGCGCTGGCGCTGGGCAAGAAGGTGCGCGTGGTCGAGGTGGCGCCGCGGCTGCTGGGCCGCGCCGTATCGCCGGCGCTGTCGGAACATGTGCTGCAGACGCATCGCGCGGCCGGCATGGACATCGTGCTGGGCGCCAGCGTTGGCGGTTTCCAGGCCCAGGGCGGCCGCCTGGCCTCGCTGGAAGTGAATGGCGAGAGCCAGCCGGTCGACCTGCTGGTGCTGGGCATCGGCGCGGTGCCCGAGACGGCGCTGGCGCAGGCCGCGGGCATCGAGTGCGCCGACGGCGTGGTGGTGGATGCGCACATGCAGACCAGCGACCCGGCCGTGCTGGCCGTGGGCGACTGCACGCGCTTTCCGGACCGTCGCGGCGGCGGCGGCGCGCTGCGGCTGGAGTCGGTGCAGAACGCCAATGACCAGGCGCGCACCGCGGTGGCCACGCTCACCGGCGCGCCGCGCGCCTACGACGCGCTGCCATGGTTCTGGTCGGACCAGGGCAGCCTGCGCTTGCAGATGGCCGGCCTGGTGCCGGCACAAGGCACGCCGGGCATGGTCACCGTGCGCCGCCCGGGCCCGAACGAGACGGCGTTCTCGCTGCTGCACTACGTGGACGGGCAACTGGTGTGCGTCGAATCGGTGAATGCGCCGATGGACCACATGATGAGCCGCAAGCTGCTGGAGGCCGGCAAGAGCCCGGCGCCCGAACAGGCGGCGGATGCGGCGGTGCCGCTCAAGAGCTTCCTGGGCTGAACGGCGCGGCCTGCCTCAGCGCGCGCCGGGCGCCAGCAGCACCAGCAGCGCGCCTGCGCCGCCTTCGGCCGGCTTGGCCTGCACGAAGGCCAGCACCTCGCTCTTCTGGATCAGCCAGCGCTGCGTCTTGACCTTGAGCACCGGCTGCCGGCCCGGCGAGCCCAGGCCCTTGCCGTGCACCACGCGCACGCAGCGCACGCCTTGCTTGCTGGCGTTGCGGATGAATTGCGACAGCGCCTCGCGCGCTTCGTCGCTGCGCATGCCGTGCAGGTCGATCTCGCGCTGAAGCGACCATTCGCCGGCGCGCAGCTTGCGCGTCACGTCGGTGCCGATGCCGGGGCGGCGGAAGCTCATCGCGTCGTCGGCGTCCAGCAGCGTGGTCACGTCGAACTCGTCGGACATGGCTTCGCGCAGCACGCGCTGCTCGTCCAACTGGTGCTGCATGGGAATGGGGGCCGGTGGCTCGGGCGTGAGCGGCACCGCATGCTTCTGGTCGCCGCGCAAGGGGCGGGTGGCGCCGACGGCGCGCGCGAAGAGGTTCTGCTCGGCGTGGCGCTTCTTCTGCGCCGCGGCGCGGGCGGCCGCTTCGGCCGCTGCCTTCTCGCGCTGTTCGGCCAACTGGCGGGCCACGCCCTTCAGATCGGCCAGGGTCTTGATGGTGGGTCCTTTCGATGCCATGGAACGCATCCTACGGGAGGGGAATGGCCCTGCGCCGAGCCCTTGCGCGATTTCCCGGCTACAGCAGGCCGCGCTCGGCCATGGAGAGGGCCGCCCCGCGCGCCACGATGACGTGGTCCAGCACCCGCACGTCCAGCAGCGCCAGGGCGGCCTTGAGCGCCTGCGTGAGCGCCTCATCCGCCCGCGAGGGTTCGGCGCAGCCGCTGGGGTGATTGTGGGCCAGCACCACGGCGGCGGCATGCAGGTGCAGGGCGCGGCTGGCCACTTCGCGCGGGTAGACGCTGGTCTGCGTCAGGCTGCCGCGAAACAGCTCCTCCATGGCGATCAGCCTGTGCTGCGCATCGAGGAACAGCACGGCGAAGACCTCGTGGCTGCGCGCGCCGATGGCCAGCTGCAGGTAGTCCTTGACGGCGCCGGGCGAGTCGAAGGCGGGGCGCTGCTGCAGGCGCTCGGCCAGGGCGCGGCGGGCCAGCTCCAGCACGGCGGCCACTTCGGCGCGCTTGGCGCTGCCGCCCAGGCCCTTGACCTGCGCCAGGTCGGCGAGGCTGGCGTGCAGCAGGCCGGACAGGCCGCCGAAGCGATCGAGCAGCTCCTGCGCCAGCTGCAGTACGTTCTTGCCGGCCAGGCCCGTGCGCAGCAGCAGGGCGAGCAGTTCGGCGTCGCCCAGGGCGGCGGGGCCGCGCGCGATGAGTTTCTCGCGCGGGCGCGCCTCCAAGGGCAGATCCTTGAAAGACATGGTGCTTTGGGGCCTTTGACCCCCCTCCCTAAAATACCGGGTTCAGTTTATTCGGACTCCCCACCTTGTCTGCGCCTACCTCCGCCGATGCCGCCGTCGTGACGCCCGGCTCCTTTCTCACGCTGCACTACCGGCTGTCGGGCCCTGCGGGCGATGTCATCAACACCTTCAACGACAAGCCGGCCACGCTCTCGCTGGGCAACGGCGAGTTGTCGCCCGCGGTCGAGCAGCGCCTGCTCGGCCTGGCCGAAGGTGCGCACGTCACCTTCGAGCTGCCCGCCGGCGAGGCCTTCGGCGAGCGCAACCCCGAAATGCAGCAGTGGGTGGCGCGCAGCCTGCTGGCCAGGATGGGCGACCCCGACGAGCAGTACGCCGTGGGCGACGTGGTGCAGTTCCCCACGCCCGACGGGCAGGGCAGCTATGCCGGCGCCGTGATCGAACTGAACGACACGGCGGTGCGCTTCGACTTCAACCATCCGCTGGCCGGCCAGCCCGTGACCTTCGAGGTGCGGCTGATCGGCGTGCTGTGACCGGGGAGGCGATCCCATGAGCGTCAACGAGATCATCCTGGCCGAGCCGCGGGGCTTTTGCGCCGGCGTGGACCGCGCCATCGAGATCGTGGAGCGCGCCATCGCCAAGTTCGGTGCGCCCATCTATGTGCGCCACGAGATCGTGCACAACACCTATGTGGTGAACGAGCTCAAGTCCAAGGGCGCGATCTTCATCGAGGAACTCGACGAGGTGCCCGAGGGCGCCACGCTCGTGTTCAGCGCCCATGGCGTGAGCAAGGCGGTGCAGGCCGAGGCGCGCGAGCGCGGCTTTTCCATCTTCGACGCCACCTGCCCGCTGGTGACCAAGGTGCATGTGGAGGTGGCCAAGCTGGCCAAGGAAGGCTACGAGTTCATCATGATCGGCCACAAGGGGCACCCCGAGGTGGAAGGCACGATGGGGCAGCTGTCCAGCGGCATCCACCTGGTGGAAGATGTGGAAGACGTGGCCCGCGTGCAGCCCGCGCAGACCGAGAAGCTGGCGGTGGTCACGCAGACCACGCTGTCGGTCGACGACGCGGCCGACATCTCCGCCGCGGTGCGCGCGCGCTTCCCCAAGGTGCGCGAGCCCAAGCAGCAGGACATCTGCTATGCCACGCAGAACCGCCAGGACGCGGTGAAGGTGCTCAGTCCGCAGGTGGATGTGTTGATCGTGGTGGGCAGCCCCACCAGCTCCAACAGCAACCGCCTGCGCGAGCTGGCGCAGCGCCTGGGCACCGAGGCCTACATGGTCGATTCGGCCGAGGAGCTGCAGGCGTCGTGGTTCGATGGCAAGACGCGCGTGGGCCTCACCGCTGGCGCTTCCGCGCCCGAGGTTCTGGTCACGCAGGTGATCGAGCGCATCCGCGCTCTGGGCGCCGTCTCGGTGCGCAAGATGAGCGGCATCGAGGAGACCATCAAGTTTCCCCTGCCCAAGGGCCTGAAGCTGGACGAACAGCACACGCCGGGGCACATCTCGTGAGCGCCGCCGGCTGGCGCACGTCGATCGATGCGGCAGCGGCGCGCCTGCGCGAGTCGGGCCGCGGCTTCGTGCGCGAGACGCCGCTGTGGAAGCTTTCCGGCGCGCTCTTCGGCATTGCGCAGCCGGGCGTCGAGGTGTGGCTCAAGCTCGAGCATCTGCAGGCCAGCGGCAGCTTCAAGGCGCGCGGCATGATGAACCGGCTGCTGTCGCACGCCATCCCGCCAAGCGGCGCCATCGTGGCTTCCGGCGGCAATGCCGGCATCGCCACGGCCGGCGCGGCGCAGGCGCTGGGCGTGCATTGCGAGGTGTTCCTGCCCGAGGTGTCGTCCGAGGCCAAGCGTGCACGCCTGCGTGCGCTCGGCGCGCAAGTGGTCATCGGCGGCGCTGCCTATGCTGACGCGCTGGCCGCCTGCCTGGCGCGCCAGCGCGAAAGCGGCGCGCTGCTCACGCATGCCTACGACCAGGAGGAAGTGGTGGCCGGCGCCGGCACGCTCGGCCGCGAGATCGAAGGGCAGGGCGGCCTGCCCGACAGCGTCTTGGTGAGCGTGGGCGGCGGCGGCCTCATTGCCGGCTTGGCCGCCTGGTTCGAGCGCCGCAGCCGCGTCGTCGCGCTGGAGCCCGAATTGGCCCCCACCTTGTTCCGCGCCCGCGAAGCCGGCGAGCCTGTGGACGTCGAAGTCAGCGGCATCGCCGCCGATTCGCTGGGCGCCCGCCGCATCGGCAGCTTTGCGTGGGAACTCACGCAAGCCCATGTGCGCGACGCACTGCTGCTGCCCGACGCGGCCATCCGCAGCGCCCAGCTGTGGCTGTGGAAAGAACTGAAGCTGGCCGTGGAACCGGCAGCCGCCTTGCCCCTGGCCGCCCTGCAATCCGGCGCCTACCAGCCCCGCCCCGGCGAAAAGATCTGCCTGATCATCTGCGGCGCCAACGTAGACCCCGGCACCCTCAACTAACCCGACGCACCCGCGACCGCGGCAAAGCGAAGCGAGCCGCAAAACACCAGTCCCGCACCAAGGATCCGGCTTTGCCGGTCCTTAGGTGGGGTCTCCCCCTCGGGGGGTGGAGTTACACGACCGAAGGGAGTGAAAAGCCGGGGGGCTCAATGTTCGCAATTGACCATCCAAGGCACGCCGAACTTGTCCACCAGCATGCCGAACCCCTTGGCCCAGAAGGTTTCCGCGAACGGCATGGTCACCTTGCCACCGGCCGACAGCGCGTCAAACAAGCGCTTGCCTTCTTCCACGCTCTTTCCTTGCACCGAGAGCGTGAAGCCTTCGTAGCCCTTGTGCGGCATGCCGGGCGGCATGTCCGAGGCCATCAACTGGTGGCCGCGCGCCTCGAGCGTGGCGTGCATGATCTTGTTCTTGTAGGCGTCCGGCGTGTCCTTGCCCATCGGGCTTTCGGCAAAGGTCATCGAGAAGGTGATCTTGCCGTCCAGGCATTTCGCATAAAAAGACAGCGCCTCGGCTGCGTTGCCATCAAAGCTCAGATACGGTTGCATTGCGTTGACTCCTCTGGGGATTGAAAGGAAAGACGAGGCGCGCATCCTATCCCCAGTGCGCGCCAACCTAAAATCAGACGCATGCTCGATATCACCCTGTTACGCAAAGATCTGGCCAGCGCCGTGGCCGGCCTCGAAAAGCGCAAGACGCCCCAGCCCTACCTCGACGTTGCGGCCTTCACTTCGCTCGAAGCCGAGCGCAAGCGCCTGCAAACCCGTACCGAGGAAATCCAGGCCAGGCGCAACGCGCTGAACAAGCAGATCGGTCCGCTCAAGGCCAAGGGCGAATCGGTGGATGCGCTGATGGCCGAGGTCAATGCGCTCAAGAGCGAGCAGGAATCGTCGTCTGTACGCCTGGAGCAGATCCAGCCCGAACTGCAGACGCTGCTGCTGGCCGTGCCCAACCTGCCGCATGCCAGCGTGCCGGTGGGCGAGGACGAGCACGGCAACGTCGAGGTGCGCCGCTGGAGCCCGCAGGGCGGTGACGGCGCCGCCGCCACGCCCCTGGGCTTTGCGCCCAAGGACCATGTGGAGCTGGGCGGCCCGCTGGGCCTGGATTTCGAGACCGGCGTGAAGCTCGCCGGCTCGCGCTTCACGGTCATGAAAGGGCCCATCGCCCGCCTGCACCGTGCGCTCGCGCAGTTCATGCTCGATGTGCAGACGCAGCAGCACGGGTATACCGAGTGCTACGTGCCCTACATCGTCAATGGCGAGACCCTGCGCGGCACCGGCCAGCTGCCCAAGTTCGAGGGCGACCTGTTCGCCGCCAAGAAGGGCGGGCAGGAAGGCGAGGCGCAGCCCGACCACACGGCGCTCTACCTCATCCCCACCGCCGAAGTGCCGCTGACCAACTTCGTTCGCGACGAGGTGGTGGCCGAGAGCGCGCTGCCGATCAGGCTCACCTCGCACAGCCCCTGCTTCCGCTCCGAAGCCGGCAGCGCTGGGCGCGACACGCGCGGCATGATCCGGCAGCACCAGTTCGACAAGGTCGAGATGGTGCAGATCACGCATCCCGACAAGAGCTACGAGGCGCTGGAAGACATGACGCGCCATGCCGAAGCGGTGCTGCAGGCGCTGGAGCTGCCTTACCGCGTGGTGCTGCTGTGCACCGGCGACATGGGCTTCGGCTCTGCCAAGACCTACGACCTGGAAGTGTGGCTGCCCGCGCAGGACACCTATCGCGAAATCAGCTCGGTGTCCAACTGCGAAGCCTTCCAGGCGCGCCGCCTGCAGGCGCGCTTCAAGAACGCGCAAGGCCGCAACGAGCTGGTCCACACGCTCAACGGTTCGGGCCTGGCGGTGGGCCGCACGCTGGTGGCCGTGCTGGAGAATCACCAGCAGGCCGACGGCTCGATCAGGGTGCCTGTCGCCCTGCGGCCCTATCTGGGCGGCGTGGAGTTTCTGAAGGCCTGAACCCGGTGCTTGCAGGGCATGCAAAAAGCTCTGCTAGAATCATGGGCTCGATAGACACACACCGGAGAGGTGGCAGAGTGGTCTAATGTACCTGACTCGAAATCAGGCGTGGGTTCATAGCCCACCGAGGGTTCGAATCCCTCCCTCTCCTCCAGAACAACCCGCCTCGTGCGGGTTTTCTTTTGCCCAAAGCCCCGCAAACCCGCATGAATACTGGGTCTCGGGGCTTTTTTGCGTCCGCACCGGTCCGCGCGCGTTCTCCAAGGTTCATAATCTATACATAGGAAGAAACGTAGGAACGAACGTAGGAGCACCATCATGGCTATCGCCAAGCTCACCGTGGCAGAGATCAAGGCGCAGATGAAAAAGCCGGGCCGCCGCTTAATCGGAGACGGCGCGGGCCTGTGGTTGCACAAGGGAGCCGCGCTCGGCGTGGCCAGTTGGGTGTTCAGGTACGAGCGCGGGGGTAAGGTGCGCCACGTGGGTCTCGGGCCGCTGCACACCATCTCGTTGGAGATGGCCCGCACCAAGGCGCAGGAGGTCCGTGCGGCACTCTTGGAAGGCCGAGACCCGGCCGAGGAACGCGCCACCCACAAGCGCACCGCCACCTCGCGCGCCGCCCGCGCCGCTGCCCTGGGCAAGACTTTTGAGGAATTGGCGCTTGAACACATCGAGCGCAACGCGCCCGGGTGGGCCGAGAAGGCGAAGAAAGCCGCCTTGGCCGCAGGCAAGGAGCCGCCCAAGAAGGGCAGCGAAAACCAATGGCGCCAAAGCCTCACCGAGTATGCGTTTCCCATTCTTGGCCGCCTGCGCCCCGACGAGATTCAAACCGAGGATGTGCTGCGCGTGCTCCAGCAAGAGACCACCGCACGCGACGGCACCAAGGGCACCTTGTGGAACACGAAGAACGAAACCGCCGCACGGGTGCGCGGACGTATCGAGAACATCTTGGACGCGGCCATGGCGCGTGGCGTGGCCGCCAAGCGGCCCAACCCTGCGGCCTGGACCGGAGCCCTGGAGCACCTCCTGCCTGCAAGAGCGAAGGTCCACAAACCCGTGCCCTTCGCGGCGCTGGACTGGCGCGAGATTCCCAAGTTCATGCGCGACTTGCGCAAGCGCCCCGGCGATGGTGCGCGGGCGCTTGAGGTAGCCATCTTGACCGGCGCGCGTACCAACGAGGTGGTGGGCTTGAAGTGGTCGGACCTACACGACCTGCAAGGCGAGGAGGCCGCGTGGTTGCTGGCCGATGCTGCCATGAAGATGGGCGAGCGCCATGCGGTGCCGCTGCCCGCGCGGGTGGTGGACATACTCACCGCGCAGCCTCGGCGCCCGGATTGCGCCCACGTGCTTGCGGCGCAAAAGAGCGCAGATGCACCATGGCTCGCGCTGGGTGAAAACGCCATGCTCGCCGTCCTCGATGAGATGAAGGTGGCCGCCACCGTGCATGGCATGAGAGCCGCATTTCGCACCTGGGTCCTGGAGAACACCACCTTCAAAAAGGAACTCGCCGAGCTTTGCCTCGCCCACACCACTGGCGAGTCCGACGCCGAAAGGTCCTACATCCGAGGCAGTGCCTTCGATCAGCGCCGGGAACTATTGGAAGCTTGGGCCCATTACTGCGAAGGCCTGCCGCCCGTGGACCCCCACGTTCGAGTCCCTGCCAAGCGCGGCGCAAAGCTGACGGCAGTGGGTTAGGTAAGTCGGCTCCCGGGGGTCGCCCTGGCGGTATTGAATTGCAACGAACGTATGCGAACGTTTGCGAATTTCCAAAGAGCGGATTTTCTGGTGTTTTGCTCTTTGAGCCGAGAAGAATTGGCCTGGAGATGAAATTTCCATGCCAAAGTGAGTGACTGCTCCGGCGAATTGCGTTTGCACACGCGAGAGTGAGGGCTCTAGATGTTGGTCAATTGAATGGCTGGTAATGACACTCGTAGACATTCGTTTTTGGCTTGGTGAACAGTAGGGGGCAAAAGCTAAATTCTCCGAATGTCTGTAAGGTTCGCTCAAGTCCACAGAAGTACGGAAGTTAAAAAACAAAAGCCTCGGGTTTTCCTATTGATCTAGTGGTGGGTCTGAAAATAATTTGGCGAGTCTCTTCAATTGGAGGGCGCACCAAATGCAATTCAATCAAGCCATATTGGCTCCTGGCTCGGCAAATTCGGGGCAACGCTTAATGCGCTTGAGTGAGGTTTTGGCCCTCACGACGTTGGGCCGCACCGCCTTGTTTGCGGCGGTGGCGGCAGGGACATTTCCTCCGCCGCGCAAGCTGACCGGCAGCGGCCGGGCCGTCGCCTGGGTAAGTGGGGAAGTGGACGCATGGATGTGCTCGCGCCCCCCATCTACTGCCAATGGGTGGCAACCACCCGAGCGGGCGGTATCGGCCACGGCGCAGCCCAAGACTCTGAGCAAGCACGGGCGCCCTATTGGAAGGCCACCGAAATCCCGGACCCCGGAGACCACCGGCAGCGGCGCCGCCGCTGGATGACAAACGGGCCGGGGCTCTCGCCACCGACCCGCCGCCAACTTCGCGAACCATTTCCACGCGCAAGTCTAGGCAGCGACCGCGAGAGGTGCAACCCGGCCCTCCAACCCCCTGGAGGGAGCCATGGCACCCAACACTCAGTCCGAGCACGCCCGTGATGGCCTGGACCTCTTGGTGGACATCCGAGATGCCCGCCGCCGCATCGCGCTGGCGATGTCGGCCTTGGAGGACCTGCGCGGCAATCCGGTAGTGGACCTCGCGGCCATCAACCGCCACCGCCGCCTCCTGGGCGCGGAATTGCGGGCGGCCTGGATCATCGCGCGGGACATCTTGGCCAGCTGCGGGAGGCGCGGATGAATGCGCGCGATGTCACCGCCGAGGCCGACGCGGAAGGGGATGGCCTGCGGGTGCCACCGCACGACAACGATGCCGAGTGCGGGGTGCTCGGCGGCTTGCTCATGGACAACACGGCATGGCCCGTGGTGCGCGACAAGATCAACGCCGCCGACTTCTTTCGGCATGAACACCGCCTCATTTTTGTGGCCATCTCTGCTTTGTTGGAGTCCGGTGAACCCGCCGATGTCATCACGGTATATGCGCGGCTCCAACACGACGGCCGTGCCGAGGAGGTCAATGGGGTCTCGTATCTGGACAAGCTGGCGCAATACCGGCTCGCGCCGGACCACCTGGGCGCCTACGCGGACATCGTGGCCAAGTGCGCCACTCAACGTCGCATGGTCGCCGCTGGCGACGCCATCACCGCCCTTGCGTTCAATCCACAGGGCCGCGCATTGGCCGAGATCATGGGCGAGGCCCGGGGCCTCGTGGAACGCGCCGCCAATGGCCAGGTGGTGGCCTCCACGCCCTGGCGTTGGGCCGAACCCGCCCGCGTGGACCTCACCGCCGTCGCCGTACGCGGTGCACCCGAACGGTTTTGGTTCCGGCGCGACTGGATGACCACCGGGCCCATGCTCCTGGCCGGTGCGGGTGGCATGGGCAAGTCATTGCTCGTGCAACAGGAGGCCACCTTGGGCGCCATGGGCGCACCCTTCTTTGGGCAGGCCTGCGAACCGTACAAGAGCCTTCTGTGGTGCTGCGAGGATGATGTAGATGAACTGGAGCGGCGCCAATTGCGCATCTGCCAGCACCACGAGGTGGACTTGGCCAAGTTGGCCGACACCGGCCGCTTGCTCATCGAGTGCCGCAAGGGTTCAGACAACGCACTCATGGAGGAGTTGGGCGGGCGCCTCCTGCCCACGCCGCAACTCGCGCTCCTACGCGAGCAAGTCAACGATTTGGGCGTGGAGGTCCTGTGGCTGGACAACGCCGCGCATGTGTTCCTCGGGGACCATGACAACCGCGTTGCTGTCACCACGTTCGTCAATGCGTTGGGCGCCCTGGTGGGGGGCCGTCCCTTCATGGTGGCCATCGTGACCCACCCGGCGCGCGCCAGAGATTCCGAATGGAGCGGCTCGGTGGCTTGGGAGGCCGCCGTGCGCATGCGCTGGTTCTTCGGGGACAAGCTGCCCGACCAAAAGGATGCGGACGCAGAGGGCTCCGCCAGCAACGTGCGGTTCCTTGCCCGCCGCAAGACCAACTACTCTGCGCGCGACTACGCCCGCTTCATTACCCGCGAAGGCCTCTTGGTGCCCGACATCGCGCCCACCAGCGGCCTCCTGTCTGCGCTCACTGACCGGCACACCGAGGACCTCGTGTTGCGTGGATTCACCGCGCTGGAGGCCATCGGAGTGCGCACAACGGATGGCGTCACAAGCCCCGACTTTTTGCCGCGCCAGATCATGGCCAAGGGATGGGCCGAGGGCCTCACCAAGAACGAATTGAGCCGCGCCATGAATCGCCTCATGGGCCGTGGCGTTCTGGTTCGGGCAGTCATCGGCCAGCACGCCAACCGCTCCCAGAAGTACGGCCTTATTCGCAAGGACTCCGCCCCATGACCTGCACAAACTCCTGCACAAATTCGCGCCCAAACTATCCAGCACACCCGCACAAACTTGCGCACACACACATCCCCCCTTTAGGGGGGTGTGGTGAGTGTGTGCAGATTGTTGGAGTGCGTGCATGACCAAACCCACCAATGCCCGCCGCTCCCTGCGCGAGATGGCCGCGTTGTGGGGCCCTTCGTCCACGCCATCACCGACCACCGAAAGGAACAACGCCATGGACCACCCCTCCATCACACGCACCCCAGACGGCGATTACTGGATGTCCCCCGGAGCCATCCTCTGGCAAGGTGCGCTTACCGCCTATGCGCCCCTCGGCAGCAAGCACGGCAGTGAATCCCCCGAGGGCCGCGACAATGCCCGCCGCTTCGTCATGTCAGTGCTCGCCGCCGCCCGAGAGGCCGGAATGCCCGCCGCTGCCGTGCGACAACTGCAACGGGTCGCCGAGCGGGTCACCAACCACGCGAGTGACACTCGCAGCATGCGTGAGCTATTGGCCCACTGCGAACGGGCCGCCGCGCATGTAGCGCGCCCAAAACTTCTGGAGTTGATCGTCACCGCCATGAAAGGGGATGAGTCGTGAAGCTACTCAAGCCCTCCTTGCCCATGCTGCGCTCCAACCTGCCCACCCTGGACCACGAGAACGTGGGTGGTGTGCAGTCCAAGCGCCTGCGTGGCGGGAACCTCACGGCCTTGCGCCGCCGCATGTTGGCCGCCTCTGGCCAACGGTGCCAATGCGAGGAGTGCCAAGCCTCGGGCCTGCCCATGGCCCTCACCATGGCCACCATGGAGTTGGATCATCGCGTCCCGCTCGCCCTCGGTGGTGGGCATGAGCTATCGAACCTGCGCGCGGTCCACGTCACATGCCACCGACGCATCACCGCCGAGCAAGCGCCCATCCTGCAAGGCCGCACCTGGGCCGATGCGGTGGACATGCCACTGAGCAAGCCCTCCGACTTCGATGTGTGCGGATGATCGGCGCTGCATTAAAAGAACGCGTTTAAGCCGGGGGACCCCTTCGAGCTAGCGCGAACGGCTCGGGACCGGGCGATTGCTGCCGGGCGTGCCGCTACTTCTCCGTTTTCTTGGTGCCCTTGAAATTCGGGCGCCCGCGCGCGAAGAATGGGCTCACTTAACCGCCGCTGATCGGCGTTGATCGAAGGGAAAACGACGATGACCGCAAGACGACGAGTGGACGCCACGGTGGCAACGCCTGGGTTGGACTACCTGCGCGCGGTGCTCGCGGACCCGCGCAGTACGAAGGCCCAAAAGCTCAAGGTGGCCTTGGTATTGGCGGCCAGCGAGAAGGCGCGCATCACCCGCGCGTTTGAGCCCACCAAGAAGGAGCGGGAGGTGGCTGCGGCCAATGCGCCCTCGGACTGGGACGCCCTGCTCACTCCAACAAAGCAATGAGCCCCTTTGGACCTCCTGGCCGCCCGGTTCCGGATCGGGTTGTGGCATGCTCCGACCGGCCGTTGTCGGCCAGAAGCGGACCTACGGCAGGAGGTCGCGGTTTGTCCGTTTAAGGTGCGCCGCAGCAGCCCTCCGAGGCCAGCGACGCTGGGTTGGCGCACCTGCTTTACGCTGACATCAGGCCTTTGCCCGTGGCTTCAAGCGGAAGCTGATCCCCATGCGGTTGATCGCGTTCATGGCGGCGATGGTCAGCGTCAAGTCCACCAGGTCTTTCTCCCCGAATACCGCTGCAGCTGCTGCATAGGCCTCGTCAGATGCATGCGTCTCACTGACGCGCGTCACTTCCTCGGACCAGGCCAGCGCCGCGCGCTCCTGCTCAGTGAACAGGTAGGCGGCTTCGTGCCACACGGGGACCAGCACGATTTTCTCGACGGACATACCTTCCTTGATGAGATCCCGCGTGTGGATGTCGATGCAGTGCGCGCAACCGTTGAGCTGCGAGACCCGGAGAAAGACGAGGTGGACGAGTAGGCTTGGCAGGCTCGTTCCAGTCGTGACGAAGTGGTGAAGGCCGCCCACGGCCTTTGCACCTTCGGGCGAGACGGCGAACCAATTTGCGCGCTGCATACGTTGCTTTCCTTTGCTGTGAGGGGTTACGCGGGCCACACATTGCGACCCACTGCCTGTAAGACGTTTGAGCAGCAGCAGTTGTGACAGCGCGCACTGGCCTTTTATGGCTGTGCGAGCCGACAGCGCTTGAAAAGTAAGAGGCGAGCTAATTCTCTAGGCCATCTGACGTTGTCGATGCGCCAGATGCTCCAGATGGTGGAGTTTCTCGGGGTTGCGCTGAAGGCGCACGCGAGCGATTCGACCGTCCTGGATCTCGAACATCTGGACGGAATCCAGAGCATCCCCAACGTAGCGGAGAAGCGCCCATTCGCCGTTCAACCTTGTGAGGTCGAATCGCATGTTCGTGCCGTGGCGCAGTTGCGAAGCCAAGTACATCTGAGCGATGCGCCGCCCGCCTACCAGCGGCTTTGCAAGCCTTGGAACAATGTCACCAAAATCGCTCAGGAACTGAGCTTCTTCCGCGAGCAATGCTTGAATGTCCGAGAAGTTTCCCTTTGAGATGGCCTGGACCAGGCGTTGCAACAGGTCCAACTGCTCCTGAGGTCGAGGCGGGGCTTGGTTGCCAATGGAACTGCGGGCTTTCGCAACGCGTTGTTTGGCCCGATGAACGACTTGCCGAGCGGCAGCCTCGCTTTTGCCGATGGCTGCCGCGATTTGGTCATAGTCGGCGTCGAACACTTCCCTCAGCAGGAAGGCGGCCCGAGACTCGGGCGAAAGGCAATCCAGGAGCACAAGAAACGCAAAGGAGACATCGTCTGCCAGCTCGCGCGCCTTCTCGGGCGTTGTCGGCTCCTCCATCAACAATGGCTCGGGCAGCCATAGGCCTGGATAGGCCTCGCGCCGTATCTTTGCCGTGCGGAGGCGGTCAATTGCCATCCGAGTGGTCACAGTGACAAGCCACGCCTCTGGCTTGGCAACTTCTGCGCCGGACACTTCGACTTCCTCATGCCAACGAAGCCAAGCGTCCTGCGCCAGGTCCTCAGCCTCTTGAACAGAAGCAAGCATGCGATACCCAATGGCCACCAGCCTTGGGCGCAGGCGTAAGAAGAGTTCTTCATTGGCGATGGACATGGTGAGAGAGTCTAAGCAGGCCCGATTCCGGGGTAATACTGCCACCCCGCAAGAAGCTGATCGGCAGCTTCGGGCCCGGAGCGGACGGAAGCCCATGAGGCCTTAACTTCCACCGACAGGCTGCACCCCTGTTTGCTGATCTGCGCGCGTAGGCGTACCCTTCGCCCGACGCGGACCGCAGAGCCCGCTCGGGACTCACCTTGAGGGAACCACCCCCAAGGAGCCCTGACATGCCCGATGAAGTTCTTGACCGTCCGCCCCGCGCCATTGCCGGCGCTCCCACGCCTCCCAAGAAGCCCATCACCGGTCGCGCTGGTGATGGCGGTGATGACCGGGAAGGGTTCCGGCTCTTCTTCAATGCGCTGGTGCGCTGGTACATCCACACACCCAAGCCCGAGCGCCTGAACCTCCCCAAAGGCGCACCGTACAGCGTGCTTGTAGAGCACATCAACGCGGCGGTTGCGGAGCGCGCCGCGCGCGAGGCCGCGATGGCCAGCGTCCGGAGGGTGCAGCCATGAGCGCCGCCACCGTCCTGGCGCCGCGCGCCAATGTCGTTCAAGCCCGTGATGTGGCCCGCGAGGCTACCCGCATGGCCATCTTGCGCGCCATGGGCGTGATGGGCTTGGCGCAAGCCCAAGGCCAGAGCCTGGAAGCCACGTTGGCCGCGAGCGTGAGCGAGGCCGAGATGGCGCTCACCCGCGCGGCCATCGGCTCCATCAATCGCAGTCCGCAGGGACCAGCCGTGACCACGGACCCGGAATGGGCCGGACTCTTGGCCGAGCCGAGCGTGGAGGCCTTCGTCTCGCTTTGGGCCGATGTGGGCATCGTGACCGCGCGGGCGCCGCTGCGCCGGTTCGTCTTCAACGGAAAGGCGCTGAAGCTGCCAATGCGCACGAACATGGGGCCACCCAACTTGGCGGCCCACTGGCGCAGCGAAGGCAAGGGCATCCGCGTAGGGGCCATGCGCGTGGGCACGCAAGTGCTCGCGGGCCAATCCATGGGCATCTTGAGCACCACCACGTTGGAGATGCTCAACGCGGCCGGGCCCGGTGTGCTGGATGCGGTGGTCCGCGCGGCCATCGTCATCGACTCGGCCACCGTGTTGGAGGCCACCGTGTGGAGCACCGACCCGGCCACCGGTGACGTGCCCGCAGGCCTGGGCAACGTACTGCCCGCCAACACGGCCATCTCCTCGGGCGCCACTGCCGACGCCATCACCGCCGACCTCCTCGCGCGCCTTGGCGCATTGATCGCGGCGGGCTATGGTTCGCCCTCCACGTTCCTGGCCATGAATCGGCTCAACGAGGCCGCGCTCTATGCCAAGCTGCCCGAGATGCAGGCGCGCGCCACCGTGCTGGGTCTGCCGGTGTACGCGAGCGCCGAGATGCCGATGGACACGGTGTTTCTCGTGGATGGTGGCGCCGCGTGTTTCGGCGCGGACCCAGTACTCATCGAGACCTCGCAAAGTACGCTCTTGCACGAAGAGGGTGATGCAAATGCGGTGGCCGAGAACCTCGGCGCGGCCACGGCCCATCCGCAAAGGAGCGTGTGGCAAACCAACGCACTGTCCTGGCGCGGAACACTGAGCACCGGTTGGTGGGCACCACCGGGCGCGGTGCAAGTCCTCACGGGCGTGGCCTGGGCGTAGGAGGCGGCCATGATGATCCACTACAACGCCGAACGCATGTTGGGCGCCGCGACGGTCACCAAGGGCCGCATCCGCCGCGAAGGCGAGTTTTTGCGGGTGACCTGCCCTAATGGATACGAGTTGAACGTGGCGGGCCACCGCCCAGACATCGCCGCGCATCTGGCCGGAGGCGGGCCGATGTCCTGGCCGCCGCGTCCTGGTGATCCCACCATTGGCCCGTCGCCCGCAGCGCGTACCGATAAGCGGGCAGTGCCGCGCAAAGGCTTCACGTTGCGCGAGGTGGAGATGCTCGGGGACATGCTCAAGCCGGTGTTGCGTCCATTGCTGGAGGCCCACGCCAAAGCCACGCGTGGTCCCGCCAAGGCGCCGATGACCAAGGCGCAGGCCATGGCCCGCATCGCGGGCATTCAAGCCGCCGTGGCCGTTGCCGAGGCCCGCGCCGCCGCCGCGTTGCGGATGGCCACCTGATCGGTCCATTTTTGGACGTATCTCCGGCGACGGTATTCCGGCCGGTGGGAGAACCACCATGGCCAGCACCGACACCACCGGCCGCTCCGACTCGCAACGCCGCCGCCCCGGCCGCATGGAACGGCTCGTCACACCGCGCCCGCTGCTGCACCCTTCGCGCATCTTGGAGGCCTCCAAGCGGTTCTCCGACATCACCGTGGCCAAGGGCATCACCAAGGCTGTCTCGGGCGCCACCAAAGGGCCGCGATGAGCACCGGCAAGCCGGTGGCGCGCAAGGTGCTGGAGGCCCCCGTGGAGCGCGCCCACAGCACCGAGCCGATGACGTTGCAGGAGGTGGGCGAGGCCCTTGGTGTCACGCGCGAGCGGGTGCGGCAGATTGAGGAACGGGCCTTGCGCAAGTGCGCCACGCTCCTGGCCGAGCGCGGCATCAGCGCGGACATCTTGGACGATGAGTTGGGCGCCACTGCCAGCTTGCTGGCCACGATGAGCCGCAACATGCGGCGGTGATTTGCCTATTGGACGCTGGGAGCCGAATGCAGCGCCAACCGCTCTAGCGAGCCAAACGGGAGCACTTTGGCCACGTTCTGCAAGATGGCCGCCTCCCGCTTGGCGCCCTCGGGGTCCGCCCGGTCATCCACCACTACGAGCAGCGGTAGCGCCGCGTTGTCGTGCGCGGACCGGATGTCCACCAACCGCCTAAGCACCGCGCTGGCGGACCGGGGGTTAGGCGTAGCCACGGCCACGCCCTGGCCATCAAACAAGAAATCCAGCCGATGGGGCTTGCCACTGATGCCGGTGAACTCTGGGTTCTCGGTGATCGTTGCCGTAGGCTTCCAAGCCCGCAAGGCCGTGGCCACCTCATCCACCAAGAAGGTCACATCCGTGCTCGCTCCCTCTTGATCCTTCTCCCACCGACACACCTCCAGCATCGCGGCCATGTACCGGCCGAAGGCATCCGCCGCCTGAGCCTCGGGCGCCCATGCCTCCATGTCGCCTTGGTCCGAGAACGTGGCGCCGTGGGCCTGCGCAGCCGTGGTGAGAAACCGGGTGTGCCTGCCGTCTTCCAACCGCATGCCCCGGCCCGTGAAGTGCATGACGGTGTGGCCATCATCAAAGAACCGCACCTGTCCGTTGGCCATCTCCACATAGACCGGCACCGCATCACCATCGGCAAACCGGAAAGGAGTAGACACGTGCGCCACCATCCCGCCTTCATCGAGCGGGGTGCAATCGAAACCCAACAGTGTGGTGAGGTGGGCGCAAATCATGGCTTCCCCTTGGGAGATGTCAGCTTAAACGTTTCCGGGTCTTCAATGGGTGGCTTGAATGTAATGTTGGCCCGTTGGCAAAAGTATTGCAGAGCCTCCTCAAAATCCCACCTGGCCCAATCGGCGCGGCCCTCCTCCCGAGCGGTCCCGATGTGCTCGTGCGCATGCTCGTGCAAATTCTTAGGCCGGTGGGCCGTTGGCGTGATGTGCAGTTGGTACACCCGCAGCAACCCGCCGAGATGTGTCTGAAACAAGGTGAACTTGAAAGTTCGTTGCTTGGTCTTGGGTGACCTCGCAACCTGCAACCAGACTTGAAAGCCCCCGAAGGAGCCGTCCGCCTCTACAAGTCCGCATTCCATGGAGTACATCCATGGCAAGACCTTGTTGGGCTTCCAGTCCGGCGCGTCCTGGCACTCGCGCGCGGCCTTCAATAGTTCTCTTGCCTCTGCCTCGGGTACGTCGTTCAACGGCGCGGCCTCGTTGGGGGGTGGTGGTGCGCGATGGTAACGGAGCCGAGCCGCCCCAAAAGCTGGGGGAAGCCGCCATCATGTAGATGCCCCCTCGGCCGTCTTGATCTTGGCGGCCAGTGGCACGCACCACCACGATTGCCGGTAGCGGTCGCCCTTGCTCTTGGAGCCCCGGAACACTACATCGTCGCCCGACAGGAGCACGCCGCCGCCTGCGATCTTCACTAGCCGCGCCGCGTACAAGCGGGCAACCTCCTCACCGGTCTCCACGTGGTGGAGAACCGCATGCACCTCGGCCGTGCCCTGGCCACGATCCACTGTGAGCACGCCCGAGCGGCCACGCATGTAGAAGAGGTCCCCCGGTTTCTGTAGGGTGCCTCGTATTCGGAGCGGATAGACAGTGCAAAACACTGTACAAGAATACAGTGTTTTGGGTGTCTTTTGAGGTGTTCTTAAACGTAGGAATAAACGTAGGAAGAGATGGGTGACTTTTTTGAAAAGTCCGTTTCATGCGGGTTCCAGGCCGATTGTGAGGGACTCCCTCTCCTCCAGGTATCGGTCCAAGGCAGTCCGCCAAGGACCACGAAACCTTCAAAAAGCCCCGCCAGTCGGGGCTTTTTTGTGCGCGGATCTTCAGCGGCATTCTTCGGCAGCCAGGGCTCATGCCTACTCGCGCGAGCGCTGCGCGGGCTTGAACGCCACCGGCAGGCTGCCCTCGGACTTGATCTCGCGCAGCACGATGGCCGAGCGCACGTGCGTCACGCCGGCCTGCTCGAACAAGGTCGTGTGCAGGAACCGTTCGTAGTGCTTGATGTCCGGCACCAGCACGGTGAGGATGTAGTCGGCCGGCCCCGTGGCCGAGACGCAGCGCACGATCTCGGGGCTGGCCTCGATCACGCGTTCGAAGTCGCGCACTTTGGACTCGTGGTGCCGGTCGAGGTTGACCTCGGTGACCGCCGCCAGGTTCAGGCCCACCTTCTCGCGATCGATCACGACGGTGTAGCCGCGGATCACGCCGCTGGCCTCCATCTCCTTGATGCGCCGCCAGCACGGGGTGGATGACAGGCCCACCTTGTCGGCGATCTGCTGGACCGTCTGGCGGGCGTCGCGCTGCAACTCCAGGAGGATCTTCAGCGAGTAGTTGTCCAGAGGAATGGAATCTTCGTTCATGAAGCGATCCGAGGTGAATCTTCTCGAACTTAGGGTCTGTTCTCAAGGAAAGGAGAGGATATTTCTCATTGGCGAGAAGAACAATCCTTGAATGAATTGCTTGGCGGCGGCGCCTTCCGCTTCATCTTCGTCTGCCATTCAGCGGCCCGGCTACCAGCTGTCGGACAGCCTGTGGGCGCACTCGGGCGCCATCTTCCTCACCGGCACCCAGGCGCTGGTGCGCGTGCTTCTCATGCAGCGCGAGCGCGACGCGGCGCGCGGCTGGCGCACGCAGGGGTTCGTCAGCGGGTACCGGGGCTCGCCGCTGGGCATGGTCGACCAGGCCATCTGGAAGGCCGGCCCGCGATTCGAAGAGGCGGGCATCCGCTTCGTGCCTGCCATCAACGAGGAACTGGCCGCCACGCAGGTGCTGGGTACCCAGCGGGTCGAGTCCGATCCCGAGCGCACCGCCCAAGGTGTGTTTGCCATGTGGTACGGCAAGGGGCCGGGCGTGGACCGCGCCGGCGACGCGCTCAAGCATGGCAATGCCTACGGCTCGTCGCCGCACGGCGGGGTGCTGGTGGTGGCGGGCGATGACCACGGCTGCGTGTCTTCCTCCATGCCGCACCAGAGCGACCAGGCCTTCATGGCCTGGAGCATGCCCGTCTTGCAGCCCGCCTGTGTGGCCGAGTACCTGGAGTTCGGCCTGTACGGCTTCGAACTCTCCCGCTATTCGGGCGCATGGGTGGGCATGGCGGCGCTGTCGGAGGTGGTGGAGAGCGCCGGCACGGTGGACCTGGACCGCGTGCACGCGCGTGTGGATGCCTGGCGCGATGCCGACACGGTGCGTCGCATCACAGGCCACCGCGCGCCGGCCGACGGGCTGCACTATCGCTGGCCGGATCTGCCTTCCCTGCGCATCGAATCCCGCCTGGCCGACAAGCTCGAGGCGGTGGCCGCCTTTGCGCGCGTGAACAGCATCGACAAGCGGCTGATCGACAGCGAACGGGCCAAGGTCGGCATCGTCACCTGCGGCAAGGCGCACTTCGACCTGATGGAGGTGTTGCGGCGCCTGGAGGTCACGCCCGAATCGCTCGCCGCCATCGGGGTGCGCCTGTACAAGGTGGGCCTGAGCTTTCCACTGGAAAAGACGCGCATGCTGGACTTCGCCCAGGGCCTGCAGGAGATCCTGGTCATCGAGGAAAAGGGCGCCGTGGTCGAGACCCAGATGAGGAGCCTTTTCTACAACGCGCCTTCCGGGCTTCGCCCCGCGCTGGTGGGCAAGCTGGACCGCGAGGGCCGGCCCCTGGTGCCGGCACTGGGCGAGTTGCGGCCTTCGCGCCTGATCGAGCTGGTGGCGCACTGGCTGTCCGAGCACTTTCCGGGCAATGCGGAGCTGGGCGACCACTTCCAGCATGTGCGCGACTTCATGCCGCACGAGCTGTTGTCCAACGAAGCGGATGCGGTCAAGCGCCTGCCGTACTTCTGCGCCGGCTGCCCGCACAACACCAGCACGCGGGTGCCCGAAGGCTCCACGGCTCGCGCCGGCATCGGCTGCCACTTCATGGCCAACTGGATGGACCGCAGCACCGCGGGGCTGATTCAGATGGGCGGGGAGGGCGTGGACTGGATCTCGCACGCCATGTTCACGCGCACGCCGCATGTCTTCCAGAACCTGGGCGACGGCACCTACTACCACTCGGGCTACCTTGCGATCCGGCAGGCCGTGGCCGCGCGCGCCACCATCACCTACAAGATCCTGTTCAACGATGCGGTGGCCATGACCGGCGGCCAGCCGGTGGACGGCATCATCAGCGTCGATGCGATCGCCCGGCAGGTGGAGTCCGAAGGCGTGAAGCAGGTGGTGGTGCTCAGCGACGCCATCGAGAAGTACGAGCCGATCCGGCATCGGTTTCCGCAGGGCACGGAGTTCCACGACCGCAGCGAGCTCGACGCCGTGCAGCGGCGCCTGCGCGAGATCGCCGGCGTCACGGTGCTGATCTACGAGCAGACCTGCGCGGCCGAGAAGCGCCGGCGCCGCAAGAAGGGCGCACTGCCCGATCCGCCGCGGCGCCTGTTCATCAACCAAGCGGTCTGCGAAGGGTGCGGCGACTGCAGCGTGCAGAGCAACTGCGTGGCGGTGCTGCCGCACGAGACCCGCCTGGGACGCAAACGACAGATCGACCAGACGAACTGCAACAAGGACTATTCCTGCGCCAAGGGCTTCTGCCCGAGCTTCGTGGGCGTCACGGGTGGCGCCCTGCGCAAGAAGATCGGGGTGCTCGCGGCCGGACGCGACGCCTTCGCGCGGCATGTCGATGCCTTGGCGCACCCGGCGGCGCATGCCTGGACGGCGCCCTACGACCTGCTTGTGACCGGCGTCGGCGGCACCGGCGTCGTCACCGTGGGCGCGGTGATCGCGATGGCCGCCCACCTGGAAGGCAAGTCGGCCAGCGTGCTCGATTTCATGGGCTTCGCCCAGAAGGGCGGGGCGGTGCTGAGCTTCGTGCGCCTGGCCGATACGCCGCAACGCCTGAACCAGGTGCGCACCGATACGCAACAGGCCGACGCCATCCTGGCGTGCGACGTCGTCGTGGGTGCGACGCCCGAGGCCCTGCAGGCCGTGCGGCGCGGGCGCACCCGCATCCTGGCCAACACGCATCCGATCCCGGTGGCCGAATCGCTGCACAACCCGGATGCGGACCTGCGCATCGAGCAGTTGCTGGAGAAGATGCGCTTCGCGGCGGGGCCCGAGCAGGTACAGACCTTCGATGCGCAGTCCCTGGCGCAGGAGTTTCTCGGCGACACCCTGGCCGCCAACATTCTTGCGGTGGGGTACGCATGGCAGTGCGGCTTGATTCCGTTGAGCCTGGAGGCACTCACGCGTGCCATCGAACTCAATGCGGTGGCCGTGGAGACCAATCTGCTGGCCTTTTCCCTGGGGCGCCTTGCCGCCGCCGAACCAGCGGCCGTCGACGGATTGCGTGGCGGCCTCGAGGCGCAGGCGCAAGACGAGTCGCTCGACGCATTGATCGCGCATGCCCGTGCGCACCTCACCGCCTATCAGAACGCCGCCTGGGCGCAGCGCTTCGAGTCGCGCATCCGGGCGCTCGCGCAGCGCGAGCAGTTGCTTGCCGGCGGTGATCGCAGCCTGCCCGTGTCCCGCAATGCAGCGCGCAGCCTGCTCCGGCTCATGAGCTACAAGGACGAATACGAGGTGGCGCGCCTGTACAGCGCCAAGGACTTTCGGGCGCAGTTGGCCGAGCAGTTCGAGGGCGAGTTCAAGCTGGAGTTCTACATGGCGCCGCCGCTGCTGTCGCGGCCGAAGAACGGGCAGCCGCCGGCCAAGATCCGCCTGGGCGCCTGGATGCTGCCGGCCATGAAGTGGCTGGCGCACGGCAAGCGGCTGCGCAGCACGGCCCTGGATCCCTTCGGACACACGGCGGAGCGCCGCCTGGAGCGCTCGCTCATCGAGCAGTTCGAACGCCGGCTGGACGAACTGGCCTCTGAACTGTCGGCCGACAACCAGAGCCTGGCAGCGCAGATCGCCGCCGTGCCGTTGACGATCCGGGGGTACGGGCACGTCAAGCTGGCGAATCTCGTCCTGGCGCGCGGCCGCGAGGCCGAGTTGATGCACCGCTTCCTGCCTGACCGCTATCCGCGTCCGGCCGCCGGCACGCAGGCGGGGCAGATTCGTGGAATTGCCATCACCGCGGCGCATCAGGCGACCTGAGCCAAGAGGCTTGACGCGTCCGCTGTCACTTGGGCGTTAGGCGGAACCAGACAGGTAGGCCATCTTCGAATACAGTGATTGCGGCGCAATTTGCAATGTCGCTTGTTGCCGGCCGATCAAGACGGATGAGCCCCATACTTCGAACCTGGACGTTCTGGATTCATGCTTCGCTGCGCGAAGAGTGCCGGCTGCACCTGGAGGCGACCAAGCTGCCCGAAATGCGGTCGCAGCCCGGAAACCGGCGCGCGGCGGCTGTGTTCAGGGATCTGGAGGACGGTGCGACCGAGGTCGTGGTGATGTCGATCTGGGACTCGATGGCCAGCATCGAGGCGTTCGTGGGCAAGGACCTGCTCGCACCGACGATCGACCCGGGCGATCGCCCCAAGCTGTTCGATCACGAACCGCAGGTGCGGCACTATCCCATGCGCTCGATCGACGACGTGCCCGCGCAATTGCGCAAGCTGGGGCTTTGATCTGGGAGCGGCCGCAGCCGCCTGAATTGCCGGGTTACAGGGCGCCGCAAAGCGCCACGGCGTAGGCGGCGTCCCCGCGGGCGTCGAAGCCCTGCTTGGCGGGAAGCCGCAGGTCGACGGCGCCGCTGGGCGCGGCGCCGCGATCCATGGTGTTGGCAAAACGGCGCACGACGCCCTTGAGGGCTGCATCCACCGTTTGCTGGGCGGAGCGCCGGCGCACGATGACCCCACGGATGCGGTTGCGGTCGTGCTGCACCAGTGCCTGGTGGTCGCCTTCCACCACGCACAAGGTGCCATCCTCGGATTTCAGGACGTTCTGGAAGCGCTTCCAGACCGTTGCCACCGAAGGTTTGATGGAATCCAGTTCGCAGCCGCACTGAACGGCAAAGTCCGCGAGTTCGACATGCAGCGCGGAGGAAATGCACGACACCAGCTGTCCGCCGTCCGGTGCGGGGTCCGAGAAGCTGAAGGACACGTCACGCGAATCGGTGCTGTAGAGCTGCTCGTAGTGGGCACGGGCGTAGGCGTAGCGGCTGTCGGGGTCGACCCAGGCCGGCGACCAGGGCAGGACGAAGTATTGCGCCTCGGTCGGCCCCACGATCCAGGAAAGTGAGCGCGGCACCGGCGCTTCCTGCACCCAGCCTCGCAGCGCATCCATGGCGGCGGGACGTTCGCCCCCGAAGAACTGGAAGCTGGCCTTTCGGGAGACGCTGGCACGCCCCCAGACGCGTTTGACCTCGCAGGCAATCAGCGCGCCCGGCGCCAGATGCACGCGAATTTCAGCGCCACTGAGATACCTTGCGAGTCCCATGCGCGAATTGAACTGCGTTTGCAGGCGGCGCACAGCTCACAGAATTGATAGGTCCGCGATGGCGCGCGGCAAGGCAAGCTAGTTGAGCAGTCCGGAAAGCAGGGCCTGCACCACCGCGGCCGTCTTGTTGGCCGCTCCCAGCTTGTGCACCACGTTCTTGATGTGAAAGTTCACCGTCGGCACCGAAATTCCCAGGATCGCACCGATGTCGGCGGCGGTCTTGCCGTCTGCAGTCCACTTGAGGACCTCGATCTCGCGTGGCGTGAGGGGGACCTCGGGCTGCACGGCGTAGCGCGGCTTCATGAGGCGCGACAGCGCCAGGTGCGCGGCTTGCACCAGCCAGCGCATTTCGCTGTCCTTGGCCGCGAGTTCCTGGTCGCTGAGCAGTTCGGTCGAGCGCGACAGCGTCAGCATGCCGCCCACGCCGAAGCCGTCCAGGCTCGACTGGGCCCAGCCCACCCGCAGGCCGTGCTCGCGGGCTTCTTCCCACAGCGAACGTGCGGAGGCAAAGACCTCGTCCGTCCACACCAGCGGCCGCTGGCTTTGCTGCCCGTGCCGCACGCTGGGGTCCATCTGCAGGTAGCCGGCCGCCAGGTAGCGCGCCTGCCAGGCGGCGGGGTAGTCGTTGAGCGTGATCACCTTGGGGTTGGAAACCGGCACCGCCAGGCGCAGGCCATAGGCACAGTGCTCGAAGCCCAGCCGGCGCGCCTCCGCCTGGAGCGCCGCGAACACGGCTTGCTCGCTGGACGCGCGATCCAGTGCTGTCAGCAGGTTCTCAGCAGATGGCTGCATGACGGACCCGCGTCCAGGCGAATGAGGTCTGTCGCCCGAAATGTGGCATGGCAGGCTCGGTGGGGTGTCGACGTGTTGGTGATCGAAATGAAACCCTGAGTGTTCAATTTACATGAATCGGGTCCGTCTGACTCGGGCGCAGTGCGGGCTGTGCTAACCAATGTGAAGAATTGTGCAGGGAAGCCGTCGGCCCTCACCTTTTTTTGAGGAGGACGCCGGGCCGTGATCCGCGATGAAATATTTGGAGGGCGTTGCGCGCGCTAGCCCTCACATGCCAACCGTAGGAGGAAATTGCGTATGAGGATCGTGTCAGCCGACGGATACCTGCGGCTCCAGACGCAGGAACTGGGCAGCATTTCGCTGCAGCACCTCATTTCCAATGTCGACGACGAGGTCATCGACCCGGTCCAGCGTTGCGGGGCTGCCACAACCTTGTCGGGCTACACGGAGTGGGTCAGCCCGGCCGTGCCGGCGCTCAGCATCGGCTGGGACTGGGAGTGGCGAGGAACCCCCGGCCAGTCAGAGGTTGTGCGGCTGGGCCTTCCGCGAACCAACATCCTGGTGGTGTCGGAGTCCAGCGTGCCCATGACCTGGGAAGACAGCCTGCAGGTGCTGGCCCACTTCATCGACGCCATCGATTGGCAGCGTGCTGCGCTCGACGCCGCGTTCCGGGCCGGCACGGGGTCGACCTACAAGAACTGATAGTTCCGTATGCATGCGCGGAAGGCTGAAATCTCCCGATACAACTCGGGATTAACCAAATGGAAGTACTCGCCGGCCGCCCCCATGAACTGACCCCTCAACTGCTCGAGAGCGTCGAGCGGTACCGCTACAAGGTCTTCGTCGAAATGCTGGGCTGGCAACTGGACACGCCGCCCGGCCTGGAGCGCGACCAGTTCGACCATTCGGGCACGCTTTATCTGGCGGCGCGCGATGCGCAGCAGAACGTGATCGGCACCGCGCGCCTGCTGCCCACCACCCAGTCCTACCTTCTGGGAGACGTCTTCCCGCAGTTGATGGGAGGCGCGGAGCCACCCAAGGATCCGTTGGTGTGGGAGCTGTCGCGGTTCGCCGCCGTCGACTTCACTGCCACCGGCACGGGGGCGCTCGGGCAGTTCTCGTCGCCCGTTGCGGTTGGTCTCCTGGAGAAGGCGATCGAAGTCGCGGCAGCGCAGGGCGCGCAGCGGTTGATCACGGTGTCCCCGTTGGGCATCGAGCGGCTGCTGCGCCGCGAGGGCTTCAGGGCGCACCGCGCCGCGCCTCCGCAGATCATCGACGGGCATCCCATCTTTGCCTGCTGGATCGACGTGACGCCTCGCTGTCCGCCGGTGGCACGCCGCGAGATGGCGCACTGACATCGTTCTTCCAGCGCCGGATCTCGAGCGCAGAAATAGAAAAAGGGCCTCGCAGGCCCTTTTCTATTTCTGGCGCTTCACTTGAGCAGGCTCATTCGAGCTGCGTGAAGTCCGTGTCGCCGCTGTGCGGGCGCGCCAGCCATTCGGACACCCAATCTTCCACGCGCTTGTTGACGCGTGCCACCGCGGCGGCACGGTCCTGTCCGCACAGCGTGAGCACCAGGCGGCAGCGCATCTCGGAGCCTTCCCACACTTCGGCCACGCCGCCGAACTCGCCGGCCGCGTCGGGGCCGAGCTTCAGGTCTAGGCGCCAGCCCGTGGGTAGAACAGCGCACGCGTCGTCTTGTTGCGCCTGTTGCTTGTCGTAGTGATCTTGGTTTTCTTGCAATGGGATTCCGTGCTCTGGATGGGGAGGCAACCGCAAAGCTTACGCGAGTTGGGCGGTGGCAAGTCAACCTCCGCGGAATGGACAAGCTTGCATGGCCCGGCGGATGGCCGCAGGATGGTTCTTCACGGCAGCCGCCGCGAAAGGAGACTCGGGCCATGCCCATGGAACTGCTCAGACGCCTGGCCGACCAGGAACTGCCCGCGGCGCTCTATGCGCCCGCCGATATCGATCGGTTGCGAGTACTTCGCGCAGCCGGCTTGGTCACCGCTCTTATTCCGCCGGTCGAGACGCTGGAAGGCGGCGCGCAGGTGCACAAGGCCGCGCAGGTGCTGTGCATCACGCCGAAGGGGCGCCGCGCACTTGCCGATGAAACCGAAGTTGCCGGCTGACGTTTCCCGGCGGCCCCTGCAGCCCGGCAGCGAAGAGCCGCCGCCCGAGCCGGTGCCCGGCCAGGACGACCCCGATCCCCAACCGAAGGAGCCGACCGGCCCTTCCACCGAAGAAGACGCGCAACCCCAGTTGCGCGGGTCTTGTCAGCCGATTCCGACGCCCGCCGACACCCTCTTGGCGGACAGCCGTTGAACCCGGCGGCTGACGGTTCGAGCCGCTGCCAGCCGGTGCCGGAAATTGCTGGCCGGGCTTATACCTTGCATACGGGATCTTCCCGAGCAGGAGACAGCCATGAAAGGGCACGAGAACAACAACTGGGAACAACAAGAAGCGGATCGCATGGGTTGGCGCTATTGCTACGAATGCGTCTCTCCCAGCTCCGGTTCGAGGCTGCGGGTGACCGGCGAGGCCGAGGCGTACTTCTGGTACTTGCTGGGCTACCAGGTGCACCGGATGCTCGAGCGCGCACCGTGAGGGAGCCGATCATGTTCATCCGTCTCGCGGCGGTGCCGGCCGCACCTGATCGCCGGCTCATCATTGCCTGTATCCGGGCGTGCATCTGGGCGGATGTGGAGGGCCGGCCTTTCTGCCGACTGCCCTGGAACTGAATGCGTCCTGATGCTCAGCGGTGAAGACTGCGGTGGTGCTCGACCAGGGCGTCCAGCGCGTGCTCGGCGGCCGCTTCGCGTACCTCGTTTCTTTCGCCGCTGAACACGCGCGTTTCGGTAAAGGCCTGTTCGGTGAGCGGGCCGGTGCGGAACACCCAGGCAAAGCACTGGGTGCCGGGTTCCAGATCCGCTTCACCATCCGGCACCTCGGCAACGCCTGTGTTCGCGATCGCCACATTCGCGTCGCTGCGGGCGAGGGCGCCGCGTGCCATCTCGAGTGCCACCGCTTCGCTCGTGAGTCCGTGCGCATCGATGGTGGCCGGCTTCACGCCCAGGTGCTTGAACTTGGCCTTTGGGCTGTAGGCCACGAAGGCGCTTTCCAGCACGGCGCCCGCGCCGGGAACGTCCGCCAGGCGCGAGGCGATCAGGCCGGCAGTGCAGGATTCGGCGGTGACCAATACCAGGTGGTGTGACTCGAGGTAGTCGGCAACCTGCTGGCCGTCGAGGGCGGTTTGCATGGGGCGCTCCTTTGCGTGCAGCTCTGGAGCGCGACCTTATGCCCGGCGGCCGTGCCGGACCTGTCGGACGATATCAAACCCCGTCGTAGGCGGCCTGCAGCGCCGCGATGTCGATCTTGCTCATCTTCATCATGGCCTGCATGGCACGGCCGGCCCGTGCCCTGTCCTTGTCTCCCAGCATGCGGCTCAGAATGCCGGGGATGATCTGCCACGACAGGCCGAACTTGTCCTGGAGCCATCCGCAAGGCTGGTAGCTGCCGCCTTCGCCCAGGCGGGACCAGTAGTGGTCGACTTCCTCTTGCGATTCGCAATGCACATACAGCGAGATGGCCGGGGAGAACTGGAACTGCGGCCCGCCGTTGAGCGCCATGAACGACTGCCCCTCGAGCTCGAAGGACGCACCCATCATTTTGCCGTCGGGGCCCGGCATCAGGCTGGTGACGCGCGCGTTCCTGAAGATCGATGTGTAGAAGTCGATGGCGTCCTGCGCATTGCCGTCGAACCAGAGAAATGGGGTGATCATCTGCATGGCTGTTCCTTGCTGCCGGCCGGTTCAGTGGCAGCAGCCGTGCTGCGATGTCGCTTGCGGCTGCGGCTCGTATTCGTCGTGGCGGCGCACCCAGCTGCTCATCTTCGGGCCTTGCGCCGGCTCGCGGCGCCCCAGCGGCGTCATGTCGAGCAGGGCGTAGGCCGGCAGCAGGGCCTCGCCCCCGCGGCCGAAGGACGAGTAGCTGTGGAACACCTCGCCCTGGTCGTTGCGGATGAAGGCGCTCAGGCCCGAGGCCTCTTCGCCCCAGGGCGCCTGGCGCTTGAAGTTGTAGTCGACCTCGCCGGCCGCCACCTCCTCTGGGCGGAAGGACACCTTGAAGTCGTAGTTGAAATCGCTGCCGTGCGACGACACCCACGGAATGTTCCAGCCCATGCGTGAGCGGTAGCGGGCAATTTCTTCCAGCGGTGCGCGCGACACGGCGACCACCGACACGCCGTGGTGGCGCAGGTGCACGAGCACGCCGTCGATGTGGTCGATCAGGAAGGAGCAGCCGATGCAGCCCGCCTCGTCGCCCGGCGCCAGCATGAAGTGGTAGACGAGCAGTTGCTCGTTCTCGCCGAACAGGTCGATCAGCCGCTGCTGGCCTGCGGACGTGCCGAAGCGGTAGTCCTTGTCGATGCGCACCCAGGGCAGGGCCCGTCGTTCCTCGGCCAGGCGGTCGTGGGCGCGGGTGAGTTCCTTCTCGCGCGCCACCAGGCGGCGGCTGGCCTCGATCCATTCGTCGCGGGATGCGACACGGTGCGGTTGCTTGTCGATGCGCATGTTCATGGCGTGGGTCCTTTGGGTGAAGTGATCGAGAGGTTCAGGCCGCGTTGTCCGCGCTCGACCCGAGAAAGCGTCCCAGCTTGTCGATGGTGGGAAGCCAGCCGCCCTCGTGGTCGTCGCGTTCGGCCTGGTCGAAGAACTGCTCGTGCAGGAAGTCCATTCGGGTGCCAGTTGTGGTGGGCACGAGCAGTACCGTCACCAGCGACTCGCGCTCGGGCGAGTCGCGCCAGGTCCAGGTGAACACAAGCTTTCGGGCATGCACCACTTCCTTGTAGATGCCGCTCACCTCATGTTCGTTGCCATTGACCAGGCGAAACGCCACGCAGAAGCTGCCGCCCACGCGCACGTCGGTGCGCGCATGGATCACCGAGTTGTCTTCGCCCGGGCCGAACCAGACGCTCAGCGCTTTCGGGTCGGTCCAGGCGTGCCAGAGCTGCTCCGGCGCGATGTCGGCGTAGATCCGCTGGATGCGGAGGATGGGGCGCTCGCGGGCGGCGGCAGCGGCTTCTTCGGCCATGGTGTCAGCTCCTTCTGGTGGTAGAGGAATCGACCCAGCGCGTCGAAGCGCTCGGTCCAGAACTTCTCGTAGCGCGACAGCCACACGGCGGCCTCCTGCAAGGGCTGCGCGGAAAGTTCGCAGCGAACCACGCGGCCCTCTTTCGCGCGGGCAACCAGGCCGGCGTCTTCCAGCACGCGCAGGTGCTTCATGAACCCCGGCAGCGACATGCCGTGGGGCTGCGCAAGTTCGGACACGCTGCGCTCGCCTTCGCCAAGCGCCAGCAGGATGTCGCGCCGGGTGCGGTCGGCCAGCGCGGCAAAGATGCGGTCGAGGTCGACGGATTCGCCAGGATCGGAAAACTTAACCATTGAGTTCAGTATTGACGCGTTTCCAGGGCCTGTCAAGGCGAAGGGGAACTGCGTGCCAGGAGTGGCACGCTCTTGCTACAGTGCGGGAATGAGTCGAAGCAAGTCCCGTCCATCCGCCAGCAAATCCGCCCCTCAGGCGCCCAAGCCGACCGTCGCGCCGGCACCGCAGCCGTCCGCGGGCAGGCGCTTGTGGCTGGTGGGGGCGGTGGTCGTGGCCTGCGCCGCCGCGGGTTATGGCGGCGCCATGCTGCTGGCCGACAGCGGCGGCAAGAAGGCACCGCAGCTGCGCATTGGCGACGGCCGCATCGGACCCGAAGGCATGGCCTGGGTGCCCGGTGGCGAATTCCTGATGGGCAGCGACAGCAAGCAGGCCCAGGCCAATGAAAAGCCCGCCCATCCGGCGCGCGTCGGCGGCTTCTGGATGGACCGCCAGCACGTCACCAATGCGCAGTTCCGCAGGTTCGTCGAAGCCACCGGCTATCGGACCACGGCGGAGCTGCCCGCGGATTGGGAAACGCTCAAGGTCCAGCTGCCGCCCGGAACGCCGCGTCCGCCGGACAGCGCGCTGGTCCCGGGCGCCATGGTCTTCGTCGGCACGCCCGCCGTGGTGGACTACAGCGACGTGACACGCTGGTGGCGCTATGTGCCCGGCGCCGATTGGCGCCACCCGCAAGGCCCGGGCACCAACATCGACGGCAAGGACGACCATCCCGTGGTGCAGGTCAGCTATGCCGATGCGCTGGCCTATGCGAAGTGGGCGGGCAAGCGCCTGCCCACCGAGGCCGAATGGGAATTCGCCGCGCGCGGCGGCCTGGAGCAGGCCACCTACGCCTGGGGCGAGGAATTCACGCCCGACAAGCAGCAGATGGCCAATGTCTGGCAGGGGCAGCAGGACCGTCGCTTTCCGGTGGTGAGCGCCAAGGCCGGCGGCGCCGCCGGCACCAGCCCTGCGGGCACCTTCCCGGCCAACGGCTACGGGCTGTACGACATGACGGGCAATGCCTGGCAGTGGGTGTCCGACTGGTATCGCGCGGACCAGTTCGTGCGCGAGGCCGCCAGCGGCAAGCTGGCCGACAACCCGCGCGGCCCGCAGGACAGCTTCGACCCCAGCGAGCCGGGCGTGCCCGTCAACGCGCCCAAGCGCGTCACCCGCGGCGGCTCTTTCCTGTGCAACGAAGACTTCTGCATGAGCTATCGCCCGAGCGCACGGCGCGGCACCGACCCGTACACCAGCATGTCGCACATCGGCTTCCGCCTGGTCATGGACGACGCGGCCTGGAAGGAACGGCAGAAGCAGGCGGCGGCGTCGGCCGCGCAGCCGGCAACGGGCGGCTGACGTGCGCGGCAGCTCCGCATTTGCCGGCCTGGGAAATTCCTCCTTCGCCAGCCTGACGCCCGCGCCCGCCACGGCGGACGAGGCCGAGCCATGGGTGCGCGGAGAACTCATCCGCAGCCTCATGCGCGCGGCGCGCGGCTCCTACCTGCTCGCCGCGGCGCTCATGCCGGCCATGATCGGCCTCAGCTGGGGCTATGTGCCCGTCTGGCAGCTGTTCGTGTGGCTGGTACTGGGCCTGATCGCCACCGCCTTCCGCGTGTGGGGCGAGCGCGTGTACGCCTCGCAGTACGCCGCACGCGACTCGTCCGCCCAGCAGCAGTTCATGGAGCGCTACCACCCGCTGTGGAGCGGCAGCGCCTTTGTCTGGGGCCTGTCGGTGCTGATCTTCTTCGAGCGCACGCCGCTCATGAACCAGTTCATGAGCTGGCTCATCGTGGCGGGCGTGGCCACCTTCCCGCTCAATGGGCTGTCGCTGCATCCGCCGCTGTTGCGCCGCTATGTCAACACGCTGTTCCTGACCATGATGGCGTGCGTGGCGCTGCGGGTCACGCAGATGGATCTGAGCAATCCGCACTTCAACTACGGCTTCCTCGCATTGCCGCTGCTGCACTGGTGGATGCTGCTGCGCGCCAGCCGGCGCATCCACGAGACGGCGCGCAACAGCTTCGAGTTGCTCTATCACAACCACATCCTGATCAACTCGCTCACGCAGCAGCGCCAGGCAGCGGTGGCGGCGGTGGCCATGAAGAACCGCTTCCTGGCCAGTGCCGCGCACGACATGCGCCAGCCGGTCCTGGCGCTGTCGCTGTACGCGGACTGGCTGCGCAACGAGCCCGAGCTGGTGCAGGACATCGCGCCCAAGATCGTGCGCGCCACCCATGCGGTGAACGCGCTCTTCGACTCGCTGTTCGACCTGGCGCGCATCGACTCGGGCCAGGTGCGGCTGCACATCGAGCGGGTGGACGTGAAGCAGCTGCTGCACGACCTGGAGCTGCAGTACCGCCCGGTGGCCGAGGCCAAGGGCCTGAGCTTCCGGGTGCATGCAAGAAGCGGCACCGTCCTCACCGACCCCATCCGTGTGCGCCGCATGATCGGCAACCTGATCGCCAACGCCATCAAGTACACGCCCGAAGGCGGCGTGCTCATCGCCTCGCGCCAGACCAGCGAAGGGCTGCGGGTGGAGGTGTGGGACACCGGCATCGGCATCGCCCGCGAGCACCTGCGCGACGTGTTCCTGGAGTTCTACAAGGTGGCCGACCATGCCGGCACGTCGGACGGCTTCGGGCTGGGCCTGGCCATCGTGGCGCGCCTGTCGCATGCGCTGGGCCATCCGGTCAGCGTCCGTTCCCGCCTGGGGCGCGGCAGCGTGTTCCGGGTGGCGCTGAACGATGCCGACGAGATGCAGGCGCAGGCGCGCATCACGGGCGCGGTGGGCTAGGCTGGTTCGCTCATCCAAATGAAAACGCGCGCCGATGGCGCGCGTTTTTTTCTTGGCGGCGAGCTTGCGCCGCGCGCTCGATCAGGTGTTGCTGCTCATCAGCAGACCGTGGTTGCGGGCGTGGTGCAGGGCTTGCGTGCGGCTCTTCACGCCCAGGCGGCGGAACAGGCGCCACAGGTGCACCTTCACCGTGTGCTCGCTGATTTCGAGCTGGGTCGCGATCTCGCGATTGCTCATGCCCTTGTCGAGCATGGCGATCAACTGCGTCTGGCGCTTGGACAGCTTGCCGCTGCTGGCGGGGGTGGCTTCCTCGCGCTCATCGTCGGCCTGCAGCAGGCCGCGCAGGGCGGCGGTGAGTTCTGCGGAGCCGGCCGACTTCTCGATGTAGATGTCGGCGCCGGCCTCGATGCAGGCTTCTTCCATGTCGCCTGCCGGCGAAGCCGAATACACCGCGATTGGAATGCCCGGATAGCTGTTCTTGACGGCCAGCACGCCAGAGACGCCGGTGGTGTCGGGCAGCTTGAGGTCCAGGCAGAAGAGGTCGGGCGTGCCGTGCTGGCGCACTGCGGCAGCCAGGCGGTCCAGGCGTTCGAGTTCGACGATGTTCTCGGCCGGACGCAGACGGCGCAGCACCATCACGATGGCGTCACGCATCAAGGGGTGGTCGTCGATGACGTAAATGCTCATGCTTCTTTTCTACTCTCATGCACCGCTGCTGGCTGAACCCTGCTCTTGTGATTGTTCTCGGGCGCGGTGCGCTTGTCCTATCCCTTTACTGATCGCCTGTTGGGTTGGCGAGCGCTTCCAGCACTTTTACTGCAGATAGCGCAGTTTGATTGTCGACGGGTTCCAGTAAATCTGCGTAGGAATTCACGAAATCGCGGGGTGTTTGTTGCATCCCGCCAATAACAAGGCCCGCTTCTTGCGGTGTCTTGAAGCCGCGGCTTTGCAAAAGCGTACTTCCTTGTTCATCCAGCAACTTGAAGTAGAACATTCCGTCTCGTTCCCGATACTGCTTGAAGCCCGCCTTGCTGGATTTGGCCGCCTTGGCCGCCTTGGGGGCGGCAGCTTTTGCGCCCGAGGCCAGGCTGCGCAGGCCCACGGCGTGTCGCAAACGTGACATGAGCGGCCGCGAAATCGCCCGGGCCTTCTCGGCGCCGGCCAGCAGGATGGTCTCGATCTGGGACGGGTCGGCCATCAGCGCTTCGTAGCGCTCACGCTTGGGCGCGATTTCACGGTCGATCCGCTCGAACAGCATCTGCTTGGCGTCGCCCCAGGCGATGCCGTCCGCGTAGGCGCGGCGCAGCGCCTCGGTCTCTTCCTCGCTGGCAAAGGCCTGGTAGATCTGGAAGAGGGCGGAGCCTTCCGTGTCCTTGGGCTCGCCCGGGGCGCGCGAGTCGGTCACGATGCCGGCGATCAGCTTTTGCAACTGCGCGCGCGGGGTGAAGAGCGCAATGGTGTTGTCGTAGCTCTTGCTCATCTTGCGGCCGTCCAGGCCCGGCAGGAGCGCCACCGCGTCGTCGATCTCGGCCTCGGGCAGCACGAAGTGCTCGCCGTACAAATGGTTGAAGCGCTGCGCGACGTCGCGCGCCATCTCCAGGTGCTGGGCCTGGTCGCGGCCCACCGGCACCTTGTGGGCGTTGAACATCACGATGTCGGCCGCCATCAGCACGGGATACATGAACAGGCCCGCGCTCACGTCGGCGTCGGGGTCCTCGCCGCGCGCCTCGTTCTTGTCGACCGCGGCCTTGTAGGCGTGGGCGCGGTTGAGCATGCCCTTGGCGCTCACGCAGGTGAGCAGCCAGGTGAGTTCCGGAATTTCGGGAATGTCGGACTGGCGGTAGAAGGTCACGCGCTGCGGATCGAGCCCGCAGGCCAGCCAGGTGGCGGCGATTTCGAGCGTGGAGCGCTGGATGCGCGCCGGCTCGTCGCACTTGATGAGCGCGTGGTAGTCGGCCAGGAAGTAGTAGCTCTGCACGTCGCTGCGCAGGCTGGCCTGCACCGAGGGGCGCACCGAGCCCACGTAGTTGCCCAGGTGCGGCGTGCCGGTGGTGGTGATGCCGGTGAGGTAGCGGGTGACTTTGGAGGAAGACGACGAAGTCATGGCGAAAAAAGCTTCAGCGCAGCAGCGCCGCGAAAGGGGTCAGCAGGAAGTTGATGGCCTGGTAGCCGAAGTCCATGAGCGGGCGCAGCCACCAGTTGCCCACCACGCCGGCAATCACCAGGCCCATGACGATGAAGAAGCCATAGGGCTCGATGCGCGCCAGCAGCTCTTGCGCGCCGCCGCGCGGCAGCAGGCCGGCCAGCACGCGTCCGCCGTCGAGCGGCGGCAGTGGAAAAAGGTTGAAGGCCCACATCACCAGGTTGACCAGCACGCCGGCCTGGCACATTCGCACGAAAAATGGCTCCTGGATGCCCACGGCCAGCAGCCCCACCAGCAGCAGCGCCCAGAGAATGGCCTGAACGAAGTTGGAGGCCGGACCCGCCAGTGCCACCCACACCATGTCGCGCTTGGGGTGTCTGAGATGCCCGAAGTTCACCGGCACCGGCTTGGCATAGCCGAACAGGAAGGCGCCCGAGGTCGCGAAATACAGCAGCAGCGGCATCGCAATGGTGCCGATCGGGTCGATGTGCTTGATCGGGTTGAGCGTGACCCGGCCCATCATCCACGCGGTGTTGTCGCCCAGGTAGCGGGCCGCATAGCCGTGGGCCGCCTCGTGCACGGTGATGGCGAAGATCACGGGCAGGGCGTAGATGAGGACGGTTTGAACGAGTTGATTGATATCCACCCTCGAATTGTCTCAGAGCCCCGCAGGCGCTCCTCCGACGGGGCTAGAGGCCCAGCGGGGCGAGGGCGCCGCGGCCCTGGCGGATGACCACCGGGTCGCCGCCTTCGCCCATGGGGGTCAGGTCGACCACGGTGGTGGGCTCGGAGGGGCAGGCGCCCGCGTCGATCACGCCGCCGATCTGCTTTTCGAAACGCTCGCGGATTTCCTGGGCGTCGTTCAGGGCCTCGGTCTCGCCGGGCGGGATGAGGGTGGTGGCCAGCAGCGCCTCGCCATGGAGCATGAGCAGTTCGCTCAGCACCGTGTGCTCCGGCACGCGCAGGCCGATCGTCTTGCGCTGCGGATGGCTCACCCGGCGCGGCACTTCCTTGGTGGCTTCGAGCAGGAAGGTGTAGGGCCCGGGCGTGGCGGACTTGAGCAGTCGGTACTGCTTGTTGTCCACCCGCGCATAGTTGGCCAGCTCGCTCAGGTCGCGGCACAGCAGCGTGAGGTGGTGCTTCTCGTCGACCTGGCGGATGCGCCGCAGGCGCTCCACCGCGTCCTTGTCGTCGAGGTGGCAGGCCAGCGCGTAGCTGGAGTCGGTGGGCACGGCAACGATCTCGCCGCGCGCCAGCAGGGCCGCCGCCTGCTTGAGGAGGCGCTGCTGCGGGTTGTCGGGGTGGACTTCGAAAAACTGGGCCATGGTTGCTGCAGTCTACGGAATCAGGACTCGGCGGGTTCGATGGGCACGCGGCGTTCCTTGACCGTGAGCCAAGCGCCGGCGGCGCCGCATACCGCGATCAGGCCGATACCCATCAGCGAGACAACGTCGGGCACGCGCGCGAACACCAGCCAGCCACCCAGCATGGCAAAGCCGATCTGGGCATAGAGATAGGGCGTGAGCGTGGAGGCCGGGGCGCGCTGGAAGGCCAGGATCAGCATGAAATGTCCCACGGTGCCCATGAAGCCCATGAGGCACAGCAGCGCCCACCAGTGCCACGACGGCAGCGCGGTCCACGCAAAGGGCAGCAGCAGCGAGCAGATGATGGCGCCCACCCAGCCGCTGTAGAAGTTCATGGTCAGCGGATTCTCGGTCTGCGCCAGCTTGCTGGTCAGCACCTGGAACCAGGCGTTGGTGGCCACCAGCCCCAGCGGCAGCAGCGAGGCCCAGCTGAAGGCATCGCCGCCGGGACGCAGCACGATCAGCGTGCCCACGAAGCCGCCGGCGGTCAGGCCCCAGCGCAGGGGCGAGACGGTTTCCTTGAGGGTGGTGGCCGCCAGCAGCGTGACCACCAGCGGCACCACCAGCACGATGGCGGTGAATTCGGCCATGGGCATGTAGCGCAGGCTCAGGAAGGCCAGCACGCTGGAGGCCATCAGCAGCGCGCCGCGCAGCAGGTGGAACCTGGGATGCGCGGTGCGCAGCACCGCGAGGCCGTGGCGCGGCAGCAGCACCGCCGCCATGGCGGCCGCCTGGAAGGTGTAGCGGAACCAGACGCCCATGATCACCGGCACTGCCGCGGTCGACACCTTGGTGGCCGTGTCCAGCGTGGCGAAGCAGGCCGTGGCCAGCACCACCAGGCCGATGCCGGCCAGGATGCGTTCGGATTCGAGGTCGCGCGTGCCCTTGGGTACGGGCTGGACTACGCTCATCGAGCCGGGCCTCCGGCGTTCACCGGACGCGGCTTTCCAGCAGTTCCCACACCGGTTTCAGGTTGCCGGGCAGCCAGGGCAGTTGACCGAGGTCGCAGTGGCTTTCGTCGGGGCTGTGGAAGTCGCTGCCGCGCGATGCGGCAAAGCCGAACTCGATGGCTTTCTCGGCGTATTCGACGTATTCGGGCGGGCTGTGGCTGCCGGTGACCACCTCGATGGCCTGGCCGCCGTGGGCCTTGAATTCGAGGAAGAGCGCGTACTCTTCGTTGGCGGTGAACTTGTAGCGGCCCGGGTGCGCAATGACGGCGAGGCCGCCGGCGTCGTGGATCCAGCCGATGGCGTCCTTCAGGTTGGCCCAGCGGTGCGGCACGTAGCCGGGCTTGCCTTCGGTGAGGTACTTGCGGAATACCTCGTTGGTGTCCTTGCACCAGCCGCCTTCGACGAGGAAGCGCGCGAAGTGGGTGCGCGAGATGAGCTCGGGGTTGCCGACGAACTTGAGGGCGCCTTCGTAGGCGCCATGGATGCCCACGCGGGCCAGGCCCTCGGACATTTCCTGTGCGCGGCGCCCGCGCCCGCCCCGGGTGTCGTACAGGCCCTGCTTCATGGCGGCATCGTCGGGGTCGAAGCCCAGGCCCACGATGTGGACGGTTTCGTTGGCGAAGGTGACGGAGATCTCGGTGCCGGTGAGGTACTTGATGCCGTTGGCCTTGGCGGCGGCTGCCGCGCGGTGCTGCCCGCCAACCTCGTCGTGATCGGTGAGCGACCACAGCTCCACGCCGTTGGCGGCCGCGCGTGCCGCCAGTTCCTCTGGCGTGAGCGTGCCGTCGGACACCACGGAGTGGCAGTGCAGGTCGGCATTGAGGATCGAGGTCACCGGGCGATCTTATTCCTTCCGGCCCTGGCCTGCCGGAGGCCGGCCATTCCTGTTCGCAGCCCTGTGGGCAGGGCTTCGTGGCGGCAGCGTCAGACGGGCGGCGTGTCGCTGCGCCCCGCTTCGGTCGCGGCAAACACATGCCAGGCCGCCATGAACATCGCCGCAATCACCGGCCCGATGACGAAGCCGTTGATGCCGAACAAGGCCAGCCCGCCCACGGTCGACATCAGCACGATGTAGTCGGGCATCTGCGTGTCCTTGCCCACCAGCACGGGGCGCAGGACGTTGTCGATCAGGCTGATGACGAACACGCCGATCAGCGTCAGCGTCACGCCCTGCCAGACGCTTCCGGTGGCCAGGAAGTAGACCGCCACCGGCCCCCAGATCAGCGCCGCACCCACCGCCGGCAGCAGCGACAGGATGGTCATGACCACGCCCCACACGAGTGCCCCCTGCACACCCAGGCCCCAGAACGCCAGGCCGCCGATCAGGCCCTGCACCACTGCCACCACGATGTTGCCCTTGACCGTGGCGCGCACCACCGTGATGAACTTGTCCAGCAGAAAGTTGGCGTGCGGCCGGGCCAGCGGCAGCGCGTCGCGGATGGTGGCCGACAACTGCCTGCCGTCGCGCAGCAGGAAGAACAGCATGTACAGCATCAGCCCGAAGCTGACGAGGAACTCGAAGGTGTTCTGCCCGACGGCCAGCGCGCGCGTCGCGATCTGCTGGCTGGCCGCAGCGGCGCCCTGCGCCACCTTGTCGAGCATGGCCTCCAGGTCGCCCAGGCCGATCCGGTCGAGCAGGTCCATGGCCCAGCGCGGAATGGCATTGATCATCTGCTGCAGGTAGCGCGTGAAGCTCATGTCGCCCGAACGCATGCGCTGCGATACGTTGGCCGCTTCGCCCACCAGCGACATCACGATCGCCACCAGCGGCAGGATGACGATCACCAGCGCCACCGTGAGCGTGACGAGTGCGGCGAGGTTGCGCCGCCCCTTCATCCGGTGCACCAGCCGCCGGTAGACCGGCGTGAAGAGAATGGCCAGCGCCACGCTCCACATCACGGCGCCGGCAAAGGGCAGCAGCACCCAGCAGAAGGCCACGGTAATCGCTGTCAGCAGCAGCAGGAAGGCGCCGCGCTCGAGTTGGGGAGTTCGCATGATGGTCGGCCGACTTTAGCCCAGCCGGCCGACGGTTGGCCAACGCACCATGCTCAACGGTCGAGCTGCCGCAGGTGGGGGCCCAGGAGGTCCGCCGCGCCCTGCAGCAGTGCGAATTCCTCGTCGGGCAGGGGCACGCTGTGCATGTCGAAATGGCTCAGGGTTCCCCACATCGTTCCCTCGTCCTGCAGCATCAGCGGCACGCTGTGGTACGAAATGACGACGCCCTGGTACGGATTGCCGTCAAGCCGCCGGTCCTGGCGCGAATCCTCCGTCCTGAACACCTGGTCGCGCAAAACGAACTGGCAGAAGCTGTGCTTGAACGGCACTGCCAGCAGGAAGTCGGGGCGGATCTGGTCGAGCTTGTCGCGAAGCAGCACGTTGCGCAGCAGGTCGCCGTCGAAGCGGTACACGGCGGTGTAGCGGTGCGCCACACCGTTGTTCAGGTATTCGAGCAGGGCGTCCGGGCCGCCTTCCGAGAGGGCAGAGCGCAGGGCTTCGAGTGTGCGCATGGTCTTCGCTCCCGATGGGTTCGTGAAAGATGAAGAGCTGACGCTGCTCGTTTGACTATGGCAGGCGCGTCGCGCCTTGTCCATAGAGGGCGCGCCGCGATGCGGGCGAGCGCGGCGGCCGGCGCTGGTCTACGATGCCGCCCATGGACACGCTTGAACTGCGAGGCGGCGCGGGCCGCATTCCCGTACTGGGCATGGGGACGTGGCACATGGGCGAGGACAGGGGCGAGCATGCGGCCGAACTCGCGGCCCTGCGCGCCGGCATCGACATGGGCTACCGCCTGATCGACACGGCCGAGATGTATGCCGAAGGCGGCGCGGAACAGCTGGTGGGCGAGGCCGTCGCGCAGGCGGTGCGCTCGGGCAGCGTGGAGCGCGAGGACCTGTTCATCGTCAGCAAGGCCTACCCCCACAACGCCGGACGCCAGGGCCTGCCGGCTGCCTGCGCCTGCAGCCTGGAGCGCCTGGGCCTGGACTATCTGGACCTCTACCTGCTGCATTGGCGCGGCGAGCATCCGCTCAAGGAAACGGTCGACGGCATGCGGGCCCTGGTCGCGGCCGGCCGCATACGCCGGTGGGGCGTGAGCAACCTCGACGTGGACGACATGGAAGAGCTGGTGGCGGCCTGCGGCGGCGAGGCGCAGCTGGATTGCGCGGTGAACCAGGTCTATTTCTCGGTGAGCGAACGCGGCCCCGAGTTCAGCCTGCTGCCCTGGCAGCAGGCGCGGGCGATGCCGCTCATGGCCTACAGTCCGGTGGACCAGGGCGCGGTGATGCACGATGCGGGCCTGGCCAAGATCGCCGCCGGCCTGGGCGTGAGCGCCGCGCAATTGGCGCTGGCCTGGGTGCTGTCGCGCCAGGGCACGGTGGCCATTCCCAAGGCGGTGCGCCAGGCGCACCTGAAGCAGAACCTGGAGGCGGCGCAACTGGTGCTGAGTCCGCAGGTGCTGGAAGAGATCGACCGCCTGCACCCGCCGCCCGGGCGCAAGCGCCCGCTGGCCATGATCTGACCGGCATGTTCGCCGGTCTGGCGGGCGCGGGCGGTGCAAGTCGTACATTGCTGTCCATGAAGACCATTCACCGCCTTGCCGCCGCGGCGCTTCTTGCCTGCAGCGCCGCGGCCGGCCATGCCCAGGGCACCAGCTGCGAAGACATCCGCGCACAGATCGATGCCAAGGTGCGGGCCTCCGGCGTCAACGACTTTTCCCTGGCCATCCTCGACGCCGATGCGCCCAGCAGCGGCCGCGTGGTGGGTAGCTGCGAGCTGGGCACCAAGAAGATCGTCTACGAGCGCAGCGCATCCGGGCAGCCGCAGCAGCAAACCCCGCAGCAGGCCCGGCCCAAACCCAAGTCCTCGCCCATCATCACCGAATGCAAGGACGGCTCGGTGAGCATGGGCGGCGACTGCAAACCCTGATTTCTTTCTTTCAACCCGACCGACCTATGAGCTCGACCCCCCTTGATCCCATCGACACCTGGCATCGCGTGCTCAAGGAGCGCAACGTGCAGGCGCTCGATACGCTGCTGGCGCCCGGCGCCATATTCCACTCGCCCGTCGTCCACACGCCGCAGGCAGGGCGCGCCATCACCAAGGCCTATCTCTCGGCCGCGTTGCAGGTGCTGGGCAACGAGAGCTTTCGCTACGTGCGCGAAGTGCGGCAGGGCCGCGATGCGGTGCTCGAGTTCGAGCTGGAGCTCGACGGCATCCACATGAACGGCGTCGACATGATCCGCTGGAACGAGCAGGGCCAGATCACCGATTTCAAGGTCATGGTGCGGCCGCTCAAGGCCATCAACCTGCTGCACCAGAAGATGGCGGCCATGCTGCAGGCCAAGTCTGCGAATGGCTGAAGACGCAAAGACGAAGGTGCCGCAGCGCTGCGCCTGGGCCGGCACCGATGCGCTCATGCAGGCCTATCACGACGACGAGTGGGGCGTGCCCGAGCGCGACCCGCGCGCCTTGTGGGAATGCCTGATGCTCGAAGGCTTCCAGGCGGGCCTGTCGTGGATCACGGTGCTGCGCAAGCGCGAGGCGTTCCGCCAGGCCTTTCACCAGTTCGATCCGCGCCGCGTGGCCGGCATGACCGAGAAGGACGTGTTGCGCCTGCTGGACGACCCCGGCATCATCCGTTCGCGCGCCAAGATCGAGGCCACCATCCAGGGCGCGAAGATCTTCAACGAGATGGCCGACCGGGGCGAGGACTTCAGCGCGTTCTGCTGGTCCTTCACCGACGGCCGGGTGCTGCGCGGCAACGGCGGCGCAGTGCCGGCGAGCACGGCGCTGTCGGAAACCATCTCGAAGGAACTCAAGCGCCGCGGCTTCAAGTTCGTCGGACCGACCATCGTGTATGCCTGGATGCAGGCGGTGGGCATTGTGGACGACCACACGGCCGGCTGCTTCAGGCATGGCCGCCGGGCGCGCCTGCACAATGAATCACTCCATGGAAGCGCGCCGCCCGGCGCGATGACGACAATGGATTTCGACTCTCCAAGACGCCTGCGCGTCGGCCAGCCCATCACCCCCGAGCAGTTCGAGGAACTGAGCGACGAGCAACTCGAGCGGCTGGTGCCCAAGGCCTACCGCGAATACTTCCCGGGCAAGGACTTCTGTGCCGACGGCTACTTCTACCTGCACGACGGCACGGCGTGGAGTTTCTACCGGGGCGGTTTCCTGGACGAGTAGGCGAGGCGGTTGCTTCCTGTCACTCGTCTCGGGCAAGGTAGTAGTTCTCCTACAGACAGCAGGCGCGCCAACGTCCATCGTTGGTCCATGACACAGCCCATCGAACTCCTCGTCGAAGAGCCCGCCCCGGGCTCTTATGTCTGGCGCCTGCTGCTCACCGACGAGCAGGGCGGCCATCCGCGGGTGCTGCGCATGGCGCCCGACCCGGCCGACAGCTATGAAGTCGCGCTGGCCGCCGGCCAGGCGGCGCTGCGCAGCGAGATCCGGCGCCACACCGCTGCGGCCGAATAGCCGCCGAAGCCACGCCCAGGCGCTCAGGCGGGCGTGGCGAATTCGGGCCCGTCGTAGGTGGTGGGAACGTGCAGGCGCCCGCCCGCAATCTCGGCCGCGACCCGCTCGATGCGTTCGCGCACTGCGGCCGAAACGTCCTGCGCCATCGTGAGGCGCACCGCGTCGCGCTGCGCCAGTCCGATCTTGCGGATTTCTCCCGTGGGAAAGCGGCCGTCCTGCAGGTCGCGCACCGCCTGGAACACGCCGACGCTGACGTCGGCAATGGCCGAACCCACGAAGACCTGCGGGTCGCGCGCGACCCAGTCGCCCACGTTGCCGATCTGGCGCCGGCCCTGTTCGCGGCAGACCTGCGTGACGCCGTCGCGGCCCGCGTTGAGCATGGTGAAGATCACGTCCGCGCCGGCCTGGCTTTGCGCCAGTGCCACCTTGCGCGAGAGCGCGTTGTCGTCCTGGTTGCCCGAGAAGTTGGTGAGCAGGCGCACCTTCGCATCGGTGGCGCGCACGCCGGCGGCGTAGGCCGCCCGGCCCTTGAGCCCCGGCACCACGCGGATGCCCGACATGTGGCCGACCACGCCGGTGCGCGTGGTCGAAGCGGCCAGCACGCCGGCCAGGTAGGCCGATTCTTCCTGCAGCACGTCGTAGCTGGCCAGGTTGGCGCCGCGCACTGCGCCCTGCGTGACCACGAAGAGCGTGCCGGGATGGCGCTCGGCCACTTCGGCGCAGGCTTCGTTGTTCTGTCCGCCGTGGGCCACGATCAGGTCGGGCTTGTCCTTGGCCAGGTCTTCCAGCGCCTGGGCCAGCAGGGCCTTCTGCGGGGCGATGCCGTCGATGTAGCGGGTCTGCACGCCCAGCTCCGTGCCGGCGCGCTGCAGGCCGCGCCAGCCGGCTTCCATGAAGCCCTGGTCCTTCACGTTGCCGGCGAACAGGGCCGCGACCTTCAGCGGCGGCGAGCCGGTTGAACTGCGCGCGGTGGCGCCGCAGGCCGCCAGCAGGGGCAGGGCGCAGGCGCTGGCCAGCAGGTGGCGGCGCGAGGGCGAGGCAGGGGCAGGAAACTTCGTCATGGCAGGCAGCAATCGCATGCTCAGTGCGCCTCTGCCTGCTTGGCCGCGGCGATGATGGCCGCCTCGTCCTGCTTGGCGCCGTTGAGGAACAGGTTCAGCAGCACGGCGGCCACCGAAGCCAGCAGGATGCCCGACTCCACCAGCGAGTGGATGGCATGCGGCATCCACTGCTTGAAGTTGGGGGCGATCAGCGGAATCATGCCGATGCCGATGGACACCGCCACGATCATCGGGTTGTTGCGGTTGGTCTTGAAGTCCACGCCCGCCAGGATGCGGATGCCGGTGGCAGCCACCATGCCGAACATGACCAGGCCCGCGCCGCCCAGCACCACGGTGGGCAGCGACTCGACCAGCGCCGCCATCTTGGGCAGCAGGCCCAGCACGATCAGGATCACGCCGCCGGCCACGCACACGTAGCGGCTCTTGATGCCGGTGACGGCCACCAGGCCCACGTTCTGCGAGAAGCTGGTGTAGGGAAAGGTGTTGAAGATGCCGCCGATGAGCGTGCCCAGGCCGTCGGTGCGCAGGCCCTTGGCCAGGTCCTTCTGCGTGATGTTCCGGTCGGTCATTTCGCCCAGCGCCAGGAACATGCCGGTGGACTCAATCATCACCACGATCATGATCAGCGTCATGGTCAGGATCAGGATCGGGTCGAACTGGGGCATGCCGAAGTGGAAGGGCAGCACCACGTCGAACCAGTCGGCACGCGCCACCTTCTCGAAGGTCATGAAGCCCGTGGCGGCCGACACCACGCCGCCGATGACGATGCCCAGCAGCACCGAGATGTTGGCGATGAAGCCCTTGGCGTACTTCACGATCAGCAGGATGGACACCAGCACCAGGGCCGAGATGCCCAGGCCGGTGAGGTCGGCGTACTTGGGGTTGGGCATGGTCGGGACGATCGACAGGCCCTTGGGCACCGGCGGCAGCGCCGAGCCGGGCGAGGTGACGTCGGCCAGCCACTTGGCGTAGACCGGGTCCACCAGCGCCGGGGCCGTCGGGCCGACCGGGTTGCCGAAGATCCAGTTGATGCCCACGCGCATCAGGCTCACGCCGATCACCAGGATGATGGTGCCGGTGACCACCGGCGGGAAGAAGCGCAGCATGCGGCTGACCAGCGGCGCGATGAGGATCGAGATGATGCCCGCGCCGATGATGGAGCCGAACAGCAGCTGCGCGCCGGCGTGCCCGCCGTTGGCATTGGCAATGGCCACCATGGGGGCCACCGAGGCGAAGGTCACGCCCATCATCACCGGCAGGCGGATGCCGAACCATTGCGTGGCGCCCATCGCCTGGATGAGCGTGGCGATGCCGCAGCAGAACAGGTCGGCCGAAATCAGCAGGGCCACTTCGTGCGGGCTGAGCTTGAGCGCACGGCCCACGATGAGGGGCACGGCCACGGCGCCGGCGTACATCACCAGCACGTGTTGCAGGCCCAGGGCCGTGAGCTTGCCGGCGGGCAGGCGCTCGTCGACCGGGTGGACGCCTGTGGAGGCGGAGGTTTCATTGGAGGTGGCAGCAGCCGACATCTTGGCTTTTCTCCTGACAGGGAAGAAGGCTCGGGACCTGGATCCCGCATGGTTTGTACGCGAAACTGTATACAAACTAGCATGCACGCCGTATGGCGGAAAACCCCGATTCCGCTGCAGTGGGGTGCAGCACAAACCTCGCGCGGGTGGCTTCCCGCAGTGAAAAGCGTCAGGCCAGCAGGGCCTTCACCAGGTCCAGCTGGCGGTTGGGCGTCTCGTTGTCCAGGTCGAGGTTGGCCTCGATGCGCGACAGGTGCTCGGCCATGCAGTCGACCGCCGCCTGCACGTTGCCGCTCTTGCAGATGCGCAGCAGCTCGGAATGCTCGTCGGACGAGCAGTGCGGGTCGTTGGACGAGTGGTAGAGCATGGCGATGAGCGAGCTGCGCGCCACCAGCTCGCGCACCAGCTCGGTCAGCGTGTGGTTGCCGGCCGCCTCGGCCAGCGCCACGTGGAAGTCGCCCAGCAGCCGTTCGCGCACCGTGCCGGTGGTGGTGCCCGACTTGAGCGCGCTGCGCTCGAAGTGGATGTGCTGCTCCAGCGCCTTGTAGTCCGCCGGCCTGGCCTTGGCGATGAAGGCGCGCACCACCTCGCTCTCCAGCAGGCGCCGCACGCCGAACACTTCGCGCGCCTCCTGCACGCTGGGGCGGCTGACGAAGGCGCCCTTGTCCGGAATGATCTCGATCAGCTTGTCCTTCGAGAGGGTGAGCAGGGCTGCGCGGATCTTGGTGCGGCTGACCGAATAGACCCGGCCCAGCGCCTCTTCACGCAGCCAGGTGCCGGGCGGCAGGCGCTTCTCGACGATGGCGGTGGCGATGTCCTGCGCAATGCCCTCGACGGTGGCGATCTTGTCGGGCACGGGGTCGGCGGCAGGTTTCTGGGGGGCGGCGGGCATGGGCCGATTGTGCCGGGCACGCGGAGGCCGGCGCAGGTGCCGGGGCTTCATGGCGGCAAGCCCCGGCGCGGCCAGCTTCTCAGGCGGCCCGCTGCAGCAGCGGCTTGTGGCCGGCCGGCAGGGTGAAGTCCGACAGCAGCCCGGTCATGGGCTTGGGCAGCGGGTGGGCCAGTTCGCCATGCTTGCTGGTGGCCAGGCGCAGGCTCACGATCGATTCGACCAGCTGCGTGGCGGCCGCCACACCGTCGATCACCGGCACGCCCAGCTGACCGCTGATGTACTGGCACAGGTCGGCCATGCCGGCGCAGCCCAAGACGATGGTGTCGCTGCCGTCTTCGGCCAGCGCGCGGCGGCACTCGTCGACGATGCGCTCGCGCGCGTTGCTGCCGGGCTTTTCCAGGTCGAGCACCGCGATCTCGCAGGCCCGCACGTTGGCGCAGAAGCGCTTCATGCCGTAGGCCTCGGCCAGGTGCCAGGCCTGGCCCATGGTGCGCGCCAGGGTGGTGACCACGGAAAAGCGCGTGCCCACCAGGCTGGCCATGTGCATGGCGGCCTGCGCGATGCCGATCACCGGGCCGCGTGCCAGTTCGCGCGCGGCCAGCAGGCCCGGGTCGCCGAAGCAGGCCACGATGTAGCCATCCACCGCCTCGAGTTCGCCCGTGGCCACTTCCTGCAGCAGGCCCGGCACGGCCAGCGCCTCGTCGTAGTGGCTTTCGATGGAGACGGGCCCCATGGCCGGGCTCACCGCGATGATCTGGGTGCCCGGCCGGGCCGCCGCGCGGGCGCATTCGCCGATCTTGTCGGTCATGCTCTGCGTGGTGTTGGGGTTGATGACTTTGATGCGCATGTCGGTAGGAAGGAAAAAGGGAAATCAGGCGCGCCGCGACAACGCCAGATAGATGACGAAGCCCAGCGCCATGCCGATGAACCAGGCGTAGTTGGCTGCGCCCTGCAGCGTGGGAACCAGCACGCACAGCGTGGGCACCACGGCCGCGGGGATCAGCGCCCACACCGCCTTGCGGTTCACGCCGTTGGTGTACCAGTAGGCGCCCTGGGGGCTCATGGTGTAGAGCGCGTCCACGTCCACATGCTGCTTGCGCACCAGGTAGAAGTCGGCAATGAGGATGCCGAACAGCGGGCCGATGAAGGAGCCCAGGATGTCCAGCGTGTAGTGGATGACCTCGGGGTTGTTGTAGAGGTTCCACGGTGTGATGAAGATCGAGCCCACCGCGGCGATCATGCCGCCGGTGCGCCAGCTGATCTTGCTGGGCGCGCAGTTGGAGAAGTCGAAGGCCGGCGACACGAAGTTGGCCACGATGTTGATGCCCACGGTGGCGATCATGAAGGTGAGTGCGCCCAGCACGACGGCCGTGGTGCTGTCGATCTTCGCCACGGTGTGCACCGGGTCGGTGATGAGCTCGCCGAACACCGGCAGCGTGGCGGCGGTGGTGATCACCGACAGCAGCGAGAAGAACAGGAAGTTGACCGGCAGGCCCCAGAAGTTGCCCTTCTTCACCGCGTCGAAGCTCTTGCCGTAGCGCGAGAAGTCGCCGAAGTTGAGCATCGGGCCGCTGAAGTAGCTCACCACCAGCGCAATGGCGCTGAGCATCACCGGCACGGCGGCCACGCCTTCGAACTTGACGCCGCCCAGGTTCATGTCGATGTTGTTCCAGCCGGCCTTCCACACCAGCCAGCCGCACAGCACGGCCATCACCACGTACACGGCCGGGCCGGCCCAGTCGATGAAGCGGCGGATGGCTTCCATGCCGTGCCAGAACACGAAGGCCTGCAGCACCCACATGAGCATGAAGGCGATCCAGCCCAGCGTGGACAGGCCGGCAAAGCCGTGCAGCTTCACGTCCGCGTAGGGCGCCAGGTTGGGAAAGAAGTGCAGCGCCAGCAGCATGAAGGCGCTGGAGGCCAGGTAGGTCTGGATGCCGTACCAGGCCACCGCGATCAGCCCGCGGATGACGGCCGGCACGTTGGCGCCCAGCACGCCGAACGATGCCCGGCAGATCACCGGGTAGGGCGTGCCCGTCACCTGGCTGGGCTTGGCCACCAGGTTGCAGAAGAACTGCACGATGCAGATGCCCACCACGAGCGACACCAGCACCTGCCAGCTCGACAGGCCCAGCGAGAACAGGCTGCCGGCCGTGATGTAGCCGCCCACGCTGTGCACATCGGACATCCAGAAGGCAAAGATGTTGTATTGGCTCCAGCCCTGCTTCTTCAGCGGGGCGAGGTCTTCGTTGGTCAGGCGCGGGTCGTAGCCCGGCTTGATCAGGGCGTTGGATTCCTCCGCATGCCCTGCCGCGGCATGGGAGGTGCCGGGCAGGGGGGCGGTGGCTTGGGTGACAGCGGTGCTCATGGGTTTGTCTCCTATGGCTGGCGTGGGTGGATGTGGGTTCAAAGGCCGTTCACTGATTGCACCCCATATTTGTATACAAAAAGTGGGTGCAATCAAGAAAGATTGTGTAAGGACAGCCTCCGTGTTTTCCCTTGCCCCGGCGCTCGGCGGGATGTCGCGCCGTCGACGGCGAAGCCAAGATGACAGAGATGTAAGGTTTCGGTCGCGTGCCTGTTGGCATGGCGCCATACGATCCGGCCAGGCAAATCCATCGAGAGCAACCAAACCCATGCACAAGAAGGTTCCCTTCGCGCCCCAGGCGACCCGCCAGCTGTTCGAGCGGCGGCGATTCGTCCAGGGCCTGGCCGCCGGCGGCGTGATGCTCGGGCTGTCGCCGTTCGCGCTGCCGGCGCATGCGGCGCGCCCGGGCGAAGCCGGCCCGTCCGTCCCCGAGCTGAGCGGTACGGAATTCAATCTCGAAGTCTCCGAACTGCCGGTGAACTTCACCGGCAACGCGCGCATGGCCGTGGCCGTCAACGGTTCCATTCCCGCGCCCACGCTGCGCTGGCGCGAGGGCGACGAAGTCACCATCCGCGTGACCAACAAGCTGCGCGAGGACACCTCCATCCACTGGCACGGAATCATCCTGCCCTTCCAGATGGACGGCGTGCCGGGCATCAGCTTCGCGGGCATTCCGCCGGGCACCACCTTCACCTACCGCTTCAAGGTGGAGCAGGCCGGCACCTACTGGTACCACTCGCACTCCGGCATGCAGGAGCAGATGGGCATGTACGGCGCCATCGTCATCGAGCCGCGCGAAGGCAATGGCACGCGCGTGCAGCGCGAACACGTCGTGCTGCTGTCCGACTGGAGCGATGAAGACCCCATGCGCGTCTTCGCCAAGCTCAAGGCCCAGAGCGACTACTACAACTTCAACCAGCCCACCGCGGTGGACTTCTTCCGCGACGTGCAGGCCGAGGGCATGAAGGCCGCGCTCGACAAGCGGCGCATGTGGAACCAGATGCGCATGAGCCCGACCGACCTGGGCGACCTGTCGTCCGCGACGCTGACCTACCTCATGAACGGCACCACGCCCGCCGGCAACTGGACCGGCCTGTTCCGGCCCGGCGAGAAGGTGCGCCTGCGCTTCATCAACGGCTCGGCCAACACCTTCTACGACGTGCGGATTCCGGGGCTCAAACTGCGCATGGTCCAGGCCGACGGCGTGGACCAGGAGCCGGTCACGGTGGACGAGTTCCGCTTCGGGCCCGGCGAAACCTACGACGCCATCGTCGAGCCGAAGGACGACGCCTACACGGTGTTCGCCCAGTCGATGGAGCGCACCGGCTATGCCCGCGGCACCCTGGCCGTGCGTCCGGGCCTGACCTCCGACGTGCCGGCGCTGGACCGCCGCGAGTGGCTCACCATGGCCGACATGATGGGCGCCATGGGCGGCGGCACGGCTGGTGGCGGCATGGACCATGGTGCGATGAACCACGGCGCCATGAACCACGGCGCCATGAACCACCATGGCGCGATGGCGAACGCCGACGGCATGAACTCGGCGCATGCCGGTCACGCCATGCCCGCAGGTGCATCGGCCTCGCTGGCGCGCCCGAGCACGGTGGCTCGGCATGCGCGAACCGAGTACGGCCCCAGCACCGACATGCGCGTGGACATGGCCCGCACCAACCTGGACGACCCCGGCATCGGCCTGCGCAACAACGGCCGGCGCGTGCTCACGCTGGCAGACCAGCACACCGTGGGTGGCCCGATGGATGTGCGCGGCGCCGAGCGCGAGATCGAGCTGCACCTCACCGGCAACATGGAGCGCTACACCTGGTCGCTCGACGGCCTGGAATTCGGCAAGTCCACGCCGGTGACCCTGCGCTATGGCGAGCGGGTGCGCGTCATCCTGCACAACGACACCATGATGACCCACCCCATGCACCTGCATGGCATGTGGAGCGAACTGGAGGCGCCCGACGGCAGCTTCCTCGCGCGCCGCCACACGCTGCCCGTGCAGCCGGCGCAGCGCATCAGCTTCCTCGTCACCGCCGACGCGCTGGGGCGCTGGGCGTGGCATTGCCACCTGATGCTCCACATGGATTCCGGCATGTTCCGCGAAGTCGTGGTGGCCTGACGGGGAATGAACTCGAACATGAACAAGAAGACTTGGACCTTCGGCGCCGTGGCCCTGGCGGCGGCCGCTTTCTCGGCCACGGTGCAGGCGCAAGGCATGGACCATTCGGCGCACCAGGGCATGCAGGCTCCGGCGTCCGCGGCCCCGGCGCCGGCCGCCGGTGCCGCGGACCACGCCGCCCACCAGGGCGCCTCGCCATCGGCCGACGCGCCCGCCATGGACCATGGCGACATGCAGATGCAAGGCGGCTCGGCCCCTGCGGATGCGCGCGACCCGCATGCCTATTCGAGCGGCAACACGCTCAGCAGCGGCCCCTATGCGCTCGGTGCCACGCGCTCGCTGCACATGGGCGACGAGCACAACTGGGGCATGTTCCTGGCCGACCGGCTGGAGGCCGTGCGCACCGACGACCGGACCACCGGGGCCTACGAACTCATGGCGCGCTTCGGCCGCGACTACGACCGCCTGGTGCTCAAGGCCGAAGGCGAGATCGCCGGCGGCCGCATCGAAGAGTCGCGCACCGAGGCGCTGTGGAGCCACGCGGTGGCCACCTTCTGGGACGCGCAGCTCGGCCTGCGCTACGACACCGGGCACGGCCCCGGGCGCGCATGGGCCGCCTTCGGCATCCAGGGCCTGGCGCCCTACTGGTTCGAGACCGACGCTGCCTTCTATGTCGGCGAGGGCGGCCGCACCGCCCTGCGCCTGGCCGCCGAGTACGAGTTGCTGCTGACCCAGCGCTGGGTGCTGCAGCCGCGCATCGAAGCCAACTTCTACGGCAAGAACGATCCGGAGAACGGCATCGGCAAGGGGCTGTCCAGCCTCACGGCCGGCCTGCGCCTGCGCTACGAGTTCTCGCGCCAGTTCGCGCCCTATGTCGGCGTCGAATGGGCCGGCACCTACGGCGAGACGGCCCGGCTGCGGCAAGCCGAAGGCGAAGGCCGCGACGAAACGCGCTTCGTCGCCGGCCTGCGGCTTTGGTTCTGACCCACTTCCTCAACTGGCGTTTTTTCGCCAACTGCTTGCGCACACAACACAGGACACGAAACATGAAGACCCGCACCCTCCAATGGACCCTGGCCGCTGCCCTGGCGGCCCCCCTGATGGCATGGGCCGCGCCCGGCCACGAAGGCCACGGTGACCATGCCGGCCACGGCGCTGGCCACGCGACAACGGCGGGCCGGCCGGGCGACCCGGCCAAGGTCAGCCGCACCGTCGATGTGCAGATGGACGACTCCATGCGCTTCACGCCGGCGCAGGTGGAGGTCAAGGCGGGAGAGACGATCCGCTTCCTGGTGGTCAACAAGGGCAAGCTGCCGCACGAGATGGTGATCGGCTCGATGAAGGAACTCGACGAGCACGCCGAGATGATGCGCAAGATGCCCGACATGAAGCACACCGAGCCCAACCAGGTCAACCTGGCCCCGGGCAAGCGCGGCGCCATCGTCTGGACCTTCGACAAGCCCGGCACCTTTGCCTTCGCCTGCCTGATTCCGGGCCACAAGGAAGCCGGCATGGTCGGGCAGCTGTCGGTCCAGCCCTGAGGCGCGGCATGCACGGGCGTGAGAGGTAGCATTGCGCGCCATGCGGATCCTGGTTGTCGAAGATGAGCAGAAGCTGGGCGAATACCTGGTCAAGGGCCTGTCGGAAAGCGGCTTCGTCGTCGACCTGGCGCGCACCGGCGTCGAGGGCCGCGATTTCGCACTGGCCGGCGACTACGACCTGGTCGTGCTCGACGTGATGCTGCCCGGCATCGACGGCTTCGCCGTGCTGGATTCGCTGCGCAAGTCCAAGTCCATGCCCGTGCTGATGCTCACCGCGCGCGACGACGTGGCCGACCGGGTGCGCGGCCTGCAGGGCGGTGCGGACGACTACCTCGCCAAGCCCTTCGCGTTCTCCGAACTGGTGGCGCGCATCCAGGCGCTGCTGCGGCGCGGCAAGCTGCATGAGGTGACCCACTACGTCCTGAAGGACCTCTCGCTCGACATGACGGCGCGCCGCGCCGTGCGCGGCGGCCGGCGGCTGGACCTCACTGCCAAGGAGTTCGCGCTGCTGGCGCTGCTGATGCGCCGCCAGGGCAATGTGCTGTCGCGCACGCTGCTGGCCGAGCAGGTGTGGGACATGAACTTCAACAGCGACACGAACATCGTCGAGGTCGCGATCCGGCGCCTGCGCAGCAAGATCGACGACCCCTTCGACGAGAAGCTGCTGCACACGGTGCGCGGCATGGGCTACGTGCTGGAGAGCAGGCAGGGCGGTTCGGGGTGAGTGCGCCGTCCATCAAGGCCACGCTCTCACGCTGGTTCGCCGCCCAGGCTCTGGTGGGGCTGAGCGCGGTGTGCATCGGCGTCTACGCGGTCACCGCATGGAACTTCCAGCTCAAGCAGACCAGCCAGCTCGAGCGGCAGGCCGAGCTGATCCGTCACCTGGTCCTGGAGTCGCGCGGCCAGCCGCGCGGCGGCGACCTGCAGCACAAGTTCGACGATTTCTTTGCCACGCACCTCGACCTCAAGCTGGTGCTTCGCCAGGGCGGCGAGGTGCTCTATGCATCCACGCCCGGCAACGGGCCGGCCAGATGGTCCGACATGTCGTTCGAGCAGCCCGTGAATCCGGGGCAGGCGGCGATGCAGGTGCACCTGTCCATCAACATCGAGGAAGACGAGCGCCTGCTGGTGCGGCTGGCCTGGACGCTGGTGGGCGCCGTGGTGCTGGGCTCGCTCACCATTGCCTGGACGGGCGCCTTGCTGGTGCGCAGGGGCTTGCAGCCGCTCAAGGCCCTGACCTTGCAGACGGCCTCCACCGGCCCGGCCCATCCGGGGCGCCGGATCGATCCTGCGCCCTACTCGTCCGAGATCGCGCCGTGGATCGTGCAGTTCAACGCGGTGCTCGACCGCGCCGAGCAGGCCTATGCACAGCTCGAATCCTTCAACGCGGACGTGGCCCATGAGCTGCAGACGCCCCTCACCAACCTGATCGGCACGGTGGAAGTGGAACTGGCCCGCCCGCGTGCGCCGGAAGAGCTGGAAGAGGCATTGCTCTCGGCGCTGGAAGAGGCACGCCGCATGTCGGACATCGTGGCCGACATGCTGTTCCTCACGCGGGCCGACCGCGGCGCCGTGGCGCGCCGCTCGGCGCCGGTGAGCCTGGCGGAGCAGGCCTGGACGGTCGTGGAGTTCCACGAGGCGATGCTGGAATCCGCCGGACTGCCGGTGCAGGTGTCGGGCGATGCCCGCTTGCCCATCGATGCGGGCCTCGTGCGCCGGGCCATCTCCAACCTGCTGGGCAACGCCTGCCGCTATGCCGTTCCCGGCTCGGCGATATCGATCCTGATCGAGCAGAAGGCCGACGCTGCCTGGGTGAAGGTGGTCAACCGCGGCGAACCCATCGCGCCCGCTGTGCTGCCGCACCTGTTCGAGCGCTTTTTCCGTGCGGAGCGTTCGCGCACCGATTCATCGCATCACCACGGCCTGGGCCTGGCGATCGTCGCCGCCATCGCGCGGATGCATGGCGGGCAGACGCATGCGAACTCGCGGGACGGCGTGACGGAGGTGGGCTTCTCGCTGGCGGTGCCGCCGGCCGGGGCGTAGGCGTTCGGCGGCACCGTGCCTGTTATTTCGGCGTGCCGCCTTGCGTCGTTTCCCGGTGAGGGCGGGCCTCACGCTGCGCTTGTCGGTTCGTGGCCACGCGCTCCGCGCTGGTCACCGTGTCCACACCCGAGCCCTGGCCTTCTGCGGTGCTGCCGTCCCTGATGGGAGCGACGCCGCTCGGCCTGGCCGCCTTCTTCGCCTCTGCGGCGGCCTGGGGCTTGGAGTTCGTCTCGGGATAGGCCTCGGCGGTATGGCTTTGCGCATAGGCAAGGCCCAGTGGCAGTGCGAGCGCCAGTGCTGCGAGCGCTTTTTTCATGGTCAGTCCCTTTCGTGCTGGTTGTTGAACGAGACTTCACTTTAGAAACCGAAACCGACAAAAGCCTTCGGCACCCATGACATTTGCGTCATGTCCGCGGCTGCCCAGCGGTGCATATCCATGGGCGGCGGAAAGGGCCAGAATCGGCGCGTGACTGCACCGCAAGAAGCTTCAGATACCGAATGCCGCCGCGTCGTGGCGCGTGGCGTGGTGCAGGGCGTCGGGTTCAGGGAAGCGTGCGTGCAGCGGGCGCATGCCCTGCGGATCACGGGCTGGGTTCGCAATCGCCTGGATGGCTCGGTCGAGGCGGTGATCCAGGGGCCGCCGGCCACGCTGGATCTCATGTGCGAGTGGCTGCGCAACGGCGTGCCCGGTGCGCGGGTCGACGCGCTGCAGGTGCAGCCCTTGGCCCGTCCGTGCCGGAACCTCGGCAGTTTCGAGCGCCGCCCCACCGCTTGAAGAGGCAGCAGGCCGCAAGCCTGCAGCGCCGCGCAAAGCTTTCTATGATCCCCGCTCCTTTGCAAAGGAGCGAAAAGCCCATGAGCATTCCCACCACCCGCCTGGGCCGCACCGGCCTGACCGTGTCGCGCCTGGCGCTCGGCACCATGACCTTCGGGCTGCAGACCGACGAGGCCGTGTCGCAGCAGATCCTCGACAAGGCCACCGGGGCCGGCATCAACTTCCTCGACACCGCCGACGTGTACCCGCTGGGCGGCACGCTGGAGACCGCCGGCCGCACCGAAGAGATCATCGGCCGCTGGCTCAAGGCCAAGGGCCGCGGCAACTTCGTGCTGGCCACCAAGGCCGTGGGCAAGATGGGCCCGCATGCGTGGGACCAGGGCGCCTCGCGCAAGCACCTGCTGGACGCCATCGACGCATCGCTCAAGCGCCTGCAGACCGACTATGTCGACCTGTACCAGCTGCACAGCGACGACCGCGACACGCCGCTGGACGAAAGCCTGGAGGCGCTGGACGTCATCGTGAAGTCGGGCCGCGCGCGCTACATCGGCGTGTCCAACTTCCTGGCCTACCGCCTGGCCCGCGCGCTGGGCCGCGCCGACCTCAAGGGACTGAGTCGCTACGTGTGCGTGCAGCCGCGCTACAGCCTGCTGTTCCGCGAGATCGAGCGCGAGCTGCTGCCGCTGGCGGATGAAGAAGGCCTGGGCGTGATTCCCTACAACCCGCTGGCCGGCGGCCTGCTCAGCGGCAAGTACAGGACGGGCGCCAAGCCCGAGGAGAACACCCGCTTCACCCTCGGCACCGCGGGCGGCATGTACCAGGACCGCTACTGGAACGAGCGCAGCTTCAACACCGTGGCGCAGCTGCAGGCGGTGGCAGACGAAGCGGGCGTGCCGCTGGCCACGCTGTCGGTGGCGTGGGTGATGGCCGATGCGCGCATCACGGCGCCGCTGTTGGGCGCCAGCAAGCCCGAGCAGCTCGACGCCACCCTGGCCGCCGCCGACTACAAGCTCGATCCGGCGCTGAAAAAGCGGCTGGACGACCTGACGGCCGACTACCGCAAGGGCGACGCGCCGAGGTAGTGCCTCTTAGGCAGGCAATCCAGCGCCGGGCCTTGCAGGACAAGGCTCGGCGAAAACGCCCACCAAGATATCCACAAACTTGTCCCCGTCCGCGGGGGAAATCTTTCAGTTCGATGACACGCCCCGGCCCGGGAAACAGGCCGGGGTGAGTGCGAACCCACTCAGGCGAGCAGGTCGGCCAGCGTGCGGGCCACCACCTTGGTGGCGCGGCGCAGGTCTTCGAGCGCCACGCGCTCGTCGTTGCGCTTGGCGTGCGACTCCAGCACTGTGCGCGGGCCGGCGCCGTAGATCACGCCGGGAATGCCGTTTCCCACATACAGGCGCACGTCGGTGTACAGCGGCGTGCCCATGGCCTTGATCGGCTCGCCGAAGACGGTTTCGCCATGTTTCTGGATGGCGTCCACCAGCGGCTTGTTGCCGGCCAGCGGCTGCATGGAGTTGGCCAGCAGCAGGCGCTTGATTTCCACCGAGATGCCGGCCTTCTCGCCCGCGGCCTCGTTGATCACGCGGCGGATGGTGGCTTCCACCTCGACCGGGTTCTCTTCGGGGATCATCCGGCGGTCGAGCTTGAACGATACCTTGCCGGGGATGACGTTGGTGTTGGTGCCGCCTTCGATGCGGCCCACGTTCAGGTAGGGGTGGTTGATGCCCTCGACCTTGGAGGTGATCTTCTTGTACTCGATGTTCTGCGCGTACAGGGCATTGAGGATGTGCACCGCGCCCTGCAGCGCGTCGATGCCGGTGTCGGGCACGGCCGCGTGGGCCATCTTGCCGTGCACCGTCACTTCCATCTGCAGGCAGCCGTTGTGCGCCGTGACCACTTCGTAGCTGAAGCCGGCCGCGATCATCAGGTCGGGCTTCGTCAGCTTGTTCTTCAGCAGCCAGCCCGGGCCCAGGATGCCGCCGAATTCCTCGTCGTAGGTGAAGTGCAGCTCCAGCGCGCCCTTGCTGGGCTTGGCCACGGCTTCGAGGGCGCGCAACGCGAAGGTGAAGGTGGCGAAGTCGCTCTTGCTCACGGCGGCGGCGCGGCCGAAGAGCTGGCCGTCTTCGATCTCGGCGCCATAGGGGTCGTGCGCCCAGCCTTCGCCCGGCGGCACCACGTCGCCGTGGGCGTTCAAGGCGACGGTGCGGCCACCGTCGCCGTACTGTCGGCGCACGATCAGGTTGGTGATGGATTCGAGGCCGTAGTCCTTCACTTCCTGCGCGGGCACGGCGTGCTTCTCGGCCGCGAGGCCAAAGCCCTCCAGCAGCTCGGCAGTGCGCTCGGCATGCGGCGCGTTGTTGCCCGGCGGCGTGTCGGTGGGCACGCGCACCAGCTCCTGCAGGAACTTCACTTCCTCGTCGAAGTGGGCGTCGATCCAGGCGTCGAGTTTGGCGTAGTCGGTCATGGCGTCAGTTCTTTTCGGTGGCAAGGTTGTCGAGCAGCCGCTGGAAGGCCTCCACCGCCAGCTGCATGTCGTCGTTGGTGCTCGATTCGAGCGGGTTGTGGCTGATGCCGGAGTTGATGCCGCGCACGAAGAGCATGGCCTGCGGCATCACCTCGTGCAGCTTCATGGCGTCGTGGCCGGCACCGCTGGGCATGCGGAAAAGCTCGACGCCCAGTGAGTCGACGGCTTTCTCCCAGCGCTGCTGCCAGTCGGGGGCGCTGGGCGCGGCGGCGGCACGCATGGTTTCTTCCAGCGTGTGGCGCACGCCGCGGCGCTCGCAGATGGCGGCCAGCTCGGCCAGCACGTCCTTGGCCACGGCGTCGCGCTGCGCGTTGTTGGGTGCGCGGATGTCCAGGCTGAACTTGGCGCGGCCCGGCACCACGTTGATGGAGCCGTTGGGCACTTCGAGCATGCCCACGGTGGCGACCGAGTCGGCGTCCTGCGCGGCGCGCTTCTCGGCGAACAGGATCAGCTCGGCCACGGCGCAGGCGGCGTCGCGGCGGCGGTCCATGGGCGTGGTGCCAGCGTGGCTGGCCATGCCGATGATCTCGCCCACATAGCGCACGCTGCCGTTGATGGAGGTGACGATGCCCAGCGGCAGGTCGAGTTCGTTCAGCACCGGGCCCTGCTCGATGTGCACTTCGACAAAGCCCAGGTACCTGGCCGGGTCGCGCTGGATCTTCGGGATGTCTTCGAGCTTGAGGCCGGCGTGCTGCATGGCCTCGCGCATGGTGATGCCGTCGGCGTCCTTTTGCTCGAGCCAGTTGTTGTCGAAGTGGCCGATGAGCGCGCCCGAGCCCAGGAAGGTGGCCTTGTAGCGATGGCCTTCCTCTTCCGCGAAGCCCACCACCTCGATGGCGTTGGGCAGGCGCCTGTTCTGGCGCTTGAGCTCGCGCACGCAGGCCATGGGCACGAAGATGCCCAGGCGGCCGTCGTACTTGCCGCCGTTGCGCACCGTGTCGTAGTGGCTGCCGGTGAGCAGCGTCTTGGCGTCGGGCGTGGCACCTTCATAGCGGCCCACCACGTTGCCCACCGCGTCGATGTGCACGCTGTCGAAGCCGACCTCCTTCATCCAGCCGGCGATCTGCGCGGCGCAGGCGCGGTGCGCGTCGGTGAGGTAGGTGACGGTGAGCTGGCCCTTCTCGGCGTAGCCCGGGTCGGTGTGCGCGGCCAGCTGTTCCTGCCAGTCCCACACGTCGTTGCCCAGCACGGGTTCCACGCCGAACTTGTCGTTCAGGCGGATCTCGGCAATGCGGTGGATGTTGCGCAGCGCCTCGGCGCGCTCGAAGTCGGCATGGTTGTGCACGCGGCGCTCGAAGGTCTCGATGATCTCGCGCTTGGAAAGGCCGGTGCCGCGCGGGCCGCGCACCGCCAGGATGAAGGGAAAGCCGAAGCGCGCGTTGTAGTCGGCATTCAGCTTCTGGATCTTGGCGAATTCTTCGGGCGTGCAGTCGGTCAGGCCCGCTTTGCCTTGCTCGTGCGTGGACTCCGCGGTGAGGGTCTTGCTCACCATGGCCTTGCCGGCCAGCTCCGGGTGGGCCGTGATCAGGCCCAGCTGCTCGGGCTGGCTGGCAGTGGAGACCACATGGGCCAGCACCTGCTTGAGGTGCGCCAGCGAGCGGAAGGGGCGCGAGGCCATGGCGCGGCGCGCGATCCAGGGCGAATGCTCGTACACGCCGTCCAGCAGGTTGGCAGCGTCTTCGGGCGCGAGGGTGTTGAGTTGGTCGATGGTGATGAGCGCCATGCGGGTCTCCTTCGGGCTCAGGCCTTGAACGGGTGGGTCTTCTTCCAGTGGCGCGCGATGTCCACGCGGCGGCACACCCACACGCGGTCGTGCTGGGCGATGTGGTCCAGGAAGCGCTGCAGCGCGGTGATGCGGCCCGGGCGGCCCAGCAGGCGGCAGTGCATGCCGATGGACATCATCTTGGGGGCCTCGTCGCCTTCGGCGTAGAGCGCGTCGAAGCTGTCCTTCATGTACTGGAAGAACGGGTCGGCGTGCGAGTAGCCCTGCGGCAGCGCGAAGCGCATGTCGTTGCAGTCCAGCGTGTAGGGCACGATGAGCTGCGGCACCACGGTGCCGTCGGTCTTCTGCACCTTCATCCAGAAGGGCAGGTCGTCGCCGTAGTAGTCGCTGTCGTATTCGAAGCCGCCGTAGTCGGCCACCAGGCGGCGGGTGCGCGGGCTGTCGCGGCCGGTGTACCAGCCCACGGCGCGCTCGCCGGTGAGCTTTTCAATGGCTTCCATGCCCAGGCGCATGTGCTCGCGCTCGGTGGCCTCGTCCATGTTCTGGTAGTGGATCCAGCGGTGGCCGTGGCAGGCGATCTCGTGGCCCAGTTCCTTGAAGGCGGTGGCCAGCTCGGGGTAGCGCTCCAGCGCCATGCCCACGCCGAACACCGTCAGCGGCAGCCCGCGCTTCTCGAACTCGCGCAGGATGCGCCACACGCCGGCGCGCGAGCCGTACTCGTAGATGCCTTCCATGCTGATGTGGCGGTCGGGGTAGCTCGCGGGGTTGAACATTTCCGAGAGGAACTGCTCGGAGCCGGCGTCGCCATGCAGCGTGGCGTTCTCGCCGCCTTCTTCGTAATTCAGCACGAACTGCACCGCGATGCGGGCATTGCCCGGCCATTGCGCATGCGGCGGGTTGCGGCCGTAGCCGACCAGGTCGCGCGGGTAGGGGAGGGTGGAGTCGTAGACGTTGGCCATGATGGTGTGACAGGTAATGAGGGGCGACGCCGGCAGGGGCGTCAGGACAGCGCGAGCGAGATGTCGCTCGTCGGGACCTTGCGGTCGAAAGTGAGGTTGGCCTCGACGTTCAGCAGGTGCTGGGTCATGAGCTTGACGGCCAGCGCCTCGTCCTTGGCGGCCAGCGCCTTGACGATGTCGGCATGCTCGTCGTTGGAGTGCGCAGCGGCGCTGGCGCTCTGGTACATGAGGGTGATGAGGGCGCAGCGCGAGATGAGTTCGCCCAGCAGCTGGGCCAGTACCTGGTTGCCCATGAGCTCGGCCATGCGCACGTGGAAGTCGCCCAGCAGCTCGGTGCGGCCGGAAACGTCTTCGCCGTTCACCGAGGCTTTTTCCAGCGCCACGTGTTCCTTCAGCGCCTTGATCTTGGCCGGCGTGACGGTGCGCACGAACTCGCGCGCCATCTCGGCCTCGAGCATGCGGCGCACCGCGAAGACCTGGCGCGCCTCGTCCACCGCCGGCGCCGCCACGAAGGCGCCGCGCGCGGGCTCCATGCGGATGAGCCGGTTCTGCGACAGCTGGAACAGCGCCTGGCGCACCAGCGTGCGCGACACGCCGAAGTGGTCTGCCAGTTTCTGCTCGGCGAGCTTGCTGCCGGGCTGGAGGCGATGCTCGACGATCGCCTTGGTCAGCGCATCGACGATGGCACGTGTGGTGGTCGAGTCCATGAATTCATGATAGCCCTAAAGCCCAGAACTGTATACACTTTTGTCCACCGTATTTTCCCGACGCGTTATTCGCCACATCAAAGGAGCACATCATGGGATTGAGCACGCACGTTCTGGACACGATGCACGGCGGCCCCGCCGCGGGCATGGAAGTGGCCCTCTACACCACCCATGGCGACGAAGCCACGCTGGTCAAGCGCTTCAACCTCAACAGCGACGGCCGCAGCGACGGCCCGCTGTACGACAACAACAGTCTCAAGACGGGCACCTACCGCCTGGTGTTCGACGTGGCGGGCTACTTCAAGGCCAAGGGCGTGAAGCTGCCCGAGCCCAACTTCCTGAACAAGGTGGCGCTGGACTTTGGCGTGGCGCATGCCGACCAGCACTACCACGTGCCGCTGCTGGTCAGCCCGTGGAGCTACTCCACCTATCGCGGCTCCTGATTCATGCTCCCTCTCCCTCTGGGAGAGGGTTGGGGTGAGGGCACGCGCGCCATTCGAATCGGCACGCCATGCCGGCGGGGCGCA
>NZ_BCUU01000014.1 GCF_001591385.1 Variovorax soli NBRC 106424
CTCGCTGGCGCGGTAGGGCGGCCGCCAGCGGTCGCCGGGCGCGAGCGGGAACCAGCCGACGGCCGGCCGGCCGCCCTGCACCACCAGGTTGCTTGCGCTGCCGCCGCCCAGGAAGGCGACCAGCGCCGGCGAGTACACGGGGCGAACGTGGCGATGCCCCGGCACCCAGCACCAGCGCGGCCCGATGCGCGTCCAGCGTCCGTAGTGGAAGGGCGCAAAACCCCAGGGCGCGCGGTCGATCCAGGTGTAGCCCCATGGCGCCACCACGGCCCAGTAGCCGTCGCTGTAGGGCGACCAGTCGCTGGCGACGTTGCTGGGATACCAGACGGCGCCGTAGTTCGGGTCGTTCTGCCACTGGCCGTACTGGTCCAGCTGCATGTAGCCCGGAATTTCTCGCGACATGTAGCGCGCCGACTGGGACTGGTCTTCCAGCCGGTTGCGCTCCGCCACCCAGCGGTCGAAGTCCGCGGGCAGGGGCTGCGGGGCGCCGCCCGCAGTGAGGTCGCGTCCGGTGTAGACGGCCTGCTGGCGGCTGCCGAGGTCTTGCGACTGCCCGCCGTCGCCATACACCGTGGCATTGCCGTGGGCCACCATCACTTGCGTCGTGTCGGCCTGCGGATCGGCCTGCACGCGGTAGTCGCCCGGAGCGCGCAGCACCACCGCCACGTTGCCCGTGCCCAGTTCCACGCGTTCCTGCTCGCCGCCGGCATCGCCGCGCAGGCGCAACTGCGCGCGGCCCTGCTGCAAGGTCAGGCGCAGGGTCTGGTCGTCGAGTTCGGAGATCTCGAGCTGGGTCTGCTCGTCCATGCGCACCGCGATGTCGCCCACATAGAGTTCGGCGCGGGCGTTGCGGTCGGTCCAGAGGCGGTCGCCCTGCACGAGCGGTCGGTTGGGTTCGGATTCGTACCAGCTGTTGTCGCCGGATGGCGACACGCTCAGGTTGCCCTGCCGGTGGTTGAGGTAGGCCACGCGGCCGGGCGGGTCGGCGTCCTGTGCGCTGGCGCCCCCTGCCATGCAGGCCAGCAGCAGCACGGCAAGAAGATGCGCCAGCGGGCGCGCAAAGGCAGGGATGGGAAATCGCGGCATGGTCATGATCATGGTCATGCCACAACGCGCGAGCCCTGCGCTCCGCTGTCAGCCGATGCCTACTGCCAGGTGAATGCTGGTGAAGTTATGCAGCCAAAGGCAAGCGCGCATTTCATTTGTAAAGAAGCTGCGGCAGCCACAGGCCGATTTGCGGCCACATGTAAAGGAGCACGATGGCCAGGATCTGGATGCCCATGAACGGAAGCATGCCCAGGAAGATCTGGTTGAGCGTGACGTGCGGCGGGCTCACGCCCTTGAGGTAGAAGGCGGCCATCGCCACCGGCGGCGAGAGGAAGGCGGTCTGCAGGTTCATTGCCACCAGCAGGCCGAAGAACAGCGGGTCGACCCCGAAGTTGTCCAGCAGGGGGATGAAGATCGGCATGAAGATCACGATGATCTCCGTCCATTCCAGCGGCCAGCCCAGCAGGAAGATGATGACCTGGCTGAGCACCAGGAACTGGATCTTGCTCAGGTTCATGCTGAGCACCCATTCCTCCACCAGCGCCTGTCCGCCCAGCAGGGCGAACGCCGCCGAGAAGATGGCCGAGCCCACGAAGAGCCAGCAGACCATGGCCGAGGTCTTGGCGGTGAGGAACACCGATTCCTTGAGCACGCCCAGCGTGAGGCGCCGGTAGGCCGCGGCCAGCAGGAAGCCGCCCAGGGCCCCCATGGCCGCCGCCTCGGTGGGCGTGGCCAGCCCCAGCACGATCGAGCCCAGCACCGCCAGGATCAGGATCATGAGCGGGAAGAAGGACGCCAGCAGCATCTTGAAGATCTCGAGCCGGGCGAAGGACAGGAACAGGTAGAACAGGGCCACGATCGCGCCGATCACGGCGAAGGTCACCCACCACCAGGTGGGCGCCGGCATGCTGGTGGCGCCGCCGGCGGCCGCAGTTGCGGCGCCCGGCTCAGGGGCAGCCTTGGCCGGCGCTGCGCCGGGCGGCTCCTGGACTGCGCCAGCACCGGGCGGCTCCGATACGCCGGCGCCCGGCGGCTCGCTCAGCCCGCTTCCCTCGGAGGGCGGCTCCTGCAGCCCGCCGCTGTCCGAAGGAGGTTCTTGCAGGCCACCCGAACTTTCGGGCACGCTGCTGCGCGCGGCACCGATTTCCTGAATGTCGTACTGTTCGGCCGCGCGCACCGTGGTCACGGCCTCGTAGCTCGTGATGGCCACCAGCGCGAACAGGGCGCCGGGCAGCAGCACGATGCCCAGCTGCCTGAGCAGGTGCGCGGTCGGCACGTCCGCGTTGCGCCGTCCCTTGAGCGCGGCCAGCAGGCTGCCCAGCGCATGCCGGCTGCTGTCGGCGGTGATGCGCTGCGTGAGCGCCGGCAGCTTCACTGCGCGTTCTTCCGGCGACAGCGGCGGCGCCCAGGCCGGCTTGATCCATGCCATGAGGATCACGTAGATCACGTACAGCGAGGCCAGCATCACCCCCGGAAAGAAGGCGCCGGCGTACAGCTGCACCACCGACACGCCCGCCGTGGCACCGTACACGATGAGCAGCACCGAAGGCGGGATCAGGATGCCCAGGCAGCCGCCTGCCGTGATGGAGCCGGCCGCCAGCGGAATGCTGTAGCCCGCGCGCAGCATGGCCGGCAGGGCCAGCAGGCCCATGAGCGTGACCACTGCGCCGACGATGCCCGTGGCGGTGGCGAACACCGTGCACGTGACCAGCGTGGCCACCGCCAGCGCGCCCGGCAGCCGGGCCATGGCCAGGTGCAGGCTCTTGAACAGCGTCTCGATGAGGTTGGCGCGCTCCACCAGGTAGCCCATGAAGACGAACAGGGGCACCGCGATGAGCACGTCGTTGGCCATGGTCTTGTAGGCCGCCTGCACCATCAGGTCCAGCGTGTGCGTGGTGTTCCGGTCGTAGGCGAACCAGGTGAAGATCATGCCCATGCCCATCAGCGTGAAGGCGGTGGGAAAGCCCAGCATGATGGCCACCACCACCAGCGCCAGCATCAAGAGTCCCAGGTGGCCGTTGGTGATGGTGTCGGCGCGCAGCAGCACGAAGGCGGCGCCGCACACGATGATGGCCATGAAGGTCAGGCCGAACCACAGTTCCTTGCGGATCTTCATCGCTTGGCCTCCTGCGCGACCACGACCTTGTCGAGGGCCTGGATGTCTTCGTCGTGGACGTTGACCATGTCCTTGAGCTTGTCGACGTCCACTTCTTCCACGTCCTGCTCGCGCGAGGGCCAGTAGCCCTGGCGGATGCACTGCACGCAGCGCACGATCTCCACGATGCCCTGCAGCAGCAGCGTGAAGCCGGCCAGCGGAATGACGTACTTGAAGGGATACAGCGGCAGCGGTTCGGCCGAGAAGGTCTGCTCGCGGATGGACAGCGACTCGCCGGCATAGACCCAGCCCGCATAGGTCAGGGCCACGATGCCAGGCAGGAAGAACAGGATGTAGAGCGTCAGGTCGATGATGGCCTGCGTGCGCGGCTGGAAGAAGCCGTAGAGCACGTCGCCGCGCACGTGGCCGTTCTTGCTCAGGGTGTAGGCGCCCGCGGTCATGAACAGGGTGCCGTACAGCATGATCTGCGCGTCCAGCACCCAGGCATGCGGGTTGTTGAGCACGTAGCGCGAGAACACCTCCCAGCTGATCAGCAGCGTGAGCAGGACCGCGCACCAGGCAAAGGTCTTGCCGACCCAGGTCGAGAAGCGGTCGACCCCCAAGAGAAACGATTGCATGTTGGCCAGTTCCGGAAATGAGAAAGAGCGCTTGCTTCGGATAAAGGAAGGGGCACCCTGGGTGCCCCTCGCAGCAGACGGGACCTGGCGCTTCAGGTCTTCTTGGCGCCGGCGCCGAAGTAGTGGTTGGCGGCCATCTTGAAGTCCACCGTGTAGTCGTTCTGCCACTGCACGGCCCGCTGGGCGAAGGCCTTCTGCGAATCCATCACCTTCTTGAACATCGGGTTCTCCGTGGACTTCTTGGCCACGGTCTTGTCCCACGACGCCAGTTGCGCGCGCAGGATGGCGTCGGGCGTCTTGTAGAACTTGATACCCGCCTTCTTCAGTTCGAGGTAGTCCTCGGAATTGCGGTGGATCGCCTTCCAGCTCATGTCCGCGCTGGAAGCCTGCACCGCGTAGTCGATGATCGACTTGAGCTCCGGCGGCAGCGCGGCGAGCTTGCCCTTGTTGAACAGCACCTCGAACTGCTCGCCGCTCTGGTGGAAGCTTTGCAGCATGCAGTTCTTGGCCACGTCCGGAAAGCCCAGCACCTTGTCGCTGGAGGCGTTGTTGAACTCGGCCGCATCGATCAGCCCGCGGTCCAGCGCGGGCACGATCTCGCCACCGGGCAGCGGGTTCACCGCTGCGCCCATGTCGGTGAACACGTCCACCGCCAGGCCCACGGTGCGGAACTTCAGGCCCTTGATCTCCTCGGCCTTGGCGACCGGCTTCTTGAACCAGCCGAGCGGCTGCACCGGCATGGGGCCGTACAGGTAGGAGATCACGTCGAGGTTCAGGCTCTTGTAGATCTCCTCCAGCAGCGCCTTGCCGCCGCCGTAGTAGTGCCACGCCAGCACCATGTTGGCGTCCATGCCGTACCCGGGGCCCGAACCCCACAGCGCCAGGGCCGAGTTCTTGCCATACCAGTAGGCGACCACGCCGTGGCCGCCGTCGAGCGTGCCCTTGGCCACTGCGTCCAGCAACTGGAAGGCCGGCACCACCGAGCCGGCCGGCAGCACCTCGATCTTCAGGCGGTTGCCCGCCATGTCGTTCACCTTTTTGGCGAAGTCCTGCGCGTACTCATGGAAGATGTCCTTGGCCGGCCAGGTGCTCTGGAAGCGCAGGGTGGTGGTTTGCGCCATGCTCACCATGGGGGCGGACATCGCGCCGGCGGCCACGGCTGCGCCCTTGATCAGACTGCGCCGTCGGGTCGACTTGTTCACTGTCATCGCTGTCTCCAATTATTGAAAGCAGATTGAAGGAAACCGGTTCGCCATCTTTGGGCGCGTGTCTATTCGTGACAAAGAGGGTTTTCACGAAGGACTCACAATTCAATGGGCGCCAGGGCAACCAATGCGGTCCAAGCCCTTGGCACAAACCCTGAAAGACTGAAGGAAAAGCACTCATGACGAAGTTGGAATCGGCCATCGACCCCGAACGCCTGGGCGTGCGTCCCGCCGAGGGATATGCCGGCGACGTGACCCCCGAGCAGGCGGCGGCCTGGGTGGCGTCGGGCGAGGCGGTGCTGGTCGATGTGCGCAGCGATGCGGAGCGCGAGTGGGTGGGCTTCGTGCCCGGCGCCGTCGCCGTGCCCTGGAAGCAGTGGCCCGGCATGGCGCTGAACCCGACCTTCGAGGCCGGCGTGCAGGAAGCCGTACCGACCGGCGCGAAGGTGGTGATGCTGTGCCGCAGCGGCGTGCGCTCGATTGCCGCCGCCAGGCGGGCCACCGAACTGGGCCTGGAGGCCTACAACATCCTCGAAGGGTTCGAGGGCGACGCGGACGCGGAAGGCCACCGCGGCCGCAAGGGCGGCTGGCGCTATCGCGGCCTGCCCTGGAAGCAGAACTGAAGCCGGGCGCACCCGCGAAGCAAGTGCGCCCGGTGGCGGCGAAAGACCGCAGCGGTCACAGCTTGGGGATGCGCAGTTTCTGGCCCGGATAGATCTTGTCGGGGTGCGAGAGCATCGGCTTGTTGGCCTCGAAGATGGCGTTGTATTTGTTGGCGTCGCCGTAGTACTTCTTCGAGATGGCCGAGAGCGTGTCGCCCTTGGCCACGTCGTGGTACTGGGCCTCGTCGGCGGCTGGCGCGTTCAGCTGGTTCTCGACCGAGACGACGCCGCTCACGTTGCCGGCCGCCAGCGATGCTTTCTCCTTGGCCTCCTGGCTGGGCGCATCACCTTGCAGCGTGACCTTGCCGGCGGCGCCGTCGAACTGCACCGCCAGGTTTCCGATGCCCAGGTTCTGCTTGTCGATGTAGGTCTTGATCGCGGCCGAGGCGGCGGCGTTGGCATCGGCCGGATTGGCGCCCGGCGTGGCAGCTTGCGCCGACGAACCACCGAAGAGCTTCTCGCCGGCTTCCTTGATGAAACTGAGCAATCCCATGCCATTTCTCCTTGAGTGAAGGTTGGAGCGGGCACTGTAGCGGGCGCAGCATGCCGGCGGCGTTGCGCCGGGCCGGCCAGAAGGCAAGCAAATGCAAATGCGACAAGGGCGCACCGGGCCGCGAGCGAAAGGACTACGCTCGTTTGCATAATGCCGCGCATGGCATTCCTCGCAATCGACATCGGGAACACCCGGCTCAAGTGGTCCATGTTCGAGGCGGCGCACCCCGGCGCGCCCCTGCTTGCGCATGGCGCCGAATTCCTGGACCACATCGAACGGCTGGCCGAAGGCCCGTGGGCGGACCTGCCGCCCGCCACCTCCATGCTGGGCTGCGTCGTGGCCGGCGATGCGGTGCGGCGCCGGGCCGAGGAGCAGCTGCACGAGCGCTTCGACTGCGCCGCGCGCTGGGTGGTGCCTACCACGGCCGAGGCCGGAATTACCAACGGCTACGACCATCCGACCCGCCTGGGCGCGGACCGCTGGGTGGCCATGATCGGCGCGCGCCACCGCATGCTCGGCGCGGGGCCCGCGCGGCCGATGGTGGTGGTGCTCATCGGCACGGCCGTCACGGTGGAGGCGGTGGATGCCAGCGGCAAGTTCCTGGGCGGGCTGATCCTGCCGGGCCACGGCATCATGCTGCGCGCGCTCGAATCGGGCACCGCCGGGCTGCATGTGCCCACCGGCGAGGTGGTGGAGTTTCCCACCAACACCAGCGATGCGCTCACCAGCGGCGGCACCTACGCCATCGCCGGCGCGGTGGACCGCATGGTGGCGCACCTGCGCGAGCGCACGGGGATGGAGCCGGTGCGCTACATGACCGGCGGGGCCGGCTGGAAGATGGCGCCGTCCATGTCCAGCGAGTTCGAGCTGGTCGAGAGCCTGATCATGGATGGCTTGCTCGTCATCGCCGAAGACCGCGCGAAACGTTAGGCGCGCGTCAGCCCCTCCACCGCCTGGAACATCGCCTGGCGGGCCTGGCTGATGATCTGGCCCTTCCAGGCGTCGGTGTCGGTGTAGAAGGCCTCGAGCATCTTCTCGCGGATGGATGCGGCCAGTTCGGGCGAGGCCTTGCCCGGGTACTTGTGCATCCAGTGGTCGGCGCGCAGGGCGTCGGTCACCTCCAGCATGGGCAGGGTGCCGTATTCGAGCGCGATGGCGGTGAACTCGGCCTTCGGGCATTCCTCGTAGATCGAATTCCACATCAGCCCGTTGAGCAGCGCCGAGGTGGAGGAGCCGTCGTAGATCGAGGTGACCGCATGCTCCGCGCCCCACCATGCGTTGGCGCGGGCATAGGCGGCCTTGTCGTCCTTGCACGCGAAGATTCGCTCGCCGTGGCCGTTGGGGCCCAGCCCGGTGTGCAGGTCGATCCACGCCAGGCCCTGTGCGTGCTGTGCGTGTTCGCGCAGCACGCGGCGGAAGGTCTGGTTGCTCCAGGTCGGCGAATGGCCGCCGAAGAACAGGCCGTCGGGAAACTGGTACTGCCCGGCGGTGACGGCGGCCTGGTAGGCCTTGATGCCGTGCGCTGCCATCCAGGCGTCGATGGCCGCCTGGTTCTCGGCCGTGGGCGGCCACGCCGGAGGCAGCAGCAGCTCGTGCAGTTCGGCATAGGCCGGGTTCGCCGGCAGCGGCTGCGCGAAGTCCAGGAAGTTGCGGTTCAGGTCCACGTTCTCGTGCGTGACGCGGCGGCGGTGCGAGAAGCCGTGCGGATTGAGCGCATGGACGTACAGCACCGCCACGCCGGCCTCGCGCGCCTTCTGCCGCCATTCCTCGTCGTGCAGCGCGAACACCTGCACGCCGCTGCCGCAATGGCCTTCGACGCCGTGGCAGGCACTGGTGAGGATCAGCAGGTGCCTGGCATCGGCCGCGCCGTCGAGTGCCACGTCCATGGCCAGCGCCTCGCCATCGCGCCCCTTGAGCGGATGCACATGGGCCTGCGCCCGCAACCCCGCAGCCATGCAGGCCTGCAGAAATTTCTGGCGCGCCTGCGCATAGCTGGGCGAGAAGGCGGCGGCGACGTCGATCATGCAATGTCCTTGGCAGGGGTGTTGAGGAACTGCTCGGCCAGCTGGACCCACATGGTGGCGCCCAGCGGAATCAGGCCGTCGTTGAAGTCGTAGCTGGCGTTGTGCAGCGTGCAGGGGCCCGCGCCGTGGTGCATGTCGCGGTGCGTGCCGTCGCCGTTGCCGATCCAGGCGTAGGCGCCCGGCTTGGCCTGCAGCATGAAGGAGAAGTCCTCGGCCGTCATGGCGCCCACCTGCGGCAGCACGTTGGCTTCGCCGACGATGCCGGCCATCACGCGGCGGGCGAAGTTGGCCTCGGCCTCGGTGTTGATGGTGGGCGGGTAGGTGCGCACGAACTCGAAGTCCAGCTGCGCGCCGTGTGCGGCGCAGATGCCCTCGGCGATTTCCTTCATGCGCCGCTCGATCAGGTCGAGCACCTCCAGCGTGAAGGTGCGCACCGTGCCCTTGAGCTCGCAGTTGTCGGGCGTGACAGTGGGCGCCTCGCCGGCATGGAACATGGTGACCGAGATCACGCCGGCCTCGGTGGGCTTCATGTTGCGCGTGAGGATGGTCTGGAAGGCCTGCACCATCTCCGCGCCGATGGGCACCGGGTCGATGCTGGTGTGCGGCAGCGCCGCGTGGCCGCCCTTGCCGCGGATGGTGATGTGGAACTGGTTGCTCGAGGCCATCACCGGCCCGGGGCTCACGGCGAACTCGCCGGCCTTCATGCCGGGCCAGTTGTGCATGCCGAACACGGCCTCCATGGGGAACTTGTCGAACAGGCCGTCCTTGATCATTTCGCGGGCGCCGCCGCCGCCTTCTTCCGCCGGCTGGAAGATGAGGTAGACGGTGCCGTCGAAGTTGCGGTGCCTGGCCAGATGCTGCGCTGCAGCAAGCAACATGGCGGTGTGGCCGTCATGGCCGCAGGCATGCATCTTCCCGTGGATCTTGCTGGCGTGGGCGAAGGTGTTGAGCTCGGTCACCGGCAGCGCGTCCATGTCGGCGCGCAGGCCCACGGCGCGCGGGCTCGTCCCGTTTTTCACGATGCCCACCACGCCGGTGGTGCCCATCCCGCGGTGGATGGGGATGCCCCATTCGGTGAGCTTCGCGGCCACCAGGTCGGCGGTACGCACTTCTTCGTAGCACAGCTCGGGGTGGGCATGGATTTCACGTCGAAGCGCGGCGATGCCCGGCGCCTGCTCGACGAGCGAGTCGATCAGTTTCATGGGAGACAGTCTAGACGAGCGTGCCGATTGCGGCAGTTGGCCGACAATGGGCCGCATGCCCCATCAACTTTCCCAGCGCGCCCTTGAAATGGCCCAGGCCCTGGTGCGCATGAACACCGTGAGCGCCAACAGCAACCTGGCGCTCATCGAGTACGCGCGCGACCACCTGCATGGCCTGGGCGTGCGCAGCCGCCTGACCTGGAACGCCGACAAGACCAAGGCCAACCTGTTCGCCACGCTGGGCGCGGGCAAGCCCTCCGGCATCATCCTGTCGGGCCACACCGACACCGTGCCGTGGGACGGCCAGGCCTGGACGGTGGATCCGCTCTCGGGCAGCGTGCAGGACTGGCCGGGCGAGGAAGTCGCCGGCGGCCAGGTGGAGCAGGCCGGCCCGCGCCTGTATGGCCGCGGCAGCGCCGACATGAAGGCCTTCATTGCCGTGGCGCTGGCCAACGCCGACCGCTTCCTGGAAAGCGAGTCGCCCTTTGCGGTGCACCTGGCCTTCAGCTACGACGAGGAGGTGGGCTGCTTCGGCGTGCGCGAGCTCATTGCCGACATGAAGGAGGCGGGCGTCAAGCCGGTGGCCTGCATCGTGGGCGAGCCCACCAGCATGGTGCCGGCCATTGCCCACAAGGGCGTGTACCGCTGGCGCTGCTGCGTGCGCGGCAAAGAGGCGCATTCGTCGCTCACGCCGCAATCGGTCAATGCCATCGAGATGGCCGCGCGCATGGTCGGCAAGGTGCGCGACATGGCCGAGGGCTTCGAGCGGGACGAGCCGCGCTACGAGGGCTTCGACGTGCCGTTCAGCACCGCCAGCGTGGGCCAGTTCCACGGCGGCATTGCCGACAACGTGGTGCCGCGCGACGCGGAGTTCCGCTACGAATTCCGCAACCTGCCCACGGCCGATGCGCTGGCCATGCAGAAGGAAGTGCTGGCCCATGCGCGCAAGCTCGAAGCCGGCATGAAGAAGGTCGCGCCCGATGCCGGCATCGCCTTCGAGACCATCTGCGAGATTCCCAGCTTTCTGGGCTCGGCGCGCGACCCGGTCACCCGGCTGGCGCAGCGCCTGTCGGGCAACGAGAGCACCACGCTGGTGGCCTTCGGCACCGAGGCGGGCCTGTTCAAGAACGCCGGCATTCCCACCGTGGTGTGCGGCCCCGGCAGCATTGCCCAGGCGCACCAGCCGGACGAATACGTCACGCTCGACCAGCTGGCCCGCTGCGAAGTCTTCATGCGCGGCCTGGCGCTGGCGCGCGAACTGGGCTGAACCCGGCTGGCAAGCGGATGGCGCCGGCGCAGCAGGACTTGCAGGCCGCGCGCCTGGCGCGCATGAAGCGCATCGCCCTGGGCCTGCTGGGCCTGGCCGCCTGCGTGTATGCCCTGGCCACCGCCATGGAGGGCCGGCATGCGGCCTGGGGTTATGTCGCGGCCTTTGCCGAGGCGGCCATGGTGGGCGCGATTGCCGACTGGTTCGCGGTGGTGGCCCTCTTCAGGCATCCGCTGGGCCTGCCCATTCCGCACACGGCGATCATTCCGGAGAACAAGTCGCGCATCGGGGCCAACCTGGCGGGCTTCATCTGCAACAACTTCCTTTCCACGCAGCAGGTGCTGGCCAAGCTGGAGCAGTTCGACCCGGCCGGCCGGCTGGCGCAGTGGCTGGCCCGGCCGGGCAACGGCCAGCAACTGGGCCGCCTGGGCGTGACGGCGGCGCGCTACGGGCTGTCGGCCTTCGACGACGAGCGGGTGCGCGCCTTCCTGGGCCATGCCGCCGCCTCCGGGCTGGCCAAGGTCGACCTGTCCAGCCTGGCCGGGCAGTCGCTGGAGGCGCTCACCGAAGGCGGGCGCCACCAGGCGCTGCTGGACGACGTGCTGCAGCAGGTGGCCGGCCTGGTGGAGGGCGAGGCGGTGCAGGAGCACATCACCGAGGCCATCGCCCGCGAGATCAAGGCGCTGCGCTACGTGGGCCTGGACCAGGTGGCGGCGCGGCTGGCCACGCGCAAGGTGGTGTCGGTGGTGGCCAAGACGATCGGCGACCTGGCGGCGCAGGCGGACCATCCGCTGCGGCTTCGCTTCGACGCCTTCACGCATGAGTTCATCGACAGGCTGCAGCACGATGCGGCCTTTCATGCGCGCGGCGAGAAGCTGCGGGCCGACCTGCTGGCCCATCCGGCGCTGGGCAAGTACCTGCACGGCCTGTGGGACGAGCTGCTGGCCTGGCTGCATGCGGACTTGCTGCGGCCCGAGTCGTCCATCGGCGCGCGCATCTCGGCGCTGTCGCAGGAACTGGGCGAGCGGCTGGAGGCCGACGCCGCCATGCGCCGCTGGATCAACGAACAGATCACCGCCGCGGCGCCGCTGGCCATCGAGCGCTACCGCGAGGACATCCGCCGCTACATCGTCGAGCGCGTGGATGCCTGGAACACCCACGAGATGACGGCAGAGCTGGAGCGCAACGTGGGGCGCGACCTGCAGTTCATCCGCATCAACGGCACGCTGGTGGGCGGGCTGGTGGGGCTGGGCATCCATGCGGCCACGCAGTGGCTTCGTGGATGAGGGGCGCGGCTACACGCGGATGCGGCCGTCGCCGGTGATCATGGAGAGCTCGACGAACTTCGAAGCCACGTGGTTCCTGGCAGAGAAGGAAACGTCGAAGCCGCCGAACTGCTGGTGCTCGATGCTCTCCAGCCCCGCGATCAATCCATCGCGCGAGACGCCGCGGCCCGGCGCCCGGCGCAGCCCTTCGGCCAGCACCTTGGCGGCCAGGTAGCCTTCCAGGCTCGAATAGTTGATGTTGCCCGCGCCGGCCTTGCGCACGGCTTCGGAGAACTCGCGGGTGATGGCGTTGGCCGAGTTGTACGGCGAGGGCACCACCTGCGACACCACCACGCCGGCGCCGTCCTTGCCCAGCTCGTCGGCCAGCGCCTGCGTGCCCACGAAGGACACGTTGTAGAAGGTGCCGCCGTAGCCCGCCTTGCGCGCTTCGCGGATGAAGGCGGCGCAAGATTTGTACGCGCTGATCTGCACCACCGCGTCGGGCCGGGCCGCCACCAGCGCCTTCACCGCCGCGGCCACGTCCACCGAATTGCGCTCCACCGTGGCCTGGGCCACGGGCTTGAGGTTCTGCTGCGCCAGCGCCAGGGTGACGCCGTCCAGCCCGGCCTTGCCGTAGGCGTCGTTCTGGTAGAAGACCGCGATCTTCGCCAGGCCCAGGTGGGTGAGCTGCTTGACGATGAGCGCCGTCTCGTCGTTGTAGGACGCGCGCAGGTGGAACACGTTGCGCTGGAATGGCTCGCGCAGCGACATGGCGCCGGTGAAGGGGGCGATGAACGGCACCTTGTCCTTCACCGCCAGCGGCAGCGCGGCCAGGCTGGTGGGCGTGCCGATGTAGCCGAACAGGGCGAACACGTCGTCGTCGATCAGCTTCCTGGTGTTGGCCACGCAGCGGTCGGGCTCGTAGCCGTCGTCCAGGAACTTGATCTCGACGCGGCGCGCGCCCGGCAGGGCGTTGTTCTGGTCGAACAGCAGCTTGGCGCCCTGGTAGAACTGGATGCCCAGCTGGGCCGCCGGCCCGGTGAAGGGCGCGGACTGGCCCAGCACGATGGTGCCGTCCTGCGCGCTCACCGTGCCCTGAAACCCTCCCAGTGCAGCAGCGCCCGCCGCGATGGAAAATTGCCTGCGACTCAGCCTCATCGTAAAAACCCCTTTGCGCCTCCCCCGGGCGCGCTACCTGACAAGAAAACCACCATGGATACTGCTGTGGCCTCACCCGCGACGACATCCGCCGCCGGCGTGCACACGGTGCGCGGCGCCTGCCCGCACGACTGCCCCGACACCTGCGCCCTGGTCACCACGGTCAAGGACGGGGTCGCGATCAAGTTGCAGGGGAATCCGGAGCATTCGCATACCGCGGGCGTGCTGTGCACCAAGGTCTCGCGCTACATCGAGCGCAACAACCACGAGGGCCGGCTGGTGCAGCCAATGCGGCGCAGCGGCCCCAAGGGCAGCGGCCGGTTCGAAGCGGTGAGCTGGGACGAGGCACTGGACGACATTGCTGCGCGCTTGAAGAGCCTGGCTGGTATCAATCCTGAATCAATTGTGCCGTACAGCTACGCCGGAACCATGGGTTTGGTGCAGGGCGAGTCGATGGACCGTCGCTTTTTCCACAAGCTCGGTGCGTCGCTGCTGGACCGCACCATCTGCTCCACCGCGGGGAGTGAAGCCTTCGGTTTTACTTTGGGCGGAAAAGTGGGGATGCGGGTCGAATTCTTCAGCGAGGCCAGGCTGATCCTGATCTGGGGCAGCAACTCCATTGCCAGCAACCTGCACTTCTGGCGCCATGCGCAGGCGGCCAAGCGCGCCGGCGCGCGGCTGGTGTGCATCGACCCGCGCAAGACCGAGACGGCGGACAAGTGCGACGAGCACGTGGCCCTGCTGCCCGGCACCGATGCCGCGCTGGCGCTGGCGCTGATGCACGAACTGATCGTGCACGACTGGCTGGACCACGACTACATCGCGCAGCACACGCTGGGCTGGGACCAGCTGCGCGCGCGTGCGCTGCAATGGCCCCCTTCGCGCGCGGCGCAGGTGTGCGGCGTGCCGGAATCGCAGATCGTGGAACTGGCCCGCGCCTACGGCACGACGAAGCCCGCGGCCATTCGCCTGAACTACGGCATGCAGCGCGTGCACGGCGGCGGCAACGCGGCGCGCGCGGTGGCCTGCCTGCCGGCGCTCACCGGCGCGTGGCGGCACCGGGCCGGTGGCGTGCTGCTGAGCAGCTCGGGCCAGTACCCCATCGACCGCGCCGCGCTGCAGCGGCCCGACCTGCTGGCCGGGCGCACGCCGCGCACCATCAACATGGTGAAGATCGGCGAGGCGCTGCTGGACGAAGCCGACCCCATCAAGGCGCTGGTGGTCTACAACAGCAACCCGGTGGCGGTGGCGCCCGACTCGGGCCAGGTGGTGCAGGGCTTTGAGCGCGTAGACCTGTTCACCGTGGTGCTGGAGCAGTTCCAGACCGACACCGCCGACTATGCCGACTACCTGCTGCCGGCCACCACGCAGCTGGAGCACTGGGATGTGCACTTCAGCTACGGCCACACCGACGTGATGCTCAACACGCCCGCGCTGGCGCCGCGCGGCCAGGCGCGCAGCAACACCTGGGTGTTCCGCGAACTGGCCCGGCGCATGGGATTCACCGAGCCCTGCTTCTCGGACGACGACCAGGCGCTGGTGGCGGCCGCCTTTCCCGCCGGCAGCATCGACCATGAGGAGCTGCACGCCAAGGGATTCACCACCCTGCGCCTGCCCGAGGCGCCGTTTGCGCAAGGCAACTTCCCCACGCCTTCGGGCAAGTGCGAGTTCTTCAGCGCGCGCCTGGCCGCCATGGGGCAGGACGGGCTGCCGGACCATGTGGCCAACCATGAGGCCTTCGGCAGTTCGGCCACGTATCCGCTGGCGATGATCTCGCCGCCGGCGCGCAACTTCCTCAACTCCAGCTTCGTCAACGTGGCCAGCCTGCGCGACATCGAGGGCGAGCCGCTGCTGGAGATCCATGCGGACGACGCGGCCAGCCGCGGCATCGAGAACGGGCAGGTGGTCCGGGTGTTCAACGAACGCGGCGAGCATCGCTGCCGCGCCGAGGTGTCGCGCCGCGCCCGGCCGGGCGTGGTGCACGGCCTGGGCATCTGGTGGCGCAAGCTCGGGCTGGACGGTACCAACGTCAACCAGCTCACCAGCCAGCGCCTGACCGACATCGGCCGCGGCCCCACGTTCTACGACTGCCTGGTGCAGGTGGAGGCGGCGCCGCCAGCGGCGTCCGGGCGCTGATCGAATGAGCCCGCGCCTGGTTGCCGCAGCGGCCGCGGCGGTTGCGCTGGTGGGCTGCACCGGCTGCACCAACCTCGGCTACTACTGGCAGGCCGCGACCGGCCATGCCGACCTGATGCGCGCCGCGCGGCCCGTGCCCGAGTGGCTGGCGGACCCCGCGGCTTCGCAGGCATTGAAGGACAAACTGGTCCTGAGCCAGCGCATCCGCCGTTATGCCAGCGACGAGCTGGGCCTGCCGGACAACAAGAGCTACACCGCCTACGCCGACCTGAAGCGGCCGGCCGCGCTGTGGAATGTGGTGGCGGCGCCGCAGTACTCGCTGACGCTCCATACCTGGTGCTTTCCGGTAGCCGGGTGCGTGGGCTACCGCGGCTACTACGCGCTGCCCGAGGCGCAGGCCGAGGCCGAGCGCCTGCGCGCCGAGGGGCTGGAGGTGGCGGTGTATCCGGTGCCGGCGTATTCGACGCTGGGCTGGCTCAATTGGGCAGGCGGCGATCCGCTGCTCTCGTCCTTCATCGGCTATCCGGAAGGGGAGCTGGCGCGCCTCTTGTTCCATGAACTGGCGCACCAGGTGGTGTACGTGCCGGACGACACCACCTTCAACGAGTCCTTTGCCACGGCGGTCGAGCGCCTGGGCGGCGAGCGCTGGCTGGCGACCCAGGCCACGCCAGCCGCGCGCGAGGAATACCTGGGCTTCGACGCGCAGCGCCGGGCATTCCGCGCGCTGGCGCTGGACACGCGCGCGAAGCTGCAGGCGGTGTATGGGTCGAGCGAAGCCGCTGCGCAGGACTGGGCGGTGGTGGAGCAGCGCAAGAAGGCCGTGATGGACGAGTTCCGCGAGCGCTATGCCCAGCTGCGCGCCGGCTGGAGCGGCCCGCGCCAGGGCGCCTACGACGCCTGGGTGGCCCGTGCCAACAATGCGCTGCTGGGCGCGCAGGCGGCCTACGACTCAAAGGTGCCTGGCTTCGAGGCGCTGTTCAAGGCGCAGGCGGCGGCCGGCGGCGATCCGTGGCCGCGCTTCTACGCCCAGGTCAAGAAGCTGGCGCAGCAGCCCAAGGCCGAGCGCGACGCGGCGCTGGGCAACGAGCCGCCGCGCGCCGATGGCGGCGCACCCGGCAGCGCACCGAAGGCCAAGGAGCTCGGCAGCACGGGCGAATGACGGCCGGGCTCGCTGCCGCGACGCAGAGAAGAAGATGCGAATGGAAGACAAGCAATCGGCAAGCGGACCTTTGGCGGGCCTGCGCGTGATCGAGATGGGCCAGCTCATCGCGGGCCCCTTTGCCGCCCGCACGCTGGCGGATTTCGGCGCGGAAGTGATCAAGATCGAGCCGCCCTCCGGCGGCGACCCGCTGCGCAAATGGCGCCTGCTGGATGCAGACGGCACGTCGGTGTGGTGGCAGGCGCAGTCGCGCAACAAGCGCTCGCTGGCGCTGGACCTGCGCGGGCGCGAGGCGCAGGAGATCGTGCGGCGACTGGCGCTGGAGGCGGACGTGCTCATCGAGAACTTCCGGCCCGGCGCCATGGAGGGCTGGGGCCTGGGGCCGGATGTGCTGCAGGCGGCCAACCCGGGGCTGATCATGCTGCGCATCAGCGGCTATGGGCAAAGCGGCCCGTACCGCGACCGGCCGGGCTTCGGCGTGGTGGCCGAAGCCATGGGCGGGCTGCGCCACCTGACCGCCGAGCCGGGGCGGGTGCCAGTGCGCGTGGGCGTGTCGATCGGCGACACCCTGGCTTCGCTGCACGGCGTGATCGGCATCCTGATGGCGCTGCACCATCGCCATGCCACGGTGAGCGAGCAGGCGCCCCGGGGGCGCGGCCAGGTGATCGACGTGGCGCTGTACGAGGCGGTGTTCAACTGCATGGAAAGCCTGCTGCCTGAATACAGCGCCTTCGGCGTGGTGCGCGAGGCGGCCGGCAGCGCGCTGCCGGGCATTGCGCCGAGCAATGCTTACCGATGCGCCGACGGCTATGCCCTGGTGGCCGGCAACGGCGACAGCATCTTCAAGCGGCTGATGAACTGCATCGGCCGCCCGGACCTGGCCGAGGATCCGCAGATGGCGGGCAATGCCGGCCGGGTGGCGCAGGTGGCGATGATCGATGCTGCCATCGGCGACTGGACCGCGGGCCGGACGGTAGCCGAGGTGCTGGGGGCGTTGGCCGCCGCCGACGTGCCGGCAGGCCGGATCTACACCGTGGCCGACATTGCCGCCGACCCGCACTTCGCGGCGCGCGGCATGCTGCAAGAGATGGACCGGCCCGATGGCAGCAAGCTGCTGCTGCCGGGCTTCGTGCCCAAGCTCTCGGCCACGCCCGCCAGCCACCGGCGCAATGCGCCGACGCTGGGCCAGGACACCGATGCGGTGCTGCGAGAGGTGGGGCTGAGCGAAGCGCAGATTGCCGCGCTCAAGGCGCGCGGCGTGGTGGCCTGATGATGAATCAGGCGCGCAACGACTCGATCAGGTCGATGTACTTCTGCTTGGCCTCGTCCTGGCTCAGGCCCTTGTTGGCCGTCCAGGCGTCCCACTTGGCGCGGGCCACGAAGTCGCTGAAGCTGGGCTTCTTCTCGCCGTTGTCGCCCAGCGTGGCCTGCTTGTACAGGCCATAGATCTTCAGCAGGGTGGGGTTGTCGGGCTTCTCGGACAGCAGCTTGGAGTTGGCTTCGGCGGCTTCGAATTGGCTCTGCAGGTCGGACACGGGTGCGTTCTCTTTCTCTTCTTGGTGAAAGCGCAGATTGTCCTTCAGTCCGCCAGGCTGGCCCGGGCCAGCGCCACCTCGAGGTGCTCGCGCGCATCGACCGGAATGAAGGCCGCGGCCTGTTCGAACAGGCTTGTGGCCCGCGCGTGGTGCGACTCGCCGTGCAGCATCTGCAGGCCGTGCGCGTACTCCATCAGCCCGTTGGCCGCATGCGGATTGAGGGCCAGGCCGCGCTCGAAGAACTCGATGGCTGCTTCCGGACGCACGCCGTAGGTCATGCGGCCCACCAGGATGCCGACCTTGTCGATGACCTCGGCATGGAAGGCGCCCAGCGCCAGGTGCGCGTCGGCATGGCCGGGCTGCAACTCAATCACGCGTTCGAGCGCACCCTTGACCTTGCCACCCAGGCCCAGCGCGAGCGCCTTGGCCACGCTCACGCCCTGGCTGTAGCGGCCCAGGGCGTAGGCGTGCCAGTAGTGAGCCTGGCAGTCCTCGGGGTCTTGCTCGGCCTGCTCGGCCGCCTGGTCGGCGACCTGGCGGAACAGCATCAGCCGGGTGGATTCGCGCGGCTCCACGTAATTGGCATAGATGGCGGTGGCCCGGTTGGCCAGGGCCAGCCCGTCGCGGCCGCCCTGCTGCAGGCCGATGAAGGCAGCCTGCTCGAAATCGCCGCCGTGATAGCAGGCCCAGCCTTCCAGCAGGTCGGCGTTGGCCGTGGGCGGCTCGAAGTCGCCCTGGCCGGCATGCAAGCGCCGCCATTGGGCCAGCACGGAGGGCGCGTCGAAGCGGGGCAGGTCGGTCAGGTTGACGCGCGCCCAGTTCGAATCCCGGATGGATGCGCTGTTGTCGGCGCCTTGCTGGAAGAGCGAAAGAGGGCCGATCTTGGGTTCGGTCATGGTGCCTCGTTCAGGTCGGCGCCAGGGCGGCCGGTGAAGGAGAGGAGGGTGGCGAGGCAGACGAAGAGCGCTGCCCCGGATCGTTGCTTGTGGCCGCGCTGCTGCTGGCTGCGTAGGCCTCGCTGAGCGCCAGCAGGTGCTGCCGCTGCCCCGGTTCCAGGTAGGGCGCGAGCAGGCGCAGGGCGTGATAGGCGCCGCGCATGAGCGCGCCCTGGGCCTGCTGCGGCTCCAGTGCGCTGCGCGGGTCGCGGGCGTATTCGTAGTTCAGCCAGTAAGTGAGCACCACCACCATGCTGTGCGCCAGGGCGTCGACCTCGCGCGGGTCGATGGACAGCTGGCCGGCCTGGCTCATGCCGGCCACCAGCGCGCGAATGGCGCCAGCCTTGTCGGCCAGCATCTGCTGCAGCCGGGTCTCGAGGTGGCGGTTCTTGCTCAGCAGGTCGTTCAGGTCGCGATACAGGAAGCGGTAGCGCCAGATCAGCTCGAACAGGCTGTGCATGAAGAACCAGGCGTCTTCCACGTCCTGCACGCTGCCGGCGGCCTGGAGCAGCTGGCCGAGTTCGGTCTCGTAGTCGCCGTAGAGGCGATTGACCAGTTCGTCCTTGGCGGGGTAGTGGTAGTAGAGGTTGCCGGGGCTGATGCCCAGCTCGGCCGCGATGAGCGTGGTGGAGACGTTCGGTTCGCCGAACCGGTTGAACAGGTCCAGCGAGGCTTCAAGAATGCGTTGCGCGGTGCGGCGTGGTGCCTTCCTGGTGGCCATTGTTGTCGGGCACGCGTCGGGTGATGCGCCTTTTCCTTGTTGGTGTCTCCTGCAGGGCACTCTAGCGCAAAGGGCGCCCAATGGGGGAGCGAGGGGAAAACCGGGCGGGAGCTGGGCATGCCGCTTGCCGGGTGTGCCCCGCGCCCGGGCTCGGGTGCAGCGTCGGCTGCCGCTACTGCTTCTTCCTGGCGGCGGAGGCCGATGACGCGGCCGCGCGGCGGGAAGGCTTCTTGACCAGCGCGGCGCTCTCGGCGGCCGCCGTGGTCTTGTGCGCGGTGGTCTTCTTGCGGGCGGTGGTGGCGGTGCGCCGCGCCGCCGCTCCCGCGGCCGGATGCTCCAGCTGAGCTTCGAGCGCCGCCACGCGCGCCTTCAGCGCGGCCACTTCCTGCGCCGAGGGCACGCCGAGCTTTTCCAGGGCGCGGGCCACGCGCTCTTCGAAGATGTTCTCCAGCTTGCCCCAGCCGCCGGCGGCCTTGGCGCCGAATTCGGTGGCAAAGCCGGCCATGCGGGCCTGGGCCTGGCTCAGCGATTCCTCGGCGGCCTTCTGGGTTTTCTTCTGGACGTTGGCACCGTCCTTGACCAGGGCTTCGAAGGCCTTGCTGCCTTCTTCCTGCATCTTGGCGAAGGCGCCCAGGCCGGCTAGCCAGATTTGTTGGGCGGAGTCTTTGATGCGGTCGGTGGGGTTGTCTTTGTCCTTGTCGGTGGCCATGGCGGGTCCTCTGTGAATCGTGTCGACTTGCTACTTTAGTCGCGCCTCTGGTCCCTGGGGAGGGGCTACATCTTGGTACGTTTTGCCCGATGTGATAATTCCGCGCTTCCTGTCTGGATGGCAGGCTCAAAAGAGAAAGATGAGAGAGCTCAAATGATTCTGGTGACCGGCGGTGCAGGCTTCATTGGCGCCAACTTTGTGCTGGATTGGCTTGCCGAGCAGCAGGAGGGGGTGGTGAACCTCGACAAGCTGACCTATGCCGGGAATCTCGAAACGCTCGCGACCCTCAAGGACGTCAAGGCGCATGTCTTCGTTCGGGGTGATATCGGCGACAGCGCCCTCGTCGACAAGCTGCTGGCTGAGCACCAGCCGCGCGCCGTCGTCAACTTCGCGGCCGAGTCGCATGTGGACCGTTCCATTCATGGTCCGGAAGACTTCGTGCAGACCAACGTGGTGGGCACCTTCCGTCTGCTAGAAAGTGTGCGCGGCTACTGGAATGGCCTCCCGGCGGACCGGAAGGCGGCATTTCGATTCCTGCATGTATCGACCGACGAGGTGTATGGCTCGCTCAAGACCGGCGAGCCGGCTTTCACCGAGGAGACCAAGTACGAGCCCAACAGCCCGTACTCGGCCAGCAAGGCAGCCAGCGATCACCTCGTGCGCGCGTGGCACCACACCTACGGCCTGCCGGTTCTCACGACCAATTGCTCCAACAACTACGGGCCGTATCACTTCCCGGAGAAGCTGATTCCGCTGATGATCGTCAATGCCTTGGCGGGCAAGCCGCTGCCGGTGTATGGCGACGGCATGCAGGTGCGCGACTGGCTTTATGTGAAGGACCATTGCAGCGCCATCCGTCGGGTGCTCGAGGCGGGGCGCCTGGGCGAGACCTACAACGTGGGCGGCTGGAACGAGAAGCCCAACATTGAGATCGTGAGGACTGTTTGCGCACTGCTCGACGAACTCAAGCCGCGAGCGGACGGGAAACCGTATTCCGAGCAGATCGCCTATGTGGTGGATCGGCCGGGCCATGACCGGCGCTATGCCATCGATGCGCGCAAGCTCGAACGCGAGCTCGGCTGGAAGCCTGAGGAAACCTTCGAGACCGGCATTCGAAAGACAGTCGAGTGGTACCTGGCCAATGGCGAGTGGGTGCGCAACGTGCAAAGTGGCGCCTATCGCGAGTGGGTGCAGAAACACTACGCATCGTCGGCCGGAAAGGGCGCGGCATGAAGCTGCTGCTGCTGGGCTGTGGAGGGCAGATCGGCTGGGAACTGCAGCGTAGCCTGGCGCCGCTTGGCGAACTGGTCGCGCTCGACCATGACAGCACCGGGCTAAAGGCGGATTTCAGCCGTCCGGAGGAGCTGGCCGATACGGTGCGCAAGGTCCGGCCGCAGGTCATCGTGAATGCCGCGGCCCACACCGCTGTCGACAAGGCCGAAAGCGAGCCTGAGCTGGCGCGCAAGATCAATGCCACTGCGCCGGGGGTGCTTGCGGACGCGGCCCGCGAAGTCGGCGCATGGATGGTCCACTATTCGACCGACTATGTCTTCGATGGCAGCGGAAGCCGGCCCTGGCGCGAAGAGGATTCGACGGGCCCTTTGAGCGTCTACGGCCAGACCAAGCTGGAAGGCGAGCAACTGATCGCACGCAACTGCAAACGCCACCTGATCTTCCGCACCAGTTGGGTCTATGCGGCGCGCGGTGGCAATTTCGCCAAGACCATGCTGCGTCTCGGAAGCGAGCGCGATCATCTGACGGTGATTGACGATCAGTTCGGCGCGCCGACTGGTGCCGACCTGGTGGCAGACGTGACCGCTCATGCGATTCGCGAGGTGCTGCATGATGCCGGCAAAGCGGGGCTCTATCATTTGGTGGCTGCCGGCGAGACCACGTGGAATGGATATGCGCGATTCGTGCTCGAGCAAGCGCGCGCGGCCGGGGTCGAACTCAAGGCCTCGCCCGACACGGTCGAGGCGGTGCCCAGCAGCGCATTCCCGACGCCCGCCCGGCGCCCCCACAACTCCCGCCTGGATACGGGCAAGCTGCAGGGAGCCTTCGGCCTGACCTTGCCGCGCTGGCAGACAGGCGTGGCCCGCATGTTGCGCGAAACGCTTTTCTCCGGCACGACGACACCATGAGCAATCCACAACGCAAGGGCATCATCCTGGCCGGCGGCTCCGGCACCCGGCTGCATCCGGCAACGCTGGCCATCAGCAAGCAGCTCTTGCCGGTGTACGACAAGCCGATGATCTACTATCCGCTCAGCACCCTCATGCTGGCGGGCATGCGCGACATCCTCGTCATTAGCACGCCGCAGGACACGCCGCGCTTCCAGCAGTTGCTAGGTGACGGCAGCCAGTGGGGCATCAATGTCCAGTACGCGGTGCAGCCCAGTCCCGATGGGCTAGCGCAGGCCTTCATCATTGGCGACAAGTTCATCGGCAACAGCCCCAGCGCACTGGTGCTGGGAGACAATATCTTCTATGGCCATGACCTCGCGCCGCTACTGAAGGCTGCGGATGGCGAACCAAGCGGCGCCACGGTCTTTGCATACCACGTTCAAGACCCCGAGCGCTACGGCGTGGTGGAGTTTGACGCTCAGGGGCAAGCCAGGAGCATCGAGGAGAAGCCGCTCAATCCCAAGAGCAGCTACGCCGTCACCGGGCTGTATTTCTACGATAAGCAGGTTGTGGATATCGCCAAGGCAGTCAAGCCGAGTGCGCGGGGCGAACTGGAGATCACAGCCGTGAACCAGGCCTACCTGGAAAAGAGCCAGCTCAAGGTGCAGATCATGAAGCGTGGGTTTGCGTGGCTCGATACCGGGACGCACGAGAGCTTGCTGGAGGCCGGGCAGTTCATTGCCACGCTGGAGCATCGGCAAGGGCTGAAGATTGCGTGTCCCGAAGAGATTGCCTGGCGCAACGGCTATATCGACAGCGAACAGATGAGCAGGCTGGCGCAACCCTTGCAGAAGAACGGGTACGGCAAGTACCTGATGCGTATCCTGGGCGAGGAATTGCACTCGTGAAAGTCACACCCACCGCCATCCCCGACGTCCTGATCTTCGAGCCGAAGCTGTTCGGCGACGAGCGCGGCTTCTTCATGGAGAGCTACAACCAGAAGGTGTTCGACGCCGCCGTGGGCCGCCACGTGGAATTCGTTCAGGACAACCACTCGCGCTCCGTCAAGGGCGTACTGCGCGGCCTGCACTATCAGATCCAGCAGCCGCAGGGAAAGCTGGTGCGAGTAACGCACGGCGCGGTCTTCGATGTCGCAGTGGACATCCGCAGGTCGTCGCCGAACTTTGGCAAATGGATCGGCGTGGAGCTTTCTGCGCAAAACCAGAGGCAGTTGTGGGTGCCTGAAGGTTTCGCGCATGGATTTATAGTGACCAGCGCGTCGGCGGACTTTCTCTACAAGACGACGGATTTCTACGCGCCGGAGCATGAGCGAGTGATCGCTTGGAACGACCCGGCGATCGCGATTCAATGGCCGGACTCTGCGTCCCTGGCGATTGTTTCAAAGAAGGACGCGAATGGTTCAGCCTTGGCGTCGGCGGATATCTTCGATTGACGGTTGCAGCGCGTGTTTTTTCGACCAAGCGGAATTTGCTAATGAACTACAAGCAATGTGAGGGAAGGCGATATACATGACGGTCGCGAGCGATCACACTCCGTCGGACTGTGCAGCGGGCGGGGCCGACGTTGTCTTGGCGCGGGCCATTGTCGAGCTCACCCGAGTGCGAGCGGCCTTGTCCGATCAATCCGCGGCTTCGCAGAGCAGTCTTCGAGAACTCGAAGAACGGTTGGTTTGTGTGACTGCCTCTTACGAGGCGTTGCTTTCACGCCAGGAAGACGTGGAGCGCCTGCAAAACGAACTGCAGCAGGTGCGCGCCCAACTCAATGCAACGTTGAGATCGGTTAGTTGGCGCGTAACAGCACCGATGCGTCGCATGTCTGGACGGATGCCGAACGCAGTCCGCCGTATGAAGCAATTTGTGCGTGATGACCGCAGACTGCGTAAGACCGCAAAGTGGATCTGGCACAAGCTGCGAGAAAGGGCGCGCTCCGAGCCCCTGCCGGTGACGGTAGGTCCCGGTGCAAGAACCCCCCGGCTCATCCCGGTGCGCATTGCGTCCGCCGATTGGGAGTTGCCACCAGTCGAGGATCGGCTGCGCCGGGAGGGGGGCGCTCGACGCATCCTGAACGTTGGCCATGTCTTGCCTTATCCGGTCAGGGCAGGCAACGAGTACCGCATCTACCGTATGCTGCGCTGGCTCGCAGAGAGCGGCAGCGACCTGTTGGTCATTGTTTGCCCTTTGCCCGGTGAAGAGCCGACCCCAGCGATGCTGGCTCAGGCGGCCACCGTATTCCCCCAGTTGATGGTCTGTTTCAGAACGGGCGAGGTTCATCACAACTTGCCTGACGAGTCTCCGCTATTGGGGGCGCTAGTCTCCAGTGGCGGACGCGACATTCCGACCGCACTCTCCGAAACAGGCGAACGGACCGCGCGGCAGGCGGAACTGCTCAACATCGCTCGCACCTACTGTCCAGACGCATTGGTCGAACTGCTCCAGGCGATTGATGACAGCTGGCGTCCGCAAGCGCTTCTTGCCGAATACGTGTTCATGACACGTCCGTTCCCAATTCTTCGTCGCGAACTGCAGAAGATCGTCGACACTCACGATGTCTTTTCGACCATGGCAGAAAAGGTGCGTGCGTATGGGATCGACCAAGTATTGCGGATGGAGGCGGCGGAAGAGGCGGAGTTCCTGCTGCGGTCTGATGTGGTGATCGGCATCCAGCCTGAAGAGACTGGTGAACTGCGTCGCCTTGTGCCGAGTCGGCGCGTTGTCACTGCAGGCGTGGATTTCCCTGTTGAGCCAAGGCTCCAACTGGCAGATCCGAGCCGCGTCGTGCTGCTGGTTGCGTCGGGCAACCCGATGAATGTCAAGGGCCTGCGAGACTTCCTTCGGTTTTGCTGGCCCATGGTTCTTGATCAGGTTGCCGATGCCGAGCTTCGCGTCGTTGGGAGCGTTGGGGCGGCCATCGAAGTCGTCCCCCCGGGCGTTCGCATGCTCGGAAGAATTCCTGATCTTGCCCAGGCATATTCGGACGCGCAGGTAGTTATCAATCCGGCGGTTGCGGGGACCGGGCTGAAGATTAAGACTGTCGAAGCGCTGGCTCAATTGCGGCCGATCGTGTGCTTTCCAGCGGGAGTGGAGGGGGTCATCCCGGAGGCGCGGCAGTTTTGCCATGTCGTGACCAACTGGTACGAATTCTCCAAGCGCTTGAGCCAACTGCTGCTTGTCCCGCCAACGAAAGCGGACACTGAGAGCTACGGAAGGATGCTTGCGAACTTGCTCGCACCGAATCGAATCTATGCGGAACTTGATGCAGCCCTCAATGAAGAGAAACGATGAATGCTTGACTCGGACCGAAACCGCTCATGAGATCGAGCCGTACGATGTCTTCGTAGATCTGTCGCAATGGGATGGCGGTGCCGACGCCCTGCTTCGCCATGCCGAGTTCCTGTTGACAGGGTGCGGACACGGTGCGGCTGCGGGAGCGGTGTTCATCGTCCCCCCGCCTCACGTCAAAATTGGAAGTGAGGCGGAAATCTGGCTGACGGGTGTCACTCCGGCGGCCGCGCTTTCACGGGCAGTGCTGCATGCCGCAACTCATCGCAGGCACCTGCTGGTCTTGCTTGGATCAGTCTTGCCGCCGAACGAATCAGTAATGGAACTGGTCCGCGTGTTTCGCCGGGACCCGCATTTCGGTAGCGCTCAGCCGCGATTTGCAAGTTCGCTGGACGATTCCATTTGCCCGTTCCCGACAAAGGCCGGGCGCTCTATTGCAGCAGGATTCACATCCAGGGCCGCCTTGCCGCATCTGCCACAAGTTTCCATTCTTCCGGAACTGGTTGCAGCCTGCCAATTGTTGCGCCGGGAAGTGGTCGAAGCTTGGTCATGGACCTGCGATGCTTCGGCGGCCGGCGCTGCCCTTACGTTTGGTCTGGTGCAAGCGCGTCGCCGCGGATTTCGTTGCATTGCTTTGAATCACGCCACTGTTTCGCTTCCAGTCGCTCCAGCCAAGGCCGAGATCGGCCTATTGCACGACTGGAAGCTGGCATATCCGCCGCTATCGAATGAAGAGTACTTCGCGATCATCGACAAGTATCCCGACCATGCGATAGCCGAATGGGGGCTTGACGACCGTTTCGAGCGGCGCCTCGAGGCAGTCTGGAGCGCTGCCTATCCGCACGGTGGCGAGTCGCGACGGCTCTTGATCGATTGTCGAGGCTTGTCACCGATCCACAACGGAACTTCCGAGTGTGTTCTGGGCCTGCTGGACGGCTTGCGCCAACTAGCGACCAAGTGGAAAGTTGACATACAAAGCGATCTAAATGCGGCTGAGTTTCACAGTCTGACTACGCGGTACCCCGAGTTCGCACATGTCCATGGTGACGTCCGTTCAAACTATGCGGCCGCCTTCGTTCCCAATCAACCATGGGGAATGCAGCGCATCGCGGAGTTGCACAATCACGCAGCAGTCATCGTTTTCAATATGCTCGACACCATCGGATGGGACATCGTTTATTCGGCGCCCCATGATATCGGCCGGACCTGGCGCTCCATGGCAAGGCATTCGGACGGTATTGCCTACATATCGGCGTATTCGCGAGATCGATTCAGAACACGCTTTCAGGTGGGTCGGGAAGTCAGCGAGCGAGTTATCCACTTGAGCTTGGCCGCCGAGGACTATGTGCGGCTCGCGAGCGCGGACAGAACTTCCGTTTCGGAAGACTACGTGCTTCTATTTGGGAATTCGTACGATCACAAGGATGTGGATCGCACTTTGGCATTGCTTCTCGATGCCTTCCCCTTGCAGGACTTTGTGGTGTTGGGGGGGCGTGACAATCCGAACTCTCGTGTCAAGGTTGTTCCCAGTGGAAGCCTGCCTGAAATGGAGATCCACCTGCTCGTCGCAGCGTCCAGGGCGATCGTCTACCCATCCTTTTACGAAGGCTTCGGCTTGCCGGTCGTACAGGCGCTTTCCTATGGCAAACCGGTCATCGTAAGAAGATCCGAGCTTTGGCAGGAACTGATTGCTCGATCCAACTTGCCCGGACGGCTTCACGAGTTCGAGGACACGGTCTCGCTGGTGCGTGCCCTGGGGAGCGTCCTAGAAGCACCTGCGGCGGAGCGAGAAGTCGATGCGCGCGAAAATGGTGACGAGAATGGCTGGCGCAGATGTGCGGCGGAATCGATCGCATTTGTGGAACAGTGCCTTCGCAGAATCACTGTTGAGAAATGGCGCGAACGGGACGATGCCCTCGGAGTGGCGCATTCATGACGGGAAGGAAGATGCGGATAGTGACGATCATGGCGCGTCATGGAACGTCGCAGTATGCAGACGCGCCGGCACAGATTCGGGAGTTGTTTGTGCGGCAATTCCAGGGTGTTGAACACGATATGCTCATCGTGGACAACGCACTACCGATCGGACATCGCGAGTCGCTTTCGTGCGGGGCCACACTGATCGGCGGGGGAGCGATTGCGCGAGAGTTCTCCGCGTGGGATAGCGCGATCGAATTCTTGGGCGATGACTTGCTTGAATACGACTTCGTGAACTTGGCGACGGCTGCCTTTCGACAGCTCTATGTGGCGTATCTAGATCGATTCAACTCCACAATGCTCGGCCTTGTTCGCGGACGAGCCGTAGCGATTGGGCATATTGACTATTACAACTCGCCTGTCGCGCTTCTGGGAATGAGTTGCCAATCGTGGATCCGAACTTCGTTCGTCTTTCTGCCGCCGCACGAGCTTCGATTGCTCGGGTCCTTGATCAGTGTTTCTGTAGGTGACCGCTTCTTCAGCGAGGACCCGCTGAACCCCTTTCTGGCCGAGGCGCCGGTTTCGGAGGGGTACCGGCAGAACATCATCGGCTGGCTCACGGGTGAAGGAACCGGTCAGGGCACACTATGGCATTCGCGCTTCGCCCTGTCCGCGCAGACGCTTCCCCTGTTTCAGGCCAAGGCAGTTGCCATCTTCAACGAACAGATGCTTAGCAATCGTCTGCGCGCAAAGGGCTGCTCCCCAGTGGATGCAACTTGGCTGGCGAGCCAGTCCAACAGACTCAAGCCCGGCGAGCCCTTGGGCGCGATTCCTGATTGGCGTGTGCAACTGGTAGCAAGAGACGCCGATCCGGCGCCGCGCTCTATCATCATCTAGACAGTAGCGTTATCTTGGGAGTAGCGATCGCTCCCTGAATTCGATCTCAGACATTGGAGAGTAAATGAAGGCTGTAATACTTGCGGGGGGTCTTGGCACTCGATTTGCCGAGGAAACGGATGTCAAACCCAAGCCGATGATCGAGATCGGAGGGCGCCCGATCCTTTGGCACATCATGAAAATTTACAGCGCCCAAGGCATCAACGACTTTGTGATCTGCCTTGGCTACAAGGGATATGTGATCAAGGAGTACTTTAGGAACTATGCGATTCACATGTCGGATATCACTATCGACATGCAAAGCGATGAGGTGCTGGTTCACAGGCAGCAAGTCGAGCCTTGGCGCGTGACGCTGGTGGACACCGGGGAGGAGACGATGATAGGCGGTCGCATCAAGCGAGTCCTTCCCTATGTGAAGGATGACGACTGCTTCTGCCTCACTTATGGAGACGGCGTCGGAAACATTGACGTCCAAGCAGCGATTGCCCTGCACCGGAAAGAAGGGCGCCTCGCGACGGTTACGGCAACACAACCGCCTGGTCGGTTCGGTGCGGTTGAGTTCCAGGGCAATAGAGTTACCGGCTTCCTGGAAAAGCCGCATGGAGACGGCGGCTGGATCAACGGTGGCTTTTTCGTAGTTTCGCCAAGTGTCGAGAAATACATCGAAGGGGACCAGACCGTATGGGAGCGCGAGCCGATGGAGCGTCTGGCCAAGGATGACCAGTTGACGGTCTACTTCCACAAGGGCTTCTGGCATCCCATGGATACGCTACGGGACAAGAGGTTTCTGCAAGGGTTGTGGGACTCCAAGAAGGCGCCGTGGAAGATTTGGAACTAATAGGATCTATTCAATGAAGGTTGTTATCACTGGAAACATGGGATATGTGGGCCCCGTTTTGGCGCAGCATCTCCGTCGTGTCTTCCCTAGGGCCGAGCTAGTCGGATTCGACAGTGGCTTGTTCGCGCACTGCCTGACCACGGCGGAGCGCTTTCCCGAGTCACAACTGAGCCTCCAAGTCTTTGGTGATGTCCGCAGTCTGGGCGCCTCCTTATTGCAGGGTGCCGATGCTGTCGTGCATCTCGCCGCCGTGTCCAACGACCCGATGGGCAACCGTTTCGAGGAGGTGACTGACGAGATCAATTTCCGGAGCAGCATAGAGATTGCCAAGAAGGCTCGCGACGCCGGCGTAAAGAATTTCGTATTCGCATCGAGCTGCAGCGTGTACGGCTTTGCCGAGGGCGGGCCACGAAAGGAGTCGGATCCGCTCAACCCACTGACCGCGTACGCACGATCGAAGATCGCAACCGAGAAGGCGCTCCGGGAACTGGAACTTGGACAGATGAACGCGACTTGCTTGCGCTTCGCGACTGCTTGCGGGATGTCGGATCGACTGCGCCTCGATCTGGTGCTGAATGATTTCGTGGCGGGTGCCTTGACCTCGAAAGAGATCAGCGTCTTGAGCGATGGCACGCCGTGGCGTCCGCTCATCGATGTTCGAGACATGGCACGAGCCATCGAATGGGCGATCGGTCGCGAATCGGTCAATGGCGGGCAATTCCTCGCCGTCAACGCCGGATCGGATCAATGGAACTATCAGGTTGGGGAGCTGGCGGAAGCCGTCGCGACCGAGATCCCTGGAACTCGCACTTCCATCAATACGAATGCACCGCCTGACAAGCGGTCTTACCGGGTGGACTTCTCTCTGTTCAGGTCGCTTGCGCCCAACCATCAGCCGACGGTAACTTTGGCGCAAAGTGTTCAAGGCCTACGCGATGGATTACGGGCGATCAATTTCAGCGATTCGAACTTCAGGGCTTCTAAGAACGTTCGCCTGCGCGTGTTGGATGATCACATCGCTTCGGGGCGCTTGACCGAGCAATTGCGCTGGTCCGGCGCCTGAACAAGGAAGGCAAGAGGAAATGAAGTTCACCCCTACTCCACTGCCGGGCGCATATCTCGTCGATCTCGAGCGCCGCGGCGACGACCGAGGATTCTTCGCGCGCTTCTTCTGCGAGAACGAGTTTGCCCGGGCCGGACTCGTCAATCGCTTTGTTCAGGTCAACAACTCCGTCACCGCAAAGAAGGGCACGTTACGGGGGATGCATTTCCAGCTTCCGCCTGCGGGCGAAGTAAAGCTTGTGCGCTGCGTCAAGGGCGCTCTGTTCGATGTGATCGTTGATCTGCGTCCCGACTCGGCCACGTTTGGTAAGTGGTTTGGCGCAGAGCTGACGGCCGAGAACAAGACAATGATGTATGTTCCGCGCGGCTTTGCACACGGCTTCCTCACCTTAACCGACCATGTCGAGGCGCTATATCTGGTCAGTGACTTCTACTCGCCCGAGAATGAGCGCGGATTGCGGTACGACGATCCGAAGATCGGAGTCCATTGGCCAGCGGTTGTCCACGAAGTTTCCGAGAAGGATCGGAACTGGCCGGGTCTAGATGCCGATTTCCATGGGATCGAGCGTATGCGGGGGCTCCTTTGAGGATACTTTTCACTGGCGGGAGTTCGTTCACTGGCCTCTGGTTCATCAAGGCGCTGAACGAGGCAGGTCATGAGGTTGTGGCCCCACTGCGTGGGGAGCCTTCCGACTACGCAGGCGGCGTGCGCGGCGAACGAGTAAGACTTCTCGAGAAGCATGCGAACGTTGTTTGGGGCGCTCCTTTCGGTGGCGAGCGATTCGTCGATGTTGTCTCGAAGCAAGTATTCGACGTCCTCTGTCACCATGCTGCGCAGGTGGGTGACTATCGAAGTCCCGAGTTTGATGTTGCGGGCGCACTGGCCGCTAACACCCGAAATGCCCATCACGTCTTGAGGCTGATGCGGGACAAGGGCTTGAGCAAAGTGGTGCTGACTGGGAGCGTCTTTGAACAAGGCGAAGGCGCCGGGGAGGCGCCATTGCGAGCATTCTCACCATACGGATTGTCGAAGGGACTGACATCGCAGTACTTTACTTATTGGTGCAGCGTCCTTCAGATTTCGCTTGGCAAATTCGTCATTTCCAATCCATTTGGTCCCTACGAGGAGCCGCGCTTCTGCGGCTATTTGATCAAGACTTGGAAGAATGGGCTGCGGGCAGGTGTTCGCACGCCAGACTACATTCGCGACAACATTCATGTCAGATTGCTGGCGAATGCTTACCACGTGTTTGTGGGAGGGTTGGGAAATCAGCCCGGATTACAACGCATCAATCCGAGCGGCTATGTTGAGGCGCAAGGTGTATTCGCTAAGCGATTTGCAAGCGAGATGGCGAAGCGGCTTGGATTGAGTTGTGACCTTGAACTGTCTCTTCAGACGGATTTTTCCGAGCCGAGAATGCGGGTGAATACAGATCCCGCATTAGCTTACGTCGGTGAATTCGATGAGGGTGCGGCGTGGGATGAACTGGCGAATTATTATCGAGCGCTCTAGCTTAGCTCGGCTCCGATTTGTGCGTGGATGGTTGGCGCAACAAGCTTCATCCATGTCGTTGGGGTGAAGTGCCGATTTGACGCCAAAGCGCCTCGGCAATCGACAAGTTGGGAATTCGCGGCTCCAGTTGAATCGGCAAAGAACTTCTCGGCTAACCTGTTACCGCAACTGAATGAGTCCTTCACCGCAAACGTCGGAGCTTGCTGCCAAGCCACCGATAGGGACTGGTCAGGCGCCAGGAGCGGGAAGTTTGCATGTCTTGAATTTCCCGGTTAGCCGACTTGAGGCTTGCCTTAGTTTCGGCGAGCAGTCGTTCCATGACCTGCTTTTCGTGATTGACCTTGGCGAGCGTTGCCGTTGATTCGTTGGTGGCCTTGGCGAGCGTTGCCGTCGATTCGTTGGTGGCCTTGGCGAGCGTTGCGATCGATTCGTTGGTGGCCTTGGCGAGCGTTGCGATCGATTCATTGGTGGCCCGGACCATTGCGAAGATTCTGTCGAGCTGCGCTTCGCGCTTTGCGTCTGAGTCAACGAGCTCGCGAAGTGCGAGCTCCAATTCCGCCTTCCTTTTCTCGGCTGCAGCCGTTTCGAGCTTCGCTGCCTCCAGCGCTTGTGCGTAGGAATTGAGTTGCTCCAGTTGACTTTGGATCAACGAAAAATCCGCCTCACGCTCATTGAATCTGAGTGTCTGATCCGAGCCATGGATGAGGCCGTTTGAGTAGTTTTGGAGAGAGTGAAGTATGCGGCGCGGGTGAAGATGCAGTTTGGTGCGATCCTTCAAAAACACGGCAACAAAGTCGTTCCACATGCCTCCCTGAGCGACGGTGCCTGCAGACCTGTCGCCAATGAATGACTCCAGGGCTACAGGCTGCATTCCGTTGCGCTCCGCCCAGTGGACCAATGCGTTCGCCGAGTCCGGATAGAAACGCCAGCAATCGACAGGCCACCGGTGAAAGAAGCCGTTGCTCGGCGCATTGAGATAAAAGAGCCCGTTTGGTTTTAGGATTCGCAGCGCCTCGAGAAAGACCAGCCAAAAGAACTCCGAGTGCTCGAAGCAGGAGGAGCAGACAATGGCATCGACGGTTTCGCTGTCGAAGGGTAATTTATATGGGTCGTTAAGGACGACATCAACTCCTTCGCCTTGGGCAAAGTCAAGTCCAATGTAATTGACCGGCGAAGGACATACCTCACGCAAACTGCCGTTCACGTTTTGCGAGCCAATTTCGACAATTTTGAAATCGACCGAGACTTGACTCGAAATGTAGGCCTCAAAGAAGAGCCTACCGTGCAGCATTGCAGACTGATGCATATCGTATCGCCCATACTTGTACTCGCCATCTAGCCAGCGATCCCCATCGCTCGCAGCGACCGGAGCGTCTATTGCGAGTTAATTTCGGAAACCGCGTTGCAGAGCACTCTCGAAAGCGTATCTTCGAGCGTCGGCATTTCAATAGATTGGCCGTGGCGCGCAAGCAAGTCCAAAAGCTTGCCGGGACTGCCGCACAACCGTGTCACCTCGTTGCTGCGAACGAATGCTGGGTTGACAACCGTCTTGATGGAGTGTCCCGACAGGCGCGATAGGACGTCTATGACGTCCTGCAACTTGTACGGACGGCCCGAGCAGACGTTGTACGTTTCGCCGGGCTGCCCAATGTCGAGCAAATGAAGGTAGGCATCGCAAACCATCCGCACGTCGTTGAACTCCCGTTCTACGTGCAGGTTCCCGAGCTCTACAACTGGACTGCGTAGAGCAAAATGCTTTGCAAGCTTCGGGACCACAAAGGCCTCATCCTGTCCAGGCCCTGTGTAGTTGAACGGCCGGGTAATGACAATACTCAGCTTGGACGCGTAGGTCCTCGCCATGAGTTCCATGGCGAGCTTGCTCATCGCATAGTGATTAACGGGAGACAGCGGCTGCTCCTCGACAATCGGCGACTGCTCGCAGTTCCCGTAGACGTTGGCGCTGCTTGCCAGCAGCACCATTTTCGGCGGCTGCCGGAGATTGCTCAGCGCGTCCAACAGATTCGTCGTTCCGACAACATTCACGTTGTAGAACGCCTCCTCGTGCGCGTGTCCCACGAACGCAATTCCTGCCAAGTGGACCACCGCCTCTGGCCGCACGCTAAGAACTTCCGCTGCCAGTGCTTGCGCGTTCGTGAGGTCTGCTCGCAGCGCGATGACCTCGTGGCCCGCCCGCCGCGCAAGTGCTTCGAATGGGCGCCCCGTGAAACCATCCGCGCCCGTGAGCAAAATTCTCAAAACGAAAACCCCGCTTGATTGCGACGCAAGTCCGCTTCCACCATCATCTGGCACAACTGTTCCAGCGACGTGGAGGGTGCCCACCCCAGTTTGGTGGCGGCCTTGGCGGGATCACCTATGAGCAGATCGACTTCGGCCGGGCGATAAAACCTCGGGTTGATGCGCATCACCGTCTTGCCTGTGGCTCGGTCCACGGCGGTCTCGGATTCGCCAGATCCACGGAACTCGATGTTGATGCCCGCACCCTTAAAGGCCATCGCAACGAAGTCTCGAACTGTCTCCGTGCGGTTGGTCGCCAGCACGTAAGTGTCGGGCTCGGCGGCTTGCAGCATTCGCCACATGCCCTCGACGTACTCCTTGGCATAGCCCCAATCGCGCTTGGCATCCAGGTTCCCCAACTCGAGAACTTCGAGCTTACCCAGCTTAATCTTCGCCACGCTGTCCGTGATCTTGCGCGTGACAAATTCTCGTCCGCGCAACGGGCTTTCGTGATTGAAGAGGATGCCACTGCATCCAAAGATCCCGTGACTTTCGCGGTAGTTAACGGTGATCCAGTGCGCGTAGAGCTTGGCGACGCCGTACGGGCTTCGCGGATAGAAGGGGGTTTCCTCCGTCTGGGGAATGGCCTGAACCTTCCCGAACATCTCCGAAGTGCTGGCTTGGTAGAAGCGGACCCTGGGGTTCTCGAGGCGAATCGCCTCCAGGAGGTTCAAGGCGCCAATTGCGGTGATCTGGGCCGTGGTGGTGGGTTGGTCAAAGCTCACTCCGACGAAGCTCTGAGCTGCCAGGTTGTAGATTTCGTCGGGCGTCGTTTGCCGAATGAGGTTCAGCGTGCTGCCCAGATCGGTCAGGTCATATTCCACCAAGCGCAGGTTCGAGTGGTTCTGGATCCCTAGTTCCTCGATGCGCCAGAAATTGACGGAACTGGTGCGGCGATAGGTGCCATACACCACGTAGCCCTTGTCCAACAAAAGCTCGGCCAGATAGGCCCCGTCTTGTCCAGTGATGCCGGTCACAACCGCGCGCTTCGATGCCATGTGGTCCTCGTATCCCTAAGTGTTGAATGCTGGAGGGCGCGTCCCCACGAGGGTTGCGCAAACTTTGGGATTTTGCCCGATTACCGGATCGCGCCCGGCAGGGCCAAACGATTTGTAACCGCCGAGTCGGCGAGAATTCTCTTTTGAATCGCCCAACGGGGTGACGACACCACAGCAATCAGAGGGGGACCCGCGCGCATGCCGGTTGAGTACATCGAGGAACTTGCACTGGAAATCATTCATGGGGGCGACCCTCTCGTCCGGCTGGTCGTCAGCAATCACCGGGCAACCGGCGTGGCCGCGGGGGCTGCGCAACAGGTATGGTCAGGGAGGAACGACGCGTTCTGGGTGCGCACAGATGCGGTGTCGCGTGCCGCTGCGTTGCCTCCTGCGCAAGATGAGACGGCTGCGCAGGCGGAGGCGCTCAAGCAAAAGTCGCTGGCCGATGCCTGGGCTTCCCTAGTTCGGGACGGGCAAACCGTCCATCTTCTTCGAGTGTGCCGGGGCCGGTTCGACGACGTCTTGTCCGGAATCGATTGGCGAACGCGTCGGCCGTGGATCGTGAGCCTGGCGGGCGGCAGTCTTTCTTCCCATGAGGCAATGCGGGACGCGGGCTACGGGTTCGCGGGGGCCTGGGGTGCGGAGTGGATCTACGTGGGTCTGGAACACCCAGCCTTGGCTGCGCAACTGGCGGAGATCATTTCGTCCAGGCGCTCCGCGGGCCAGGACGACAGGGAAGTCTTACGGGCGCAACTGTCGCAGGCAAGGCGGGACGAATCGGACACGCGGCGCCATGCGAACGCGCGCATTCGCGAACTGCAGGCGCAGCTTGGGCCGGTCGCCGCGGCGCCTGCCCCCGTCGTTGACGGCCCGATTCCCGCCGGCTCCCTCGCATGGCGGGTTGCGCTCGGCCTTCAGAGCGCGGGGAGCAGGGTGCCGCTACCCGCGCGGCGCCTTGCCACGCGAGCCCTGAGAGCCGCGTGGTGGATCGTCACGCCTCATCGCTATGCAGAACGGCTGCGCTATCTGCGCGCCCGCGGCGAGCGGCCTGCCCCCGTGTTGCCGGCCCCGGTCGTGCAGGACGAGCCTGTCGAGACTTCGCCAACTCCTTATGCGACCTGGATCGCTCAAGTGGAAGCGCGTTCTCGCGAGGTATGGAATGTGCCGGGCAGCGCGCCCTGGGTCACCTTCCTGCTTCGGGCGGGAGGCGCAAATCTGGACGCGCTCGGACGCACCACCGAGTCGGTGCGCGCCCAATCGCAAAAGCACTGGGAACTGATCGTCTGTGATGCGGAAGTCGGCATCCGTCATGCCGACCAGGAGTTGCGCCGCCTCGTGCAGTCGGATTCGCGTATCCGCATTGAAGAGGCCGGCCCTGCCGCCCTGCAACGGGCGGCCCTCGGCGCCCGAGGCGCCTTCCTGGCGATCCTCGATGCGGGCGACGTCGTGGCCCCGCATGCGGTCAATGAACTCGCTTGTGTCCTCGCCCGCCACCCTGGAACGCAGGTGGCCTACAGTGATGAAGACGCGCTCGAGGTGGACGGCAGCCGCACGGAGCCTATGTTCAAGCCGGGCTGGTCTCCCGACCTGCTGTACGCATTCAATTACTTCGGCCGCCTGAGCTTCCTCCGGCGGGAACTCGTCGAGCAAGCCGGCGGCATCCAGCCGGAAGCCGGCGCGGCGCTCGAGTGGGACTTGAACCTGCGCTGCAGCGACCTGACGCAGGAGATCGTCCGCATTCCGAAGGTCCTGTGCCATCGCCCCCGAGGCGTTGCCAGCGAGCGGCCTGCCGCCGACTCGAGCGAGGCCGCCGATCACCGTAGTGCCTTGCAGCGTCACTGGCGCCGCCACGGCTTCGACGCCACCGTAAGCACTCGCCCGGACGGCACCCAGCAGGCGGTCTGGGCCTCGGCGACTCAGCCGCTCGTGTCCGTGGTCATTCCTACCAAAGATAAGGTCCACTTGCTGCGGACAACGGTTCAGGGGCTGCTCCAAGGGACGGACTACGCCAACCTCGAAGTCGTGGTCGTCGACACCGGCTCGACCGAGGCGGCAACGCTTGCGTACTACGAGGAGCTTGCGCCCCGGCCCGAGGTCCGGATCGTTCACTTCGAAAAGCGGTTCAACTACTCGGCGGCCTGCAATTACGGCGCGAGCTGTGCCCGAGGCGACCTGCTGCTGTTCCTGAACAATGACATAGAGGTGGTCGATCGCGGCTGGCTTGCCGAGATGGTCCGATATGCGCAGCGTCCGGGCGTTGGCGTGGTGGGCACGCGGCTGGACTATCCCACCGGAGAACTCCAGCACGGCGGCGTCGGCGTGGGGCCGCACCTGTGCGCCCTGATGTACCGCAATGCGGAGCCTGGGGAATGGGGCATCCTCGGGTCGGCGGACCATCCACGAAACTGGCTGGCGATCATGGGGGCATGCCAGCTCGTGCGGCGCGACCTGTTCGAGCGGGTGAACGGATTCGACGAGTCCTATCTCGTGGCCATGAGCGATGTCGCCTTGTGCCTGCAGATCTGGAAATTGGGCCACCGCACTGCCTACGCACCTCAGGCCCGCCTCATCCACCACGAAGGCGCCACGCGGGGCAAGAGCAATCCGGGAGACGACATCCGCCGCATCGCGGACGACATCCGCCTGCTGGGCATCGACGAGGATCCGTACCTGCACCCGGAGATCGATGGCCACGAAGCCATACCGGCCCTGCGCGGCATCGGTCGGGCCAATCCTCGCGAAACGCTGGCATGGAACGTCGAGACTTTCGGCTCGCTGGAGGCTCCCGTGCTGCACCTCGATCTCCGTTCGGACCACGAATGCCTCGTCGTCGCCGGGCGTCCGCGGGAAGAGGTCCTCTGGCTTCCACAGGAAGCGCGCCTCGTCCTGGACAAGTGGTCGGCCACCCGCTGGTGCCTCGACCTGCTGCGCAGGCGCACAGACGTTCGCGCGGCCCATCCGGCGGCCCTGACGAAAGACGGCCAGGCCGGATTTATCCACTGGCTGCGAGAGTCCGGTGCAAGTGAGGAAGGACTGCCCCCCGCGGGGCTGGCGGCCGTCGAGGCACTCCTGGCTGGAGAGGACCTGGCTGTACGGGCTCGACAGGCATTCATGAATGCCGAGCTTCGCGAGGAACTGCCCGACGGATTGCTGCCGACTGCGGGCCGTGCACAACTCTTCCGCTGGTTCATGCGCACCGGGCGCACGGATGTCGGATTGCGACTGGAGGAAGTGTGGTGGCTGCTGTGGCAGGCATCGGAGCAGCCCGCGCTCGAGTTGATGAATGCCTGGCACTTCACGCCGGCCTGGCAGCGCCTCTATCCGGATGCGCCAACCGTCTTCGGCGCCCCCGCCTTCGCCGCGTGGTTCAAGGCCGCGTATCGGTGCAGCGATCCATGGACGGACTGGACGCAGTGGTCACTGCAAGCGCCTGCGTCTATCCAGATCCGGCAGGCATACAACGCCCGCCAGCATTGGCGCGAACGCTTCCCGAGGGCGCTGCAGGATACCCAGCAGGCAGCCAACCTGATCCATTGGCTCCGCAGCGAGGATGCCGGCTTGCCGGCTGCCGCGCGCCGCTGGTGCGAAGGGCTCGAGGTGCAATCCGTTTCCCACGAACTGGCGGGCGTGGGCATCAATGTGCTGGGCCATTTCTGTTATCCCTCCGGCTTGCGCGTGTCGGTGGAGGCACTGGTCGGCGGGATGCAGCTCGCAGGCATTCAGATGTCCCTGAGGGACATCCGGACCGACCCGATGGACGAGCCGCTGCACGCCGCTTTCGACGGCTCGGAAGTGTTCGATGTGTCGCTGATCCATTCCCAGCCCGAACCGTTCTTCGACATCGTGTACGACCGGGCGGACCTGGCGGAGCGCCGGCCTGCGACCTACAAGATCGCCTACTGGTATTGGGAGTTCGATTCGATCCCGAATTCGTGGGTCCGGCTGGCCGACGAGGTCGATGAGGTGTGGACAGCGACGGAGTTCGTTGCAAAGGGCCTGCGAGAGCGCCTGTCGGTGCCGGTGCGCACGCTCTTTCCAGGCGTGCGCCTGAACGGCTACACCCGGCGCTCACGCGAGCACTTCGGGTTGAAGCCTGAGCGTTTCACTTTTCTCTTCACCTTCCACATGATGAGCATCATGGAGCGCAAGAATCCGCTCGCACTGATCCGCGCCTTCGAGGCCGCATTCCGTCCCGAGGAACCGGTCAGTCTCGTGCTCAAGACTTCGTTCGGCGCCCGGCATCCGGCGCAACTGGAAGAACTTCGCAGCGCGGCCGAGGGCCACAACATCGAGATCATCGATGCGATCTACAGCCCGGACGAGGTCCTCTCGCTCATGGATTCGTGCGACGCCTACGTGTCGCTGCATCGCAGCGAGGGCCTGGGCCTGACCCTTGCCGAGGCCATGCTGATGGGCAAACCCGTCATTGCGACGGGCTACTCCGGCAACGTCGACTTCATGGACGAGAGCAACAGCCTGCTGGTGCCCTACACCCTCAAGAAGCTGGGCCGGCCGATCCCGCCCTACGATGCGGACTCGGAATGGGCCGAACCGTCAATCGAGGAAGCGGCCAAGGCCATGCGGCGTGTCTTCGACGACCAGGCCTGGGCGAGCGAGCTCGGCCGCCGCGCGCAAGCCAGTGCCCTGGAGCGCCTGTCGCTTGAAACGGCGGGGCGCAAGGTTGCCCGCCGCCTAGAGGAAATCCGCAGCGAGCTCGCTGCGCCCAAGGGCTGAAAGCCGGCCGAGCGGCCGGCTTCAGGAGGTGCTGACGATCCGGCCGTGTTCGAGATGGATCACGCGATTGCATTCCTTCGCGATAAGCTCGGGAGAGTGCGATGCCAGCACCAGGATGCCCGCGCCGGACACCACGTCCTTCATGCGCTGCTCGGCCTTTTCGGTGAACTCCGCATCGCCCACCGACAGCCATTCGTCCATCAGCAGGATGTCGGCCTTCACGCTGGTGGAGATCGAGAAGGCCAGGCGCATCATCATGCCGGTGGAGTAGGTGCGCACCGGCATGTTGATGTAGTCGCCCAGGCCGCTGAACTCGATGATGTCCGGCGTGAGATCGTCGATCTGCTTCTTGCTCAGGCCCATCACCAGGCCGCGCAGCATGATGTTCTCCACACCATTGGCATCGCCTTCGATGCCCAGCGACGGATCGATCAGGCTGGACACCGAGCCGCTGCGAGTGAAGTCGCCCACCGACGGTTCGTACACGCCCGCGAGCGTGCGCAGCAGAGTGGACTTGCCGGCGCCGTTGTGCCCGGTCAGGCCAAGGCGGTCGCCTGCCTTGAGCTCCAGGTTGATGTCGGAAAGCGCCTGCACGACGTTGACGCCGACTTCCTTTCCGAAGCGGCCGCCGGTCACCGATGCTGCGAGTGTCTTCTTGAGGGAGTTGGCGCCGGCGCCGTAGATCGGGAAATTGACCCCGACGTTCTTCAGGGAGATATAGGCCATGGTCGCGTCAGAGCCAGTAGACCACCCGGCGGCGGTACTTCGAGAAGAGCCAGCTGGCGGCAGCCAGGTTGATGGCCGTCCAGATCAGGATGCCTATCCAGTTGTGAATGTCGGATACGTTGCCCATGAGCGGTGCACGCAGCAAGTCCAACATCTGAGCCAGCGGGTTCCAGAGGATGTACTTGCCACGGCCTGGAAGGCTTTCCGGCAGCCAGAAGACGGGCGTGAGGAACATCAGCATCTGCATCACGCTGGTCACGATCTGGGCCACGTCGCGATAGCGCGTGCAGATCAGGCCCAGCACCAGACCCAGCATGTGAGCGTTGATGATGAACAGCAAGAATGCCGGGATGAACAGCAGCGCATGCATCTTCAGCGAGATGCCGGCCCAGATCGCCACCGGGATGTACAGCACGATGTGGTGCGCAAACTGGATCATGTTGCGCGCCATTGCGCGCCACACGAAAAGGCTGATCGGGAAATAGCCCTGCTTCAGGTAGTTGCCCGAGTTGATGAACGCGTTGCACGAGTCCATCACGATGCTGTTGAAGAAGGTCCAGAAGATGATGCCCAGCGCCAGGTGCGGGAAGAACTTGGACAGCTCGGTACCGAACAGAGCGCTGTACAACGGTCCCATGCCGCCGACCATGGCGCCCATGCTCAGGGTCAGCCACAGCGGCCCTAGCATGGAGCGCCGGTAACGCAGGACGATGTCGAACCAGGCGAGAGTCCACCAGATGTCGGTGCGGCGAGTGCCTTCCCACCAGTCGCCCCACGCGCTGCGGTGAAGATTGGAATGGGCGATATCGGTCATGCGCGGCCGTAGGTGTCCGCAAGGCGAACGATGTCGTCCTCACCCAGGTACTCGCCGCATTGGACCTCGATCAGCACGAGGGTTTCATCGCCGATGTTCGTCAGCCGGTGCTTTTCCTTGAGGGGGATGTAGCGGTACTGGCCCGGCAGGGTTTCATGCTCCTGCTCGCCGATTTGGACGAGCGCCTTGCCCTGCACCACTACCCAGTGTTCGGCGCGCTGGTGGTGGTACTGCAAGGAGAGCGACTGCCCCGGCTTGACCGTGATGCGCTTGACCTTGTAGCCGTCTTCCTCTTTGAGCGAGGCATAGGTTCCCCACGGGCGGTGCACGGTCGCCGGCAGCTCGGTGACCTCGGCGTGCCGCGACTTGAGGGCGCTGACCACCCGCTTGATGTCCTGGGAGGCTTCCTTGCTGCACACCAGCAGTGCGTCGGGCGTATCGACGATCACCAGGTCGCGCACGCCCACGGTGGCCACGGTCTTGGGTCCGTGGCTCTCGACCTGGACGTGCGTCCCGGTCGTATTGACGGCGATCACGTCGCGGTCGAAGGTGTTGCCGCTCGAATCGGCCACCTGGGCATCGGCCACGGCGGGCCACGAGCCGACGTCGCTCCAGCCGAACTTGGCGGGAACCACCAGGACATTGTCGGCGCGCTCCAGCACCGCATAGTCGATGCTAATGTCGGGCTGCAGGCCAAAGCTGTGGGCGTCGAAGTGGATGTTCTCGCCTTGCGTCTTGGCGCTATCCATGGCGTGGCGTGCGGCCTTGAGCACGTCGGGGGCAAAGCGCTCCAGCGCGGCAAGAATGGCCTTGGCCGTGAACGCGAACATCCCGCTGTTCCAGTAGTAGCGTCCCGTTGCGAGGAAGGACTGAGCCGTGCGCAGGTCGGGCTTCTCGACGAAGCGCTTCACCGGGTGGCTTTCGCGCGACACCTGATCGACCTCGACATAGCCGAAGCCGGTTTCAGGCCCGGTGGGGCTGATGCCGAAAAGCACCAGCGAACCCTTCTCGGCGAGCCGGAACGCCTCGCTGGCGCTGGCCACGAAGGATTCGACATCCGGGATGAGCTGGTCGGCAGGCAGCACCAGCATCACGGTGTCCTCGCCGAAGCGCCCGGCACACTCCAGTGCAGCCAGGGCGATGGCCGGCGCCGTGTTGCGGCCTTTGGGTTCGAGCAGGAAGGTGGCGGTGGGCGCGTCGGACATTTGTTCCAGCACGTCGCGGGTGAGGAACATGTGGTCCTTGTTGGTGACCACCATCAGGTCGCCGCTGCCGCAGGCCTGTCCGCGTTCGATGGCCTGCTGCAGCAGGGTGGAGTCGCCGATCTTCATGAACGGCTTGGGGAAGGTCTGGCGCGATGCAGGCCACAGCCGGGTTCCAGAACCGCCCGAAAGCACCACCGAAAGCAAACGCATGAGAATCCTCTTTTTCTGAATACTGCGCGGGATTTTACGAGGGCGCGTTCGTAACGAGATGTCCGCCGGGTGCGCCCTGCGCGTGTGGCTCGCCCTATCGTCCCGCGATCAGGGCGTGCATGAACTCTTGTGCGCTCTCGCGCCAGGACTGGAAGCAGATTGTCTTGGCCTGGCGGTTCTGCTGCCATGTCGCGACGGCCGTCGCCAGGGCCTGCGGGTTGCCGGCAAAGTACTGCGCACCTTCGCCGCCCACTTCGCGGAACACCGGGATGTCGCGGGCCAGGACGGGCAGCCCGCGCTGCGCCGCCTCGATGAGGGGCAGCCCGAAGCCTTCGCCCTCGGAGGCAGCAATCAAGCAGGACGACGCCTCGTACAACTGATCTAGCCGCTGATCGTCCGCACGCTCGATCCAGAACAGCTGCTTTCCAAGTCTCGGATGCTGCTTCAATGTTCTGATCAGCCCGTCCATCATCCAGCCCTCCCGTCCGACCAGCACGAGGTTCACGTCCTGCCCGTCGGCCCAAAGGCGGTCGAAAGCCTCGAGCACCAAGGCATGGCCCTTGCGCGGCTCGATGGTGCCCACCATCAGGAAGGTCGGCCGGCCGGCCATGGCTGCCTGCAACTTCGGATCCGGCTTCTGGTGTTCCGCCGAAGATGCGGGCAGCGGGTCGACGCCCAGGTGGAATGAGCGGATGGAGAAGGCCGGTCGGATCTGGCCGGCACGAGGGTCCGAATCGATCCAGGTGCGCAATTCATCGGCCACCGCGCGGGAGATGCACAGAGCGCCGTCGCTCTCGGCGACCACGCCCAGCCATTTCGCGTGCAGCTCTTCCGCCCCTTGCATGAAGCGGTCCGGCATGAGCACCGGCAAAAGGTCGTACACGACGAACTCAACCCGTATACCACGTTGGCGAAGCTGCCGATAGAAGGCGCGCTGGGCCAGGACCACCCGCGGCTCCAGGTCCAGGCCGATGAACAGATCGCCGGCGCGTGCATCGATCGGAAGGTCGATGAGCAGCGAGCGGGGACAACCGAGGAACTGGAGCGTGAACTGCCTCGCATAGCGATAGCCCAGCTCTCCATGGGTCGCGTAGACCGGTTCGATGCGAAAACCCGGTGGCGCGGATGCCAGGAGCTCGCACAGCAGTCCCTTGACCACGCGCTGGATGCCGGTGGAGGCGTCGCGGTGCACGAGTTCCGAGATGTCGACGAAGAGTTGGCGCGCTGGTGCCAGGGGCGGCAGGCTGTCGGCAATGGCCTGTGCGACGGGCGGTGCGTCGCCCGCCGAGCTCGCTTCGGCTGTCGCGCTCCAGTCGGCGCGTATGGCCGCAGTCAGGCCATCGCGTCCGCTCACGGCGCCTGCCGCGTAGGCTTCGATGGCTTCGAAGTACCGGCGGGCGCAGGCCGCGGGAGCGTGGTTGGTCCCGATTAGATGACGCGCCTGCCTGGTTCGTTCGCTGCGTGCTTGAGGGTTGGTCCACAAGGTGACCAGCGCCTCCATTAGCTGCGCGTCGGAAAACTCCTCGGGCAGCTTCCACACCGCCTGCTTCGGCAGGTCGGCCATGGACCCGCTCGCATTGACGATGGTCGGCAGGCCATGGCTCATGGCGTCGAGCACGGTTCCCGAGGTCTCCCCGCGCGACTGGGTTCGCAGTTGCACCGCCACGTCCGCAGCGGCGAGATACTGGTCGAACATCTGCGTGCTGGCCCAGCCGGTGATGCGGATGTTCGTGGCCGCGGCCAGGGCTTTCGTCACCTGCTCGCCGTAGGGGCCCGAATCGTTCTGCCCGACGAAGACCAGATGGCATTTCGGCGACCTGGACAAGGGGGACGCCAGCCAGGTCTCGATCAGTCGCAGGCTCAGCTTGGTGGATCCGACGATGCCGAAGGAACAGACGATGAAGTCGTCCGCAGCCAGGCCCAGCTCTTCGCGGATGCGAAGACGCGCATGCGCGTCTTCGTGCTTGAGGGCGCGCAGATGCGGGATCAGGGTCCAGTCTGCAGACACCGGTTCGACAAACCAGCGTCGCGCCAGGTCGATCGAATGCTGCGAATGGACGATCACGCCCTGGGCCTGCGCCAACACGTCGAAATTGGCGGGGTAGGCGAACAGGACTTTCGCCGTGTCTTTGGCCACGAAACGTTCGGCCAGGGGCGGATAGCCGTGCGAGCCATAGAGCGCCTGCACCCAGGCGAGACGATCCTTGCCGGTTTCCTCCATGTAGGAGCGCAGGCCGCTGAGATAGAAGTCGTGCAGCACGACCACGCCTGGAATCTCGCCCAGCAACTCGAACATGTGCTGGTGGAACTCGGAGTTGCCGAAGTGGTAGAGCACGCGATCGAAGGACTGCGCGTGCTCGCGGAACCACGTCGTGGAGCGAAGCGGGAAGTTCGCCGCGAGCATGGGATCCTCGAGCGCCTCCAGGTCGTTGATGAGCTCGATGTCGTAGTGCTGCGCAAGGTAGGGAATCAGCTCCGCGCTGTAGCTGGCGATTCCACTGCGCTCGGGTGCGAAGGGCGACACGTAAGCCAGGCGCGGACGTACGCCTCGGCGGCTCGCCACGGGTGCCTCGATGCGCACGTCGATCAGGCGCTCCAGGCCAGCCAGTGCCCGCTGCGCCGACTTGCTCCAGTCGAAGAGCTTCGCCTGCGAGGCGGCATGCTCGCGCAGTGTGGCCCTGAAAGCTTCGTCGGTCAGGCCTTGCTCCATCTTGGTCGCCATGGCCTGGGGATCGTGCGGGTCGAAGAGCGCATCGCTTCTGCCGATGACTTCCGGCACGCTGGAGGTATTGGCCCCGAGGACGACTGCGCCGCAGTTCATGGCCTCGAGCGCCGGCAGGCCGAAGCCCTCATGCCACGAAGGGAACACGAAGAGGTGGCAGAGGTTGTACAGCGTCACCAGCTCGTCATCCGGCACGAAGCCGGTTACCACCACATCGCCTTCGTCCAGCCCCACGTTGCGCGCCAGGTCCAGCAGGGCCTGCTTGTCCTGGCTGCGTGCCGAGCAGACGATGGCGAGCTGGAACTCGCTGCGCAGCTTCGCGGGAAGCAGAGCAAATGCGCGGATCAGCCCTTCGATGTTCTTTCGCAGGTCGATGCCGCCCGTGTACATCACGAAGGGCCGCCGCAGGCCATGGCGATTCCGAAGCTCCTGCTCCCTCTCGGTCGAGACGGCCTCCACCCGGAACTGGGGATCCGCCGCGGTGGACACGTTGATGCAGCGTTCCGGATCCAGGCCCAGGTAGCGGATTCCTTCCTGCCTCGAAGACTCCGAGATGGCAAACCACATGTCCGCGCGCCGCAGTGCCGCGATCTTGCGCAGGTACCACTCACGCACCGTCTCGTTGTCGAGGTAAGGCTTCGCGTTGATGAGCGGGATCAGGTCGTACAGGACCGTCGCAGTGCGCATCCGGGCGAAGGTGCCGACGCTCGTCACGGCGGCGTCGCTGAGCCCCTCGAACAGGCTGGCGATGAGCACCACGTCCGGCTGCAGGCTGGCCAGGAAGGCCTCGTAGAGCTTGCCGGTCGCACGCCTGCCGGCCGCAGTCGAGATCTGGCCATGCGCCGGCGGCTGCCACACACGAAAGTTGCCGGGCTCAATCAGGCCGGCAAGACGCTTCTTGACCTCATCGATGGCCTCGTCGAACTGCCCGTTGAGGGCGATGATGAGCTCATGTTTCTGGCGCGCGAGCTGCACGATGCCCAGGGTCAAGGCGTTGGTGTATCGCCCGATGCCCCGGTTGCGGCTGCTGCTGGACTGTGCGCCTTGCAAGTCGATGACGATGCGCATCTCTCAGCTCTTTCGATGCGCATCGGAGTAGAGCCGGCGCAGTACCGCCTGCCCCGCCGGGGAGAGGTCGCCGGGCTCGGTGGCACGCCGGGCACCGAGCGCATCGAAGGGATTCACCGTGGCCCGCATGCGGCGGTCGAGCGCCGGAAACTGCTTGATGGCCCGGATGAGAAACTTCTTCAGTGCCGGGAACCTGACAACGAGCCGTGCGGCGAGGCGGATGCCTGCCTTCGCGTTGTTCTTTGCCGCTGTCTTCAGGCCGGCGAGCGCGCCTCGTGGGGTAGGGGTCTGTATCATTTTGTCGTCGTCGGCCCCGCGTCTTCCGCGGCGCCCGGGTCCTCGCCCGATTCTAGGGGGCGGCTATTTGGCGATGCTCGGCGGGTCGGCCTCGGGCAAGGCAAAGAAGAAATCAATGGTTCATATCAAATGAAAAGCCGGCTCATCTGGTTCGCCAAGGGCATGTACTGGATGCTCACGCCCTGGTGGCTGCGAGAGCAGGTGCAGGCCCGGCGGATTCGCAATGCACCAGGCGCATCGCTGGCCAAGCTCGCTCCGTGGGTCGAGAAGGAGCGCGCGCGAAGCGAGGCACGCGCCCGCGGCGAAGCGGGCACGCCTGCCGTGCAGGTCGACTGGTTCGACGATGCCGCCGTGCGCCGGGTGGCCGGCTCATCCGCTGACCGGCTCTTCTGGCCGGCGGTCCAGCCGCAGGATGTGACCGACCAATGGTCGGCCGCACGCTTCCTGATCCAAATCTGGCGAAGCCACGCCGATCTTCGCACCCGCTTCCCCGATGCCTTGAGCGAGGGCGGTTCGGGGGCGTTCGCCCAATGGCTTCGCAGCGGGGCAGCGCAGACGGAACTGGGCCTGGAGGGGGACACGACGGCCTTGTTGTGCAAGGCGCTGGATGCGCGCCTGGCCGATCGGCCCCGGCAAGCGTTCCTCGCCAACCTCCGGCTGGCGAAGGTTCTTCCCCACGGCCTGACGCCCGCCGGTTCTGCGGCGCTTTTCGAGTGGTTCGTTGTAGTCGGCATCCCTGACGCCAGGCTGCGCATCGAGGAGATCTGGTGGCTCTTCCTCGACGCCGCCGCCCATCCGGAGCGTGAACTGCTCACGGCCTGGGCCTTCGCGCCGGCTTGGCAGGCCAGCCATCCGGATGGCGCCACCGTTTTCGGCTGCTGGGAGTTTGCCGCCTGGTTCCGCGCGGAATACGGCGCCGAGGGGCCTTGGACCGACCCCGTGCAATGGCCGCTGTTCGAATCGCCTGGGCTCCAAGTGCGCATGGCCTACCAGTCGCGGCCGGCTTGGCGCCAGGCACACCCGCGCGCGCTGGACGATCCCGCGGCCGCTGCCGCTCTGCTGGCCTGGCTCGCCTCGGCAGAGACTGGATTGCCGGAGCCGACGCGCCGCTGGTGCGCCGAGATCGACGCGCAAGCCGTTTCCTGCGAGCTGGCCCAGCCCGGCTTCAACCTCGTCGGCCATTTCTGCTATCCGTCCGGCCTACGCATCTCCATCGAGTCGATGGCCGATTCGATGCGCATTGCCGGCACGCCGATCTCTAAGAGGGACATGGTGACGGACGCGAAGGACGACCCGCACCACGCACAGTTCCGCGGCACCGAGGTCTACGACACGACCATCATCCATGTGCAGCCCGAGCCCTATTTCGACTCGGCCTTCGAGCGCGCGCAGCTCGCGCCGCGGCAGGCGCGCACCTACAGGATCGCCTACTGGTACTGGGAGTTCGCGTCGATTCCCGACCTGTGGGTCGCCAAGGCCAGGCAGGTCGACGAGGTCTGGGCCGCCACCGAGTTCGTCGCCAAGGGGCTGCGCGAGCGCCTGAAGGTGCCGGTGCGAACCTTGTTCCCCGGCGTCAAGCTCGCACCGTTCGAAAAGCTCGGCAAGTCGTCCTTCGGTCTGGCGGAGGAGCCCTACACCTTCCTCTTCACCTTCCACATGATGAGCGTGATGGAGCGCAAGAATCCGCTCGGCCTCATCCGCGCGTTCAAGAAGGCGTTCAAGCCCGAGGACGCAGCCTGCCTGGTGCTCAAGACCTCCTACGGCGAGCGCTATCCCGCGCAGATCCACGAGCTTCGCGAGGCGGCGGAAGGCGCCAACATCCGCGTCATCGACGAGGTGTACAGCCCCGAGGCGGTGCTGGCCCTAATCGATGCCTGCGATGCCTACGTCTCCCTGCATCGCAGCGAGGGCCTGGGCCTGACCATGGCCGAGGCCATGCTGCTGGGCAAGCCGGTCGTTGCCACCAACTTCTCGGGCAACGTCGACTTCATGGACGAGAGCAACAGCCTGCTCGTCGACTACGAGTTGAAGAAGCTGGGCTGGCCCATCCCGCCCTACGACGCGCACCTCGAATGGGCCGAGCCCTCCGTCGACCATGCGGCGGAGCACATGCGGCGGCTGTACGACAACCAGGCCTGGGCGCGTGAACTGGGCTTGCGCGGCAAGGCCAGCGCGGAGGCCTCGCTGTCGCTCGAGGCCGCAGGCAAGCGCTTCGCTGCGCGGCTGACGGAGATTCGTTCGCTTTCCTGGGGGCAGCGTCCTTGATCCAGCGACCGGGCGGTGACCACTCGCGCGCCGGCGGACGCCCCCAGGTGTCCGTGGCGCTTTGCACCTATAACGGCGCCCGCTTCGTCGAGGAGCAGATTCGCAGCATCTGCGCGCAGACGCTGCCGCCCCACGAGATCGTCCTGTCGGACGACGGCTCAAGTGACGATTGCGTTGCCGTCGCGCGGCGGGCGCACGAGGCGTGCGTTGCATCGAGCGGGCAGAGGGTATCCGAGATCAGGCTGCGTGTCCTGCAGAACCAGACTGCTCTGGGCGTCACCCGCAATTTCGAGCAGGCGATCAAGGCGTGCGAAGGCGACTACATCGCGCTGTGCGATCAGGATGACGTCTGGCACCCGGAGAAACTGGCCCGCCTGGTCGGCGCGCTGCAGTCCGGCCGCCGGCCCAGCCTAGTTCACGCGGATGCGCGGCTCGTCGATTCGCAGGGGCGGCCCTTGGGCGCGACGCTCTTTGGCTCGCTGGCAGTGTCCCGGGCCGAGTTCGACCAAGTCCACCGGGGCCATGCCTTCGACGTGCTCCTGCGCCGCAATCTAGTGACGGGGGCGACGACCGTGTTCCGTCGCTCGCTGCTTGAGTATGCGCTGCCCTTTCCAGCCGATTGGCTGCACGACGAGTGGGTGGGCCTTGTGGCTGCCGCGCGGGGCGGGGTCGACCTGCTCGAGTGGTGCTGCATCGACTACCGCCAGCATGGGGCCAACCAGGTCGGCGCGGGAAAGCTAGGCCTGCCCGGCATGGTGCGCAAGGCGCTGGCGCCGCGCGGGGACGACGCCGCGCGCCGAAGCGTCCGGGCCCAACTGCTGGTCGAAAGGCTGGAGGTCATGGCAGTCCCGGGCCCCATGGTGGAGAAGGCGCGCATGAAGCTGCTGCACCAGTTGCGTCGGGCGGCGCTTCCGCGCTCGAGGGTGGCGCGGCTGTTCCCCATTGCGAGGGAGTGGGCTTCGGGCCGCTACGCGAGCTACGACTATGGCGTCCAGGGCGTCATTCGGGACGTTTTGGCGGCGCCATAGCGCAACGCCAGATCTTCATCGGGCGCCCTTCGAGCCCTGAGAGCATTTGAGCCGCCAGAACGGCCCCGAACCCCACAGCTTCAACAAGCTCGTCACATGCCAGTACAGGTGCCGCCAGCTCGTCCGGCTGGCCCGCTGCGCCTCGTGGCGCACGCGCAACTGCTCGCCGATCTGCAGCTGCCATCCGGCCAGTTGCAATCGCGCACAGATGTCGAAGTCCTCGCCATACATGAAGTAGCGCCGCTCATCGAAGCCGCCGATGTCCCGAAACGCCTCGCTTCGAAACAGCATGAACAGCCCCGGAATCCAGTCCGGGGCCTCCGGAATCGGATAGCCCGGCCTGCGCCTGGTAAGGATCTCCAGCGGTGTGATGATGCGGCGGTGCTGCTCCGGTTCAGTCTTGCCGGGCTCCAGGATCCTTGGCGCCATCAGGCCGGCGCGCGCAGCCGCTTGGCCGATCAGCGGCCCCAGCACATCGCCGTCGAAGCGAATATCCGGATTGAGCACCAGGAACCACTCCGACTGGCAATGCTTGAAAGCCTGGTTGTTGTTGGCGCCAAAACCAAGAGGCGCCGAGTTGTGAATGCGCTGCAGCTCGAAGCCGAAGCGCCGGCCCGCCAGCAAATCGGGCTCGGGCAGGTTGTGGGTGAGTATCACCTGCTCCAGCAGCGGTGCGCTGAACTGGCTCAACTGCTCCAGCAGGGGCAGGATCATGTCCAGCTGGCCATGACTGACGATCGATACGGTGACTGGCTTGGCGCTGCGGACGGGGTTACTGCTTTGCATGGTCTAATTTCGCCCGAAATTCTAGGGATATCCGCCGCAACCCCCTTTCATGCTTGCCCTGATCGTCATCAGCTTTCTCGTTGCCGCCATCGCCGTGCTCGGCTTCATGCGCCGCGCCCGCCGCCACGCTCGCCGCTACGGCAAGGACATGCCGCAACGCTTTCATGCCGGCCATGTGCCGCGCCTGGGCGGTGCCGGCATTTTTCTGGGCATGGGGGCGGCGTGGCTGGCTGCCGGAGTCATCGATCAGGTCAACGTGTACTGGCCCGTCAAGGCATCTGCCCTGACGTTGCTGTGCCTGGCGCCAGCGGTAATCGGCGGTATTCTGGAAGACGTCACGCAGCGTGTGGCCGTGCGTTGGCGCCTGGGCCTGACGATCGGGTCTGCGGTGTTGCTGTGCTATGTGCTGGACCTGAGCCTGGAGCGCACTGGCGTTCCCTTGGTGGACGGCTGGATGCGGGCCATCCCTTATGCCGGCATGCTGTTCGCGGCGTTTGCCATCGGCGGACTGCCGCACGCGTTCAACATCATCGACGGCTACAACGGCCTGGCCGGCACGGTCGCCGTACTGGTGTGCCTGGCCATTTCCCACGTCTCGCTGCAACTCGGCGACCGCCAGCTCGCCGCCATGGTCCTCTGCCTGCTCGGCGCCACTGCCGGCTTCCTCATGTGGAACTACCCCCGCGGCAAGATCTTTGCCGGCGACGGCGGGGCCTATGTCTGGGGCATGGTGATCGCGCTGGCCTGCGTCACGCTGGTCAAGCGCCATGGCACGGTGTCGCCGTGGTTTCCCATGCTGCTGCTCATCTACCCGGTGTGGGAAACGCTGTTCTCCATCTACCGCAAGCTGGCCCGCGGCCAGTCGCCCGGCATGGCGGATGCGCTGCACTTCCACCAGCTCATCTTCCGCCGCATCGTGCGCGTGGTGATTCATGACAACGAGGCCCGCCAGCTGCTGGCGCGCAACAATCGCACCTCGCCCTACCTGTGGGCGCTGGCGGGGCTTTCGGTGGTGCCGGCCGTCCTGTTCTGGAACCGGACCTACTGGCTGATGCTCTTTACCTTGCTGTTCATCGCCACGTACGTGGCGGCGTACCTCATGATCGTGCGCTTCAAGGTGCCGCGATGGCTGCGCGACCTGGCGAACGCCTTCGACTGAACGACCTTCCTCCTTCCCAACCCGACCTACAGCCCATGACCGACCCCGTCTCCCACATCCCGCCCCGCGACAAGGCCGAGATCCTGGCGCAGGCGCTGCCCTACATCCGCAAGTTCCACGGCAAGACCATCGTCATCAAGTACGGCGGCAATGCCATGACCGACCCGGCCCTGCAGGCGGACTTCGCCGAAGACGTGGTGCTGCTCAAGCTGGTGGGCATGAACCCGGTGGTGGTGCACGGCGGCGGCCCGCAGATCGAGGCGGCGCTGAACCGCCTGGGCAAGAAGGGCAGCTTCATCCAGGGCATGCGGGTGACCGATGCCGAGACCATGGAAGTGGTCGAATGGGTGCTGGCCGGCGAGGTGCAGCAGGACATCGTGGGCCTGATCAACCAGGCCGGCGGCAAGGCGGTGGGCCTCACGGGCCGCGACGGCGGGCTCATCCGTGCACAAAAGCTCAAGATGGCCGACCGCAACGACCCGTCCATCGAGCACGACGTGGGCCAGGTGGGCGACATCGTTTCCATCGACCCGGGCGTGGTCAAGGCGCTGCAGGACGACGCGTTCATTCCGGTGGTCAGCCCCATCGGCTTCGGCGAACAGAACGAGAGCTACAACATCAACGCCGATGTGGTGGCCGGCAAGCTGGCCACGGTGCTCAAGGCCGAGAAGCTCATGCTGCTGACCAACACGCCCGGCGTGCTGGACAAGAACGGCAAGCTGCTGACCAACCTGTCGGCCCGCGAGATCGATGACCTGTTCGCCGACGGCACCATCTCCGGCGGCATGCTGCCCAAGATCGAGGGGGCGCTGGACGCCGCCAAGAGCGGCGTGAATGCGGTGCACATCATCGACGGCCGCGTGCCGCACGCGATGCTGCTCGAAATCCTCTCCGATCAGGCCTACGGCACGATGATCCGCGCGAGGTAGTACCAAGCTCGGGCAGGGACACCGCGGAACTGGCTTGCCAGGCCGCTGGTGTCACCCCGGGGCGGGCTACTGGTAGCCGTTGGGGTTGCCGTTCTGCCAGCGCCAGCTGTCAGCGCACATCTGATCCAGGCTGCGGCGGGCTTGCCAGCCCAGCACGGCCTTGGCGGCCGAAGGATCAGCCCAGTACGCCGGCACGTCCCCCGGTCGGCGCGGGCCGATCACCCGCGCGACGGGCTTGCCGCTGGCGCGCTCGAAGGCCGTCACCACTTCCAGCACCGAAGAGCCGCGCCCGGTGCCCAGGTTCAGGGTCAGCAGGCCTTCGTGCGCCAGGGCGTGCTGCAAGGCCGCCACATGGCCCTCGGCCAGGTCCATCACATGCACGTAGTCGCGCACGCCGGTTCCGTCCGGCGTGGGGTAGTCGCCCCCATGCACCGTCAGGCTCGGGCGCTGGCCGACCGCCACCTGGCTCACGAAGGGCATCAGGTTGTTGGGCTTGCCTTGCGGGTGCTCGCCGATCAGGCCGCTCTCGTGCGCGCCCACCGGGTTGAAGTAGCGCAGCAGGGCAATCCGCCAGCCGGGCTCCGACCGGTACAGGTCGCCGTAGGCCTCTTCCACCATCAGCTTGGAGCGTCCATACGGGTTGGCGGGACGGTTGGGGGCGTCTTCCGGAATGGGCGAATGGTCCGGCTCCCCGTACACCGTGGCCGATGACGAAAAAATCAAAGTGCGCACCCCGGCGACCTTCATGGCCGCGGCCAGGACCAGGCTGCCGTTGACATTGTTGTCGTAATAAGACAACGGATCCGCCACCGAATCGCCGACCGCCTTGAGTCCCGCGAAGTGAATGACCGCACTCACCGAATGCTCGGCAAACAGGCGATCCAGCAGCGCCCGGTCGCGCACGTCGCCCTGCACGGCCCGCGGCGCCGCGCCGCCGCTGATGCGGGCCAGCCGCTCCAGCACCTTGGGGCTGCTGTTCACGTAGTTGTCCAGAATGAGCGGCTCGAAGCCCGCCGCTGCCAGCGCCACGCAGGTGTGGCTCCCGATGTAGCCGGCCCCGCCTGTCACCAAAACGCAATTTGTCATGATTCGATCTGGCGCCCTTGCCAAAAAAGAAGAAGATTCTGCGCGAATGTTGTCACGGGGTTGACCCGAAAGGCGCGTGCTCACTGCGCCATGCGAGAATCATTTAATTACATTTTGTGGTCGCCCATGAACGATCAGACTAGCGCCCCCGTCTCGACCCCGGCTGCCGCGGACGCGCCGCCGCCCGTGGTCCGCAAGCGTCCCAAGCCGGGTGAACGCCGCGTGCAGATCCTGCAGGCCCTGGCGGCCATGCTGGAGCAGCCTGGCGCCGAGCGCGTCACCACGGCCGCGCTGGCCGCGCGCCTCGAAGTGAGCGAGGCCGCCCTGTACCGGCACTTCGCCAGCAAGGCCCAGATGTTCGAAGGTCTCATCGACTTCATCGAACAGAGCGTGTTCAGCCTCATCAACCAGATCCTGGAACAGCCTCCCGCCGATCCGAGCGCCGATGCCCGCGCCGTAGGGGCCGGCCAGGCGGCACGCATCATCGCCATGCTGCTGCAGTTCGCCGAGAAGAACCCCGGCATGACCCGGGTGATGGTGGGCGATGCGCTGGTGTTCGAGAACGAACGCCTGCAGCAGCGCATGAACCAGTTCTTCGACAAGGTCGAGGCCACCTTGCGCCAGTGCCTGCGCGAGGTGGCGGCGGCCGACGGTTCGGCCACGCCCACGGTCGATGCCCAGGTGCGGGCCTCCGCGCTCACCGCCTTTGCCGTGGGCCGGCTGCAGCGCTTTGCCCGCTCGGGCTTCAAGCGCCTGCCCTCGGAGCACCTCGACGCATCGGTCGCGCTCATGCTCTGAGCGCGCCGGGCCTGCCTCGGCGGGCGGCCCCGGTATCCACGGCACTAGGCTATGCAAGGCATAGCCAAACGTCATTCTCATTTCGCGCACGTGCCTACAAAATGGCCGGTTCCAACCACGAAAGGAGCCGTGTCATGAGCAATGAGAAGACGGAAGGAAAATGCCCCTTCCATCACACCACCGGCCGCGGAACCACCAACCTCGACTGGTGGCCGAACCAGTTGCGGCTGGACCTGTTGCACCAGCACTCGGCCAAGTCCAACCCGATGGGCGAGGACTTCGACTATGCGGAGGAGTTCAAGACCCTGGACTTCGCGGGCCTGAAGAAGGACCTGCACGCGCTGATGACCGATTCGCAGGACTGGTGGCCAGCCGACTTCGGCCACTACGGGCCGCTCTTCATCCGCATGGCATGGCACAGCGCCGGCACCTACCGCATCGGTGACGGACGCGGAGGCGGCGGCCGCGGCCAGCAACGCTTCGCCCCCTTGAACAGCTGGCCCGACAACGTCAGCCTCGACAAGGCACGGCGCCTGCTGTGGCCGGTCAAGCAGAAGTACGGCCGCAAGATCTCCTGGGCCGACCTGATGATCCTCGCCGGCAACGTCGCACTCGAATCGATGGGCTTCAAGACCTTCGGCTTCGGCGGCGGCCGGCCCGACACCTGGGAGCCCGACCACGATGTGTACTGGGGCCGCGAGACCACCTGGCTGGGCGGCGACGCGCGCTACGCCGTGGGCTCCGAGGGCGTCGAAAAAGGCAAGGACGAGGCGGTGCTCGTTTCCGACGACAACAGCAAGATGCACTCGCGCAACCTCGAGAATCCGCTGGCGGCCGTGCAGATGGGCCTGATCTACGTCAACCCGGAAGGCCCGGACGGCAACCCCGACCCGATCGCCGCGGCCAAGGACATCCGCGACACCTTCGGCCGCATGGCCATGAACGACGAGGAAACCGTGGCGCTCATCGCCGGCGGCCACACCTTCGGCAAGACCCACGGCGCCGCGCCGGCGACCAATGTGGAATCGGAGCCCGAAGGGGCCGAGATCGAGCTGCAGGGCCTGGGCTGGCGCAACAAGTTCGGCACCGGCAAGGGCGCCGACACCATCACCAGCGGCCTCGAAGTCACCTGGACCACCACGCCCACCAAGTGGAGCAACAACTTCTTCTGGAACCTGTTCGGCTACGAGTATGAGCTGACCAAGAGCCCCGCGGGCGCGCAGCAGTGGGTGGCCAAGGGCGCGGGCCCGACCATTCCGCATGCGCACGACCCCAGCAAGAAGCTGCCGCCGACCATGCTCACCACCGACCTGTCGCTGCGCTTCGACCCGGCCTACGAGAAGATCTCGCGCCGCTTCATGGAGAACCCGGACCAGTTCGCCGACGCCTTCGCCCGCGCCTGGTTCAAGCTGACGCACCGGGACATGGGGCCGATCTCGCGCTACCTCGGCCCCGAGGTGCCGAGCGAAGAGCTGCTCTGGCAGGACCCGATCCCCAAGGTGACCCATCCGCTGATCGACGACAAGGATGCCGCCGCCTTGAAGGACAAGGTGCTGTCCTCGGGCCTGACGGTGTCCGAGCTGGTCTCCACGGCATGGGCGTCGGCCTCCACCTACCGCGGCTCCGACATGCGCGGGGGCGCCGATGGCGCTCGCGTGCGCCTGGCGCCGCAGAAGGACTGGCAGGCCAATCAGCCCGAGCAGTTGGGCAAGGTGCTCAAGAAGCTGGAAGGCATCCAGGCCGAGTTCAACGGCGGGCAGGCGGGCGGCAAGAAGGTGTCGATGGCCGACCTGATCGTGCTGGCCGGCAACGCGGGCGTGGAGCAGGCGGCCAAGAACGCCGGCGCCAGCCTGAGCCTGCCTTTCACGCCGGGCCGGGCGGATGCCTCGCAGGACCAGACCGACGTGGAAGGCCAGGCGGTGCTCGAGCCCAAGGCCGACGGTTTCCGCAACTACCTGAAGGCCGACTACGCGGTGCCCGCCGAGGCGCTGCTGGTGGACAAGGCCCAGCTGCTGACCCTCACCGCGCCCGAGATGACGGCGCTGGTGGGCGGCCTGCGCGTGCTGGGCGCGAACACCGGCGGCTCCAAGCATGGCGTGTTCACCAACAAGGAGCACACGCTGTCGAACGACTTCTTCGTCAACCTGCTCGACATGGGCACGGAGTGGAAGCCGACCGCAGGCAGCAGCAACCTGTTCGAAGGCAAGGACCGCAAGACCGGCGCACCCCGGTGGACGGCCACCCGCGTCGACCTGGTGTTCGGCTCCAACTCGCAACTGCGCGCGCTGGCCGAGGTCTACGGCAGCGCCGACGGGCAGCAGAAGCTGGTGAACGACTTCGCCGCCGCCTGGACCAAGGTGATGAACCTCGGAAGGTTCTAGGCTAAAGGAACGACTGGCCCTGTTTGAGGACAAGCTCGCAGGCTTGCTTCTTGATGGGGTCGGTCAGCCCGCTGGTCAGGTCGGTCTTCTTGCCGTCGCTGCCGGTGATCAGGCCTTTGGCGCCGTCGAGATAACCGCTGTCCTTCTGGGCAGCGGCCTGCCCGCCGGGCATCTTGCCCAAGAGGCCGTCCTTGACCTGCGACACGCCCGAGCCGCTCAGGTACTTGTTCTTCAGGCAGTACTCGATGATGCCGGCGGCGTTGCTCATGCTGCCCGACTGAAGGCCGGTCAGCGAACCGAGATTGCTGCCGCCGCTGCCCGTGCTGCCGGCCGCCTTGCCGGCCAGGCCTGTGAGCGATTCCAGGCTCTGGGCCTGTGCAAAGGCCGCGGCGCCGCCGATCGCGGCGGCGATGCATGCGCGTGCGGCGATGTGCAGGCAGACTGTCCTGTTCATGCGTTGTTCCTCCTTCAAAACGAACAAAGAAGATCGTCCCTCGCGCCATGCGCGCGGCGACGGGCATGGGGCGACCATAGCGCAGCGCCGGGCGCGGCAAGGTCGGCATTTGAAACAGTTCGTGGTCTGGCTCAGCCGCCCGGTCGCAGCAGCGCCACGAAGGCCGCCGCCGCCGGCGACAGGCTGTGCGCCCGGCGCGTGATCAGGTAGATGGGCGGCACCCGCATCGGCACTTCGGCCGGCAGCACCCGCAGCAGGCCCAGGCGCGTGTAGTGCGCTGCCTGCGACGCGGGCATGACGGCCGCCATGTCCGAATGCTCCAGCAGCGCCGTCATGGCGATGGGCGATGCGGTTTCGGTCACGCGCAGCCGCTCGCGGATGCCCGCCTCGCGCAGCGCCGCCTCGAAGCGGCCGCGCTGCGGCGAGCCCGGCGGCTGCAGCAGCCACGGCCACCGCACCAGCTCGTGCAGCGTGACCGACTTGCGCCGCAGCAGCGGATGTCCCTTGCGCACCACCACCACCTGCGCCTCGCCCAGCAGGGGCACGCTGTCGAAGTCCTCGGCGCTGTGGTCTTCGGTGAGCCGGCCCAGCATCAGGTCGACCTCACCGCGCGCCAGCTGGCGCAGCATCACGTCGCTGGTGTCCACCACCACGCTCACCGCCACGCGCTCATGCTGGCGCTGGTAGTCCACCAGCGCGGGCGCCAGCAGCTCGGGCACGGCCCCGGGCACGCTGCCGATGCGCAGCGACCCGCTCAGACCCGAGCGCAGTGCCTCCAGCTCTTCGCACACCACGCCGAAATCGGTCAGCACCCAGCGCGCATGGCGCACCAGCGCCTCGCCATAGGGCGTGGGCGTCATGCCCCGCGCCACCCGCGTGAAGAGGGGCACCGCAAAGGTTTCTTCCAGCTGCTGCAGCAGCTTGGTGGCGGCCGGCTGGCTGATGTTCATGGCGGCCGCGGCACGGCCCAGGTTGCGGTGCTGGTCGAGCAGCGCCAGCAGCACCCACTGGCGGGTGCGCAGCCGCAGCAAGAGGCGCGAGGAGGCAAAACCGGGAATGTTCTCGTTCATATACAGACGTATATGAATCCTTCAGAACATTTGATTGGATTGGAATGGCGGACATCCCTAAGCTGGAAGCGCAACAGGAAAAGAACCATGACGGAGACAAGCCCCATGACCCTTGCGTGCCCGCCGCGTCGCGCGGCCTTGCGCGGCCTCGCCGCCCTCATGCTGGCGCCCACGCCGCTGCTCGGCCTGGCTGCAGACGCCCGCTATCCGGACAAGCCGCTGCGCATCCTGGTCGGTGCCTCGCCCGGCGGCGGCACCGACATCCTGGCGCGCCTCTTGGCCGACAAGTTCAGTCCCGCACTGGGGCAGCCGGTGGTGGTGGAGAACCGGCCCGGCGCGTCCAACACCATTGCCGCCGACCTGGCTGCTCATGCACCGGCGGACGGCAGCACCTTGCTGCTGGCCACCAACACCGGGCAGGCCGTGGCGCCGCATTTGCTCAAGCTCAAGTACGACCCGCTCAAGGACCTGCAGCCGATCGGCCTGGTGGCGGTCATGCCCAACGTGCTGATCGTGCCGACGGACGCCCCGTACCGCAGCGTCCAGGACCTTCTGGTGGCCATGCGTGCCAAGCCCGGCAGCTTCCGCTATGCCTCCTCGGGCATCGGCAGCACCCAGCATGTGGCGGGCGAGGCCTTCACCTTCGCCACCGGCACCAAGGCGATCCATGTGCCGTACCGCGGCAGCTCGCAGGCGCACCTGGACATCATCGGCGGGCAGGTCGAGATGATGTTCGACAGCACTTCTTCGGCCATGGGCCAGATCCGCGCCGGCAAGTTCCGCGCGCTGGCCGTGGCCGCGCCCAGGCGCATCGCCGAGCTGCCGGACGTGCCCACGCTGGCCCAGTCCGGCGTGAACGGGGCCGACGTCGACACCTGGTATGGCCTCTACGTCACCGGCGGAACGCCGCGTGCCGCGGTCGAGCAACTGGCTGCCACGCTCACGCAGAGCCTGGCCATGCCTGACGTGCAGGACCGCATCAAGGGCCTGGGCGGCGAGATCAAGGTGATGGGCATCGGGCCCTTCGCCGACATGAACCGCTCGGAGTTCGAGCGCTACGGCAAGCTGGTGCGCGACACCGGCATGCGGGCCGAGTGAGCGCCACAACTGATCAAGGAAAAGGAAACAGATGAAGCCCACGATAGCCGTGCTGCTGGGCGATGCCAGCGGCATCGGTCCCGAAATGGCGGTGAAGCTGCTGGCCCGCACGCCCAACCGCGAAGCGGCGCAACTGCTGCTGATTGCCGACCCGCTCGCCCTGGAAGGCGGCGAGCGCATCGCCGGGCAGCGGCTCGATCCGCTGCGGGTCGACAGCCTCGACGCGCTGCGCTTCGAGCCGGGCCGCGTCAGCCTGCTGGCGCAGGACACGCTGCAGGGCCGGGCGCCCACGCTGGGCGAATCGAATGCGCATTCGGGCCGCGCCGCCTTCGAGGCGCTGCAGCTGGCGTGCGAGGCCGTGCGCCGCAAGAAGGTGGGCGGCATCGTCTTCGCGCCCTTCAACAAGCATTCGCTGCGCCTGGGCGGCCTCACGCAGGAGGACGAGCTGCGCCACATGCAGGAGCAGCTCGACGTGCGCGGCTTCGTGTGCGAGTTCAACATCACGGGCCAGCTGTGGACTTCGCGCGTGACCTCGCATGTGCCTCTGAAGGAGGTGGCCTCGCTCATCACCGGCCCGGCCATCCACGACGCGGTGCGCATCATTCACGACGCGCTGCGCAGTGCCGGCGTGGCCAAGCCGCGCATCGCGGTGTCGGGCCTGAATCCGCATGCGGGCGACGGCGGCTCCATCGGCCGCGAGGAAATCGAGATCATCGAGCCGGCGGTGCGCGCGCTGCAGGGCCAGGGCATCGATGCGCGCGGACCCTATTCGCCCGACACGGTATTCATCGGCGCGCGCCGGGGCGACTTCGATGCCGTCGTGTCGATGTACCACGACCAGGGCCAGATCGCGATGAAGCTCATGGGCTTCGAGCAGGGCGTGACCCTGCACGGCGGGTTGCCGGTGCCGGTGGCCACGTCGGCCAGCGGCAGCGCTTTCGACATCGCCGGCAAGGGCGTGGCCAACGTGGAAGGGCTGCAGCGCGCCTTCGACCTGTGCGTGCGCATGGCGCGGGCCTGAGCCCGCACGACCCGACTCAGTCGGCGGGAATCGAAACGCCCACCTTGGCGCCGGCCGCGACGATCTCGGCCCAGGTGGCATCGTCCACCCAGATGCCATCGCGCTCGCGTGCCACGCGCGCCTTGCGCTCGGGCTCGCCGGCAATCTGCACCTGATCGAAGCCGGCACCCGGAGGGCTTTGACGCAACCAGTCAACAAAGGCGTTGGCTTCGGCCTCGAAGCTGGCCTGGGTACCCAGCTTGGCCGGGTCGATCAGCACGGTGAGCATGCCGTTGAGCACCGTGCGCGCCGAATCGGCCGGCCGGTGCCAGGTGCCGCCGCCGGTGAGCGCGCCGCCCAGCAGCTCGCAGGCCACCGCCATGCCGTAGCCCTTGTGCTCGCCAAAGGTCATGAGCGCGCCGAAGAGGCCATTCGATTGCGGCACCACCACCACGCCCGGGTTGTCGGTGGGCGCGCCGTGCTCGTCGATGAGGTGGCCGGGCGCCACTGTCTCGCCCTTGTTGTAGGCCACGCGCATCTTGCCCTGCGCCACCCGGCTCGTCGCAAAGTCCAACAGGAAGGGTTCGGCCCCGGCCAGCGGAATGCCGATGCAGCACGGGTTGGTGCCGAAGCGTCCGTCGCCGCCGCCCCACGGCGCCACCACCGGGCGCGAGAGCACGTTGACGAAGTGCATGGACACCAGCCCTTGCGCGGTAGCCATTTCCGCAAAGTGCCCGATGCGGCCCAGGTGATGTGCGTTGCCCAGCGTCATGATGCAGCTGCCGTGCGCCTTGGCGCGCTCGATGCCCATCTGCATGGCCTGCACACCCACAATCTGCCCATAGCCGCGCTGGCCGTCCAGCGTGAGCAGGTTGCCCGTGTCGAGCTGGACCCGCACGCCCGAATTGGGCTGGAGGCCGCCCTCGGCCGCGGCGTCGACATAGCGCGGCACCATGCCGATGCCGTGCGAATCGTGGCCGCTCAGGTTGGCCAACACCAGGTTCTCGGCCACCTGCCGCGCCTCGGCGGGCGAGCTGCCGGTGCCTTCGATGATGGAGGCGACTTGCGCGCGAAGTTGGGTTGCGGGGAGCGTTCTAGACATGGCAGTCAACGATTGAATAAGGAAGGAGAGGACCAACCCGAGCCACGGAACTGGCTTTGCCAGGCCGTAGGCGGGGCCTCCCCCTTGGGGGGTGGCGAATTACACGTAGCGAAGCGAAGTGAAAAGCCGGGGGGCTCACATTACCGCACCGACTTGCCAGGGGACGAATTCGTTTTGCCCATAGCCGTGCTGTTCGCTCTTGCTGTGTTCACCGGAGGCCGTGGCCAGCACCAGCTCGAAGATGCGCTGCCCCATCTCCTGGATGGACGCGGTGCCGTCCACGATCTCGCCGCAGTTGATGTCCATGTCCTCTTCCTGCCGCTTCCACAGCGTGCTGTTGGTGGCCAGCTTGAGCGACGGGGAGGGCGCGCAGCCGTACGCCGAGCCGCGCCCGGTGGTGAAGCAGATCATGTTGGCCCCGCCGGCCACCTGGCCCGTGGCGCTCACCGGGTCGTAGCCGGGCGTGTCCATGTAGACGAAGCCATGCGCCGTGACCGGCTCGGCGTACTCGTACACCGCCTCCAGGTTGGAGGTGCCGCCCTTGGCCACCGCGCCCAGCGACTTTTCCAGAATGGTGGTCAGGCCCCCTGCCTTGTTCCCCGGCGAAGGGTTGTTATTCATCTCGCCTTCGTTGATCTCGGTGTAGTGCTCCCACCACTTGATGCGCGACACGAGCTTTTCGCCCACCTCTCGGCGCACGGCGCGGCGTGTGAGCAGGTGCTCGGCGCCATAGATCTCGGGTGTTTCCGACAGGATGGCGGTGCCGCCGTGCGCCACCAGCAGATCCACCGCCGCACCCAGCGCCGGGTTGGCGCTGATGCCGGAGTACCCGTCCGAGCCGCCGCATTGCAGCCCGATGGTGATGTGGCTGGCGCTGCACGGCTCTCGCTTCACCGCATTGGCGCGCGGCAGCATCTCGTTGATGAGGGCGATGCCTTTTTCCACCGTCTTGCGGGTGCCGCCGGTGTCCTGGATGTTGAAGGTGCGGAAGTTCTCGCCCTCCGCCAGATGACCGGTTGCCAGCCAGGCGTTGATCTGGTTGGCTTCGCAGCCCAGGCCCACCACCAGCACGCCCGCAAAGTTGGCGTGCGTCGCATAGCCTGTCAGCGTGCGCTCCAGGATCTGCATGCCCAGGCCCTGCGTGTCCATGCCGCAGCCGGTGCCGTGCGTCAGGGCCACCACGCCGTCCACGTTGGGGTAGGCGGCCAGCGCCGCCGGGTTGGTCTTGCGCGAAAAGTGGTCGGCAATGGCGCGCGCCGCGGTGGCCGAGCAGTTCACGCTGGTCAGCACGCCGATGTAGTTGCGCGTGGCCACGCGGCCGTCGGCACGCTGGATGCCCATGAAGGTGGCTTCGCGCCGCGCCGGCGCGGGCTTCACGTCGGCGCCGAAGGCGTAGTCGCGCGCGAAGTCGCCCTTGTCGGGACCCATGTCGAGGTTGTGCGTGTGCACATGCTCGCCCGCCTCGATGGGGCGGCTGGCAAAGCCGATGATCTGGTTGTAGCGACGCACCGGCGCGCCTTGCGCAATGGCATGCACCGCGATCTTGTGGCCCGGCGGAATCAGGCCGCGCGCGGTCACGCCTTCGACCTGCGTGCCGCCGACCAGCTGGCTGCGCGCGATGAGCACGTCATCGGCGGGGTGGAGTCGGATGAAGGGATTCATGGTGAGTGAAGGTCGATCAGAAGAACATCCTCGGCAGCCACAGTACCAGCGAAGGCACGTAGGTGATGACCGCCAGGCTCAATAGCAACGGCACCAGCCAGGGCAGGATGGCCATGGTCGTGCGCTCGAAGCTCAGGTTGGCCACGCGGGCCAGCACGAACAGCACCAGGCCCATGGGCGGGTGCAGCAGGCCGATCATGAGGTTGAGCACCATCACCAGGCCGAAGTGGACCGGGTCCACGCCCAGCTGGGTGGCGATGGGCAGCAGGATTGGCACCAGGATCGTGATGGCCGCCGTGGGCTCCAGGAAGCAGCCCACGAACAGCATCAGCAGGTTGGCCAGCAGCAGGAAGACCCAGGCGCTCTTGGTAAAGCCCAGCACCCAGTTGGCGATGTCGGTGGTGACGCCGGTGGCCGTGAGCATCCAGCCGAAGATCGATGCGGCCGCCACGATGAAGAGCACGGTGGAGGTGGTCTCGATGGTGTCCATGCACACCTTGATGAACATCTTCCAGCTCAGCGTGCCGTACCAGGCAAAGCCCAGGATCATGGCCCACACGCAGGCGGCAATGGCGCCCTCGGTGGGCGTGAACAGGCCCGTGGTCATGCCGCCGATGAGCAGCACCGGCGTCATGATGGGCAGCAGCGCCTCGAACCTGAAGATCTTGTCGATGACGAACAGCAATGCCAGGCCGACGAACACCGACAGCTGCGCCGGCGCGCCCAGCTTGGCCACCACGACCCACAGCAGCAGTGGCCAGCCGATCACCACCGCCAGCTCGGCCAGCGCCTTGGCCAGGCGCGAGCTGGAGAACTTGAAGTCCGAGCCCCACTCGTTCTTGTGCGCGAAGTACGCCACCGTGATCATCATCAGGATGGCCAGCATCGCGCCGGGCAGGATGCCCGCGAGGAACAGCGCACCGATCGACACGTTGGCCATCATCCCGTAGATCACGAAGGGCAGGCTGGGCGGAATGATGGGCCCCAGCGTGGCGGACGCCGCCGTTACGCCTACCGCGAATTCCGCCGAGTAACCATGCTCCTTCATGGCCTTGATCTCGATGGTTCCCAGCCCCGCCGCGTCGGCGATGGCGGTGCCGCTCATGCCGGCGAAGATCACCGAGCCCAGCACGTTCACGTGGCCCAGCCCCCCCTTGAGCCAGCCCACCAGCGACAGCGCGAAGTTGTAGATGCGCGTGGTGATGCCGGCGTTGTTCATCAGGTTGCCGGCCAGGATGAAGAAGGGCACCGCCAGCAGCGGAAAGCTGTCGATGCCGCCCACCATGCGGTGGACTACCACGAAGGAAGGCAGGTTGCCGGAGATGAGGATGTAGGCGAGCGAGGCGCCCGCCATCGCGATGGCGACCGGGATGCCGCCCATCATGAAGATGAGGAAGAAGATTTTCAGCATGTGCGTCGGGGGAAGCGTCGTTCGTGCGTGGGTGGTCAGTGGTCGGCCAGGGTGCTCTCGGGGCGCTCCAGCACGCTGTAGCCCCGCCGCCAGTGCACGCGCGCCACCTGCACCGAGCGCCACGTCATGGCCGCGAAGCCGAACAGGCACAGGCCGTAGACGATGTTCATCGGTGCATCGATGATGGTCATGCGCGAGTTGTTGCCGATGCGGGCCATCATCTGTACCGTCATGACCACCGCGGCCACGAAGAAGAGGATGCGCAGCACGTCGACCCCGCGCGACATCCATCGGCCCAGGGCCGGCGGCATGTGGCGGTAGAAGAAGTCCACCTGGATCTGGTTGTTCTTCGCCACGCCGATGGCCGCGCCGATGAACACCACCCCGATGAGCTGGTAGCGCGCCACCTCCTCGGTCCAGGCGGCGGAGTCGTTCATCACGTAGCGGGTGACGAACTGGTAGAACACGGTCAGGCCCAGGGCCCAGAAGAGGGCGAGGGCGATCCAGCCCTCGGCAATGATGCCGCTCAGGTCCACTTCCTCGTCCTTGGCGTGGAAGTGGCCCTCGTCGTCGATGATCTTTTCTTCAGCCATGAATTTTTCTTAGGCAAGCAAAGCGAAGCCCGTTCGGGGAACACCGCGGAACTGGCTTTGCCAGGCCGCTGGTGTTGCCCCCTTGAGGGGGGATGCGAGCTACACGAAGTGAGCGAGAGTCGGGGGTGGACTACTGGATGGCGATGATGCGGTCGTAGTCCTGCTGGCGGTAGCCGTGGTCGGTCGGCTTGGTGTTCTTCAGCACCGCCTCGCGGAACGCGCCCTTGTCCACCGTGATGACGTTGTTGCCCTTCTTCTTGAACTCGTCCACCAGGCGCGCTTCGGACGCGATGATCTCGCGGCCGGTCTTCTCGGCGGCTTCCTGCATCACCTCGGTGAAGATCTTCTTCTCGTCCGCCGAGAGCTTGCCCCACAGCTGGCCCGAGACGATGGTCAGCAGCGAATCGACGATGTGGCCGGTCAGCGAGATGTTCTTCTGCACCTCGTAGAACTTCTTGGCCTCGATGGTGGGCAGCGGGTTCTCCTGCGCGTCCACCGTGCCGTTCTGCAGCGCCAGGTACACCTCGGCAAAGGCGATCGGCGTGGCGTTGGCGCCCAGCGATTTCGGGAAGGCCAGGTAGGCCGGCGCGTCGGGCACGCGGATCTTCAGGCCCTTCATGTCCTCGGGCTTGGCCACGGGGCGTGCCGCGCTGGAGGTGACGTGGCGCGCGCCATAGTAGTTCAGCGCGGTGATGTGGTTGCCCGTCTTGTCGTCGTAGCCCTTGGCCAGTTCCCTGAACACGTCGCTCTTGGCGTACTTCAGCTGGTGCTCCGCGTCGCGGAAGATGAAGGGGAAGTAGGACACGGCCAGCGGCTGGTAGCTGCGTCCGGCAAAGCTCGCGCCCGAGAGGATGATGTCCACCGTGCCCAGCGTCAGTCCCTGGTTGATGTCCGCTTCCTTGCCCAGGCTGGAGGCCGGGAACACCTGGATTTCGTACTTGCCGTTGGTGCGCTTCTTGATCTCCTCGCCGGCCCACACCGAGTACTTGTGGAAGGGCTCCGAGGTCTCGTACACATGCGCCCACTTGAGCTTGGTCTGGGCCTGGGCGGTGCCGAGCGTGCCCAATGCAGTGGCCGCCAGCGCGCAGGCAGCCAGGGTCTTGATGGCAAGGCGTTTCTTCATGCTTCTTGTCTCCATGGTCTTGGGTTGAAACGAACGAAAGCGGTTGGGGCGCATGCCCCACCTGCAGGGGGCTAGCCCGGCTTGGCGCGCCGCCAGCTGGCCGAAAAGCGCTGGTGCGACTTGTCCATGTGGATGTGCATGGCGGTGCGCGCGGCCTCGCCATCGCGCGCGGCAATGGCATCGCGAATGGCCTCGTGCTCGGCAATGGCGCTGCGCCAGGACTTGACGGTCTCGAAGTAGCCGCCCAGGCGGGTGAAGATCGGGCCTTTGCGCGAGTCCCAGAAGCCCAGCACCGTTTCGGTGAGCACCACGTTGTCGCAGGCTTCGACGATGGCCAGGTGAAAGGCGCGGTCGCCTTCCAGCGGCATCACGCCGCGGTCGGCCAGCTCGCGCATGGTCTCGATGGCCTGGGTCATCGCGTCGACATGGCGGGCCTTGCGCTGCAGGGCGGCGACGGCGGCGGTTTCGCCCTCGACGATGCGGCGCGCGCGGATCAGCTCCAGCGGGCCCCATTCGGGCTGTGCGCTCGGGGGCGGCTCCGCGGCGGGCTGGCGGCGCTCGAGCACGTACACGCCCGAGCCGGTGCGCACCTCCACCCAGCCTTCCACCTCCAGTGCAATCAGCGCTTCGCGCACCGACGGCCGGCTCACGCCCAGCTGGCGGGCCAGGTCGCGCTCGGCCGGCAGGCGCGCGCCCACGGCGAACTCGCCCCGGGCGATGAGCGCGCGCAGCTGCTCGGCAATCTGGCGGTACAGGCGCTGGGGCTCGACGGTTTGCAGCGGCACGTGGCGAGGATGAAGTTGGTTAGGGGTTGTCCTGAATTGGACAAGTGGTCAGGCCAATTCAGAATACGCCGCGTCATCGTACTCACCCATCGGGCCTAACCCGCATGGCCCATCAAGGAGAAAAGCAGCTCATGAGACTCAAGGGAAAAACCGCGCTGGTCACGGCGGCCGGGCAGGGCATCGGCCATGCGAGCGCGCTGGCGCTGGCGGCCGAAGGCGCGCAGGTCTGGGCGACCGACGTCAATGAATCGCTGCTGGAACGCTACAAGGGCGTGGCCAACATCACCGCCGAGCGTCTCGACGTGCTCGACAAGGCTGCCATCGCTGCGCTGGTGGCCCGCATGCCGGCGGTGGACGTGCTGTTCAACTGCGCGGGCGTGGTGCACAACGGCCCCATCGACCAGGCCACCGATGACCAGCTGGAATTCGCGTTCCACCTGAACGTGCGCGCGCAGTTCTGGGCCATCCAGGCGGTGCTGCCCGGCATGCTGGCGCAAGGGCGCGGCAGCATCATCAACATGGCCAGCGTGTGCTCCAGCATCAAGGGGCTGCCCAACCGCTGCGTGTACGGCACCACCAAGGCGGCGGTGCTGGGGCTGACCAAGAGCGTGGCGGCCGACTACGTCACGCGCGGCGTACGCTGCAATGCGGTGTGCCCCGGCACGGTGGATACGCCCTCGCTGGCCGACCGCATCAACGCCAATGCCGACCCGGTGGAGGCGCGCAAGGCCTTCATCGCGCGCCAGCCCATGGGCCGGCTGGCGCAGCCCGAAGAAATCGCGCCGCTGATCGTCTTCCTGGCCAGCGACGAGGCGCAGTTCGTCACCGGCCAGGCCTATGCGGCCGACGGCGGCATCACCATATGAACCAGCTCGACTTCCAGGGCCGCCACGCGGTCGTCACCGGCGGTGCCACGGGCCTGGGCTTCGGCATTGCAAAGCGCCTGGTCGACTCGGGCGGCAGCGTCACCCTGTGGGACCGCGACGGCGAGGCTGCCGCCAAGGCGGCCGCCTCGCTGGGCGAGAAGGCCTTTGCGCTGGCGGTGGATGTATCGCAGCAACCCTCGGTGGCCAAGGCCGTGGCGGCCACGCTGGCGCATGCCAACCAGCGCATCGACGCGCTGGTCAACAGCGCCGGCATCACCGGGCCCAACACCACGGTGTGGGACTACCCGGTCGACGCCTGGCGGCAGGTGATGGATGTGAACCTCACGGGCCTGTTCATCTGCTGCCGCGAAGTGGTGCCGCAGATGCGCGCCCAAGGCTGGGGCCGCATCGTCAACATCGCCTCGGTGGCCGGCAAGGAAGGCAACCCCAACGCCAGCGCCTACAGCGCGAGCAAGGCCGGCGTCATCGCCCTGACCAAGTCGCTGGGCAAGGAGCTGGCCGACACGAATATCCGCGTGAACTGCGTGACGCCGGCGGCGGTGAAGACGGCCATCTTCGACCAGATGACCGAGCAGCACATCGCCTACATGCTGTCGAAGATTCCCATGGGCCGCTTCGGCCAGGTGGAAGAGATCGCCGCCATGGTCGCGTGGCTGTGCACCGAGGATTGCGCCTTCTCCACCGGCGCTACATTCGACCTCTCCGGTGGGCGCTCCACCTACTGACTGAATCACCCAACCCCCCCATCACAAAGAAAGAACAAGACATGAAACTGGTGCGCTACGGCAACCCCGGCAAGGAAAAGCCCGGCCTCATCGACGCCAACGGCCAGCTGCGCGACCTGAGCGCGGTGGTCAAGGACATCGGCCCCGAGCAGCTCGGCGACGCCGTGCTGGCCAAGATCGCCAAGACCAAGACCGACAAGCTGCCCCTGGTCAAGGGCAAGCCGCGCTACGGCTGCCCGGTGGCCAACGTGGGCAAGTTCATCGCCATCGGCCTGAACTATGCCGATCATGCGGCCGAATCGGGCCTGCCGATCCCGGCCGAGCCGGTCGTGTTCATGAAGGCCACCTCGTGCATCCAGGGCCCCAACGACCCGGTGATGCTGCCCAAGGGCTCGAAGAAGACCGACTGGGAAGTCGAGCTGGGCGTGGTCATCGGCAAGCGTGCGCGCTATGTCTCGCAAAAGGAGGCGCTCGACTACGTGGCCGGCTACTGCACCATCAACGACGTGAGCGAGCGCGAGTTCCAGATCGAGCGCGGCGGCACCTGGGACAAGGGCAAGGGCTGCGACACCTTCGGCCCCATCGGCCCCTGGCTGGTCACGCGCGACGAGGTGCCCAACGTGCAGAAGCTCTCGATGTGGCTGGACGTGAACGGCAAGCGCATGCAGACCGGCACCACCAAGACCATGATCTTCTCGGTGGCCAAGCTGGTGGCCTACTGCAGCCAGTTCATGACGCTGGAGCCCGGCGACGTCATCACCACCGGCACGCCGCCCGGCGTGGGCCTGGGCATGAAGCCGCCCGTGTACCTGAAGAAGGGCGACGTCATCACCCTGGGCATCGAGGGCCTGGGCGAGCAGCGCCAGGACGTGGTGCCGTTCAAGCTCTGAACGGCTTTTCAGCGCAGCACGCGCACCAGCTCGTCGTACACCAGCCGCACGCGCGCCGGAACCGGCGAGCGCTGCGAGCGGTAGACATGGATCGGCCAGGGCTCCGGCGCCTCGGCCGCCAGTACCGCCACCAGTTCGCCCGAGCGCAGCAGCGGCTCGGCTAGCGGCCCGACGAGCTGGCCGAAGCCCAGCCCGGCCACGACGGCAGCGCATTCGGCATCGACGTCATCCGTGACGAAGGCCGGCGCGCTCGGCATGTACTGGCGGCCCTTGCCGAAGAACCAGGGCCAGGGCCGGCCTGAACTGCGATCCATCAGCGCCGTGAGCGGCAGGGCGGCCAGGTCCTGCACGCTGCGGGGCTTGCCCACGCGCTCGACCAGCGCCGGCGTACCCACCACATGGAGCGCCATCTTTCCCACGGTCCGAGCAACAAAGCGGGCATCGCGCACCGGCCCCGCGCGCACGCCGATATCGATCTGCTGGTCGACCACGTCGGCATGCTCTTCCGACAGCCGCAGGTCCAGCACCAGCCCTGGATGCGACACCATCACCGGCGCGAGCGCCTGCGGGATGAGCCGGCGGCCGAACACGTTCGGCGCCGTCATGCGGACCGTGCCTGCATGCTGCGACAGCGCTCGCCGGTCCGCCCGGTGGAACAGCGCATCGACGCCGCCGACGGCCTCGCGGGCCCGGGCGCTGAGTTGGCGCCCGAAGTCGGTGAGCTGCACACCGCGCGTGCTGCGGTGGAACAGCGGCTCGCCCAGTTCTTCCTCCAGCTCGCGCACCGCGCGGGTGACGACCTGCGGCGACACCGAAAGCCGGACGGCGGCATCGCGGAAGTTGGCTGCATCGGCAGCGGCGCAAAAGACACGCAGGGCATCGAGTCGGTTGGACATGTGGCGGCTGGAGTGTTCCTGATTACGGAATTCTGAAGGCCAAAGAGCTTCATTTACGGGAATGCGCGGATTTTCCACACTGCAGCCATCCCATCCACGCAACCCGAAAGGAAGTTCACCATGACCCAGGTTCAAGACAACATCCGCGGCAAGGTCGCCATCGTCACCGGCGCGAGCAGCGGCCTCGGCGAATCGACGGCGCGCCACCTGGCCGCCCGCGGCGCCAAGGTGGTGCTGGCCGCGCGCCGCACCGACCGGCTCGACAAACTGGTCGCCGAGATTCGCGCGGCCGACGGCCAGGCGATTGCGGTAGCCACCGATGTCTCCAGGCGCGAAGACCTTGACAAGCTGGCCGATGCCGCCGTGCAGGCTTTCGGCCGTATCGACGTGCTGGTCAACAACGCCGGGGTGATGCCCCTGTCGCCGCTCGAGAAGCTCAAGGTCGACGAGTGGGACCGCACCATCGACGTCAACATCAAGGGCGTGCTCTACGGCATTGCCGCCGTGCTGCCGCGCATGAAGGCGCAGGGCAGCGGGCATATCGTCAACATCGCGTCCATCGCCGGGCTCAAGGTGTTCACGCCCATCGGCACCGTCTACAGCGCCACCAAGCACGCGGTGCGTGCCATCTCCGAAGGCCTGCGGGTGGAGGTGGGCAACAGCGGGGTGCGCGTGACCATCGTCTCGCCCGGTGCGGTGGAGTCCGAACTCAAGTTCGGCTCCAGCGACGCCGAAAGCGCCGCCGGCGTGCAGGCTTTCTACGAAGCCAACCAGATTCCCGCCGATTCGGTGGCGCGAGCCGTCGTCTATGCGGTGGAGCAGCCTGCCGAGTTGGATATCAACGAGGTGGTCCTGCGGCCCGTTGCGCAGGAGTTCTGATCGTCGACTGGTCCGGCGGCAGGGGAACGCGCCCAAAGACCCGCGACATATGCGGGTCTTTGGGCTTCCGTTCGCCCCCAAAGTTCTGCAAAATAGAACGACCGTTCGTTTTATTTGCAAACCCGCTCCATGCCCACCACCTCTGCCCGCGCCAAGGCTTCCCGCGCCCCGCAAAAGGGCCAGCAGACAAAGGCCGTCATCATCGACGCGGCACTGAACCTGGCGGCGCAGATCGGGCTGGAAGGCCTGTCCATCGGCGCCATTGCCGAGGTCACGCAAATGAGCAAGTCGGGCGTGTTCGCCCATTTCGGCTCGCGCGAAGAGCTTCAGATTTCCGTGGTGCGCGAATACCACACCCGCTTCGAGCAAGAGGTGTTCTATCCGGCCCTGACCGCCGAGCGCGGATTGCCGCGCCTGCGCGCGCTGTTCGGCAACTGGATGAAGCGCACCTCGGCCGAGATCGACTCGGGCTGCATCTACATCAGCGGCGCGGTGGAGTTCGACGACCGCCCGGGCCCGGTGCGCGACGCGCTGGCCGAGTCGGTCAACATCTGGCTGGCCGCCATGCTGCGCGCGGTGGAGCAGGCCAAGGACGAAGGCCACCTGCGCGCCGATGCCGACGCGCAGCAGATCGCCTTCGAGATCCATGCCCTCATTCTTGCGCTGCACTACGAGGCGCGCTTCCTGCGCAACCCCTTGTCGCTCAACCGCGCGAACGCGGGCTTCGCCAACATCATCGCGCGCAGCAGCGCCCCTGCTGCGCCCACCGCGGATGCCCGGCCCGCCAAGGCCGCGCCCGCCAGCCGGCCGGCGCGCGCCAAGGCCGCGGCCTGAGCCGTCAGCCCCTCACGGCCCCTCTTTCTCCTCTCATTTCTACTCTGATCTTTTCCAGGAGTCCTTCGCATGCCAGCCTACAACCCGCCCCTTCGCGACATGCAGTTCGTTCTGCACGAGGTGCTCAACGTCACGCAGGAGCTCAAGGCCCTGCCGGCCCACGCTGACACCGATGCGGACACCATCAACGCGGTGATCGAGGAGGCCGGCAAGTTCGCTTCCGAAGTCACCTTCCCGCTGAACATCTCGGGTGACACCGAAGGCTGCGTGCTCGACAAGACCACGCACGAGGTGAAGGCGCCCAAGGGCTTCAAGGAGGCGTACGCCAAGTTCGTCGAAGGCGGCTGGCCCGCGCTGTCGTGCGACCCCGAATACGGCGGCCAGGGCCTGCCCTACGTGGTCAACCAGTGCCTGTACGAAATGCTCAACAGCGCCAACCAGGCCTGGACCATGTACCCCGGCCTCTCGCACGGCGCCTACGAAGCCCTGCATGCCTACGGCACGCCCGAGCAGAAGAAGACCTACCTGGGCAAGCTCACCAGCGGCGAATGGACCGGCACCATGTGCCTGACCGAGCCGCACTGCGGCACCGACCTGGGCCTGCTGCGCACCAAGGCCGAGCCGCAGGCCGACGGCACCTACAAGATCACCGGCAACAAGATCTTCATCTCGGCCGGCGAGCACGACATGGCCGCCAACATCGTCCACCTGGTGCTGGCCCGCCTGCCCGACGCGCCCAAGGGCAGCAAGGGCATCAGCCTGTTCGTGGTGCCCAAGTTCCACGTGAAGGCCGACGGCTCGCTGGGCGAGCGCAACCCGATCTTCTGCGCCGGCCTGGAGCACAAGATGGGCATCCACGGCAACGCCACCGCCCAGATCGTGATCGAAGGCGCCACCGGCACCCTGGTGGGCGAGCCCAACAAGGGCCTGCAAGCCATGTTCGTGATGATGAACGCCGCCCGCCTGGGCGTGGGCAACCAGTCGCTGGGCCTGACCGAAGTGGCTTTCCAGAACGCGCTGGCCTATGCCAAGGACCGCATCCAGATGCGATCGCTCTCGGGCGTGAAGGCCAAGGACAAGGAAGCCGACCCGATCATCGTGCACCCCGACGTGCGCAAGATGCTGATGACGGCCAAGGCGTATGCCGAAGGCGGCCGCGCGCTGCAGATCTTCTGCACGCTGCTGCTGGACAAGGCGCACAACCATCCCGACGAGAAGGTGCGCAAGGACAGCGACGAAATGGTGGCGCTGCTCACCCCCATCGTGAAGGCCTTCATCACCGACAACGGCCACATCGCGACCAATGCCTGCATGCAGGTGTTCGGCGGCCACGGCTTCATCAAGGAATGGGGCATGGAGCAGTTCGTGCGCGACAACCGCATCAACATGATCTACGAAGGCACGAACACCGTGCAGTCGCTGGACCTGCTGGGCCGCAAGATCCTGGCCAACAACGGCGCGTCGCTCAAGAAGTTCGGCAAGCTGGTGGGCAAGCTGGTGGAGGAAGAGGGCGTGAACGAGAAGATGAGCGAGTTCATCACCCCCATCGCGGTGCTGGGCGACAAGCTGACCAAGTTCACGACCGAGATCGGCTTCAAGGGCTTCCAGAACCCCGACGAAGTGGGCGCCGCCGCGGTGGACTACCTGCGCGTGGCCGGCCACTTCGTGTTCGGCTACCTGTTCGCCCGCATGGCCCAGGTGGCGCTGCGCGAAATCGCCGCCGGCAACCAGGACCCGTTCTACGTGGCCAAGCTGCAGACCGCGCGCTTCTACTTCGCCAAGCTCTTCCCCGAGACGGCGACGCTGATGCTCACGGCCCGCGCCGGCGCCAAGCCGCTGATGGACACCGAAGCCGCCCTGGCCTGAAGAACCCTCTCCCCGCTGGGGAGAGGGCAGGGTGAGGGGCATGGCGCAACACCGGCGCCCTCACCCCTGCCCTCTCCCA
>NZ_BCUU01000015.1 GCF_001591385.1 Variovorax soli NBRC 106424
ACCACCGTAGCCGCCGCCACCACTGCGGCCACCGCCGCCGTAGCCGCCGCCGCCACCACCGTAGCCGCCACCACCGCCGCCGCCGTAGCCACCGCTACGGGGGGGACGTGCTTCCATGGGGCGCGCTTCGTTCACGACGACGCTGCGGCCGCCCAGAGGCTGACCGTTCATGCCGTTGATGGCTGCCTGCGCTTCCGCGTCGCTGCCCATTTCGACAAAACCGAAGCCCTTCGAACGGCCGGTGTCGCGCTCCATCATCACCTTGGCGCTGGTCACGGAACCGAATTGGCCGAAGGCTTGTTCCAGGTCACCGTCACGCACCGAGTAAGGCAGGTTGCCGACGTAGAGTTTGTTGCCCATCAAGGGACTCCTATAAACACATCAATAAAAGCGATGGAGTCCCGAGAGCGTGACTCGCACATACCAGGTGCAAAGCCTCGCGAAACTGCCCGATCACCGATAACCCCCGCCAAAAATCAAGCGGTGGGCTCGCGCATTATGGGTGATTTATAGAAATTGCAAGCAATTTTTTGACGCTTGCATCCCACAGCCCCAAAAAATACTGAAAGTTTGTGCTCGCTCACAACATGAGGGGCGTCTGACGGGCGCTTTGCAGGGTCGGTTACAATGGCGGACTGTCATTGGGGAGTAGCCGCCTTCCAACTTGCAGCAAGTTCGAGAAGGGCCCGCGTCAACAGACTTGTCCCACCCCAACGGGACATGGCGCGTGCAGTGATTACCTGGCGAGACCATTGACTGTGCAGCTTCGGGAATACGGCCGAAGGGCTGCATGGTCAATCGCGTCCTTCGGCCCAGGAGCATTTTTTTCATGCAAGCATTCAGCGTTGCCACGGGCGTCGTCACCCTGGCCGAGATGGGCGACAAGACCCAACTTCTGGCGCTCGTCCTCGCGTCGCGCTTTCGCAGCCGGGCCTGGCCCATTGTCGCGGGCATCTTCGTCGCCACCATCGTCAACCACGCACTGGCCGGTGCCGTGGGCAACTACATCACCCATTGGCTGGGCCCCACGGCGCTGCGCTGGATCCTGGGCGGCTCCTTCCTGGCCATGGCGGTGTGGATGATGATTCCCGACAAGCTCGATGAAGAAGACGGCGCCATGCGCGGCCATTTCGGGGTGTTCGGCACCACGGTCGTGGCCTTCTTCCTGGCCGAAATGGGCGACAAGACGCAGATCGCCACGGTGATGCTGGCTGCGCGCTTCGTCAACGACTACTTCTGGGTGGTCGCCGGCACCACGCTGGGCATGATGCTGGCCAATGCGCCGGTGGTCTTCCTGGGCGACCGCATCATGCGGCGCGTGCCCATCAAGTGGGTGCACGGCGTCTCGGCCGCCATCTTCGCGGTGCTGGGCGTGCTGATGATCATCGGTTGAGTTGCCACGCCGGGGCTATACTCCCCTTCGCGCCGATTTGCTCCAGCTTGCGGGCGCGTTACAAGTTCAGCTAAAGACGGATGCCCGACCCGGCTCGTTTTTGGCGAGGCCGGGTTTTTCTTTTTCCACATGTCTTCCTTCGAAGTCACGCCGCAGTCGATGTTCTTTGCCGAGGCCCTGCCCTTGCGAAGCGGCGCGTCGATCGCCGGCTATTCCCTTGCCTACGAAACCTACGGCACGCTCAACGCCGAGCGCAGCAACGCCGTGCTGGTGTGCCATGCGCTCAATGCGTCGCACCACGTGGCCGGCACCTATGCGGGCCAGCCCAAGTCGCAGGGCTGGTGGGACAACATGATCGGCCCCGGCAAGCCGGTGGACACCGACCGCTTCTTCGTGATCGGCGTGAACAACCTCGGCTCGTGCTTCGGCTCGACCGGCCCGATGCACGTCAATCCTGAAACCGGCCGCGTGTGGGGTGCCGACTTCCCGGTGGTCACTGTGGAAGACTGGGTCGACGCGCAGGCGCGGCTGCTCGATGCACTGGGCATCGACACCCTGGCCGCCGTGATGGGCGGCAGCCTGGGCGGCATGCAGGCCCTGTCGTGGACGCTGCAGTACCCGCAGCGGGTGAAGCACGCCGTGGTGGTGGCCAGCGCGCCCAATCTCACGGCCGAGAACATCGCCTTCAACGAGGTGGCGCGCCGCGCGATCGTGACCGACCCGGATTTTCACGGCGGGCATTTCTACGCGCATGGCGTGCTGCCCAAGCGCGGCCTGCGCATCGCCCGCATGATCGGCCACATCACGTACCTGAGCGACGACGTGATGAACGAGAAATTCGGCAGGCAGCTGCGCGACGCGGCGGCCTCCGGCGCGGCCTACCGCTATTCGACGCAGGAGGTGGAGTTCCAGATCGAGAGCTACCTGCGCCACCAGGGCGACAAGTTCAGCGAGTACTTCGATGCGAACACCTACCTGCTCATCACGCGTGCGCTCGACTACTTCGACCCGGCGCGCGAGCATGGGGGCGACCTGAGCGCCGCACTGAAATCGGCGAGGGCGAAGTTCCTGCTGGTGAGCTTCACCACCGACTGGCGGTTTTCGCCGCAGCGCAGCCGCGAGATCGTGAACGCGCTGCTCGACAACCGCTGCAACGTGAGCTACGCCGAAATCGACGCGCCGCACGGCCACGACGCCTTCCTGCTGGACGACGTGCGCTACACCGGCGTGGTGCGCTCTTATTTCGAGCGCATCGCTTTGGAGGTGATGTCGTGAGCGACGAAAGCACCCAGCGCCTGATCGCCCAACTGGTGCCGCCCGGCTCGCGCGTGCTCGACCTGGGCTGCGGCGACGGCAGCCTGCTCGACCTGCTCCAGCGCGAACGGGGCTGCACCGGCTATGGCGTCGAGATCGCCGACGGCAACGTGCTCAAGTGCATCCGCCGCGGTGTGGACGTGATCCAGCTGAACCTGGACGAAGGCCTGGCGCTGTTCCAGGATGCTTCCTTCGACGTGGTGCTGCAGATCGACACGCTGCAGCACCTGCGCAATGCCGAGATCATGCTGCGCGAGACCGTGCGCGTAGGGCGCATCGGCATCGTGGCTTTCCCCAACTTCGCGCACTGGCCCAACCGCATCAGCATCGCGCGCGGCCGCATGCCGGTGACCCGGCGCCTGCCCTACCAGTGGTACGACACGCCCAACATCCGCGTGGGCACGTTCAAGGACTTCGAGGTGCTGGCGGGCAAGAACAACCTGCGCGTGCTCGATGCCTTCGGTCTGCAGGGCGAGCGCGAAGTGCGCTGGCTGCCCAATGCCCGTGCTGGCACGGCGGTGTTCAAGTTCGAGCGCAACGGCGCTTGACGATGCCCAGGCACGCCCGGCGGGGCTGACATGGCCTTCACCCTTGCGCATGCCGTGCACAGCGAGCTGCTCATCAAGAAGAGCCGCTTCATCGGCTGCGTCCAGCCGGTGGACGGCCGGCCGCAGGCACAGGCGATCGTCGAGTCATTGCGCGCCCAACACCCTACTGCCGCACACGTGTGCTGGGCCCTGATGGCCGGCGGCCAGTCCGCAGCCAACGACGATGGGGAACCCGGCGGGACCGCCGGCCGGCCCATGCTCGAAGTGCTGCGCCATCAACAACTCGAAGGCGTGCTGGCCACGGTGGTGCGCTACTTCGGCGGCGTGAAGCTGGGCGCTGGCGGCCTGGTGCGTGCCTACACCGATGCGGTGGCCCAGGCCCTGATCGATGCACCGCTGCAGCCGCTGGTGGTGCAGGCCGCCTTGCAATGCGCGGTGCCGTACGACGCCGAGGGCGTGGTGCGGCGCGAACTCTCGGCCTCTTCGGCCAGCCTGAACGAAGTGCGGCACGAGTCGCTGGTGCACTTCGCGTTCAGCTTGCCGGCCGACCGTGCGCCAGCGCTGAAGAGCCGAATTCAGGACGTCACGCAAGGCCGCGTGGTGTGGGACGCCACATCGGCCTGATGGTTTTCACCATGCTTTCAGCTGAAAGTACACGCAATGCGCGTGCGCGGCCTTATTTGGTTACGTCTCTTGCGTAATGAAGTCGCAAGCCGTGCGGATGCGCTCCTACCATGCGCGTTTTGCAGGAGTTCACATTGGCATCACAGTCCCCCTTCTTCGGTAAGCGCGATCGCGAATCCGACTCGCTCACCTCTCGTCCCGCACCGTTGATGGGCTCCGGTACCAATCTCTCCGGATCGCCTGTCGGCTCTTCTCCTTCCGTCCCCGCTTCCGTTGCCAACACGGCCGCCAACGCCGCCAAGGAAAGCGGCGCCAAGCTGACCGTCGGCCCCAACATCAAGCTAAAGGGCGTCGAGATCACCGATTGCGACACGCTCGTGGTCGAAGGCCTGGTCGAAGCCACGATGGATTCGCGCGTGATGCAGATCGCCGAAACCGGCGCCTTCAAGGGCTCGGCCGGCATCGATATCGCGGAGATCCGCGGCATCTTCGACGGCAACCTCACCGTGCGCGAGAAGCTGGTGATCCATGCCACCGGCAAGGTCAGCGGCAAGATCCGCTACGGCAAGCTGGTGATCGAAGAAGGCGGTCAGTTGTCCGGCGAAGTCAGCGTGGGCACCTCGTCCGCCGACAAGTCGGCCAGCAAGCCGGCCGCGCCGCTGCAAGCGGCGGCCTGAGCGCACCAGCGCCCCAGGTTCAATCGGGCGCCGGCGTCCAGCCGAGCCGCTCGAGCAAGGCACCGGCCGCAGCCGGTGCCTTTTCTTTTGCGCCGTTGATGAAGTAGACGAAGGTGTCGCGCTTGGCGGCCCAGCCTTTGGCGCGTTTGCCCCATTCGTCCAGCGCCTTCGGTGCGTAGCCGGTGGCCTCGTCGGCCTGCGCCATCATCAGCCGCGCATAGGCCACCGGCCCGTCGGGTTCCTCGAAGGAGGGGTACTTGTCGGAGTCGGTGAACACCGTGGACACGCCGTACTTCTTCGCCAGCGCCTGGTACTCGGGCGTGACGAAGCTCACGTGCCGCACATCCATCACGTGGCGCAGCACATGGCTGCCCTCCTTGGCCGGCAGCAGCGCCAGAAAGGCCTCGAAGTCCTCGGCCTCGAACTTCTTGGTCGGCATGAACTGCCAGACGATGGGGCCGAGCCGCGCGCCCATCTCGGTCGGGCCGCTGTCGATGAAGCGCTTGATCGAATCGCCCGCCGTGGCCAGCAGCTTGCGGTTGGTGGCAAAGCGCGTGGCCTTCATGGAGAACACGAAGCCCTCGGGCGTCTCGGCCGCCCACTTGCGAAAGTGCTCGGGCTTGAAGCCGCTGTAGTAGGTGCCGTTGATCTCGATGGCGCTGAGGTGCCGGCTCGCGTACGCCAGCTCGCGCGCATGCGCCAGCCCCTTGGGATAGAAGTTGTCGCGCCAGGGCTCGAAGGTCCAGCCGCCCACGCCGACGTGAATGCCAGTCTTGCTCACGAGGTGCACCTTTGCTGATGAGTGTCCGGGGCGCACTCTACGCGGGCGGCGCGGCAGGCGCAAAATGTTCGTTTTGAAGTCTTTCCCGGAGAAACCACGATGAACGCCCCCCTGCACCGCGAAATCGGCCGCGACTTGCCGGCCGCTTTCCTCGACGCCGAGCGCGCCCTTTCCGACGTCACTCGCCAATGGGACGGCGACATCGTCAGGCAGCTCACCGACTACATCGCCATTCCGGCCAAGTCGCCTGGCTTCGACAAGGAGTGGCAGGCCAACGGCTACCTCGAGACCGTGCTGCGCAACGCAGCCGCCTGGGTCGAGGCGCAGAAGGTGGCAGGCCTGAAGCTGGAGATCGTGCGCCTGCCCGGGCGCACGCCGGTGCTCTTCTTCGAAGTGCCCGCCACCGGCACCGACATGCGCGAGACGGTGCTCATGTACGGCCACCTGGACAAGCAGCCCGAGTTCACCGGCTGGCGCAACGACCTGGGCCCCTGGACGCCCAAGTATGAGAACGGCCTGCTCTACGGCCGCGGCGGCGCCGACGACGGCTACGCGGTGTACGCGAGCACCGCGGCGATCCAGGCGCTGAAGGCGCAGGGCGTGGCGCATCCGCGCATCGTCGGCCTGATCGAAACCTGCGAGGAATCCGGCTCCTACGACCTGCTGCCCTATGTGGACGCCCTGCGCGACCGTCTGGGCGACGTGGGCCTGGTGATCTGCCTGGATTCGGGCGCGGGCAACTACGACCAGCTCTGGCTCACCACGTCGCTGCGCGGCATGGCCAGCGGCACGCTCAAGGTCGAGGTGCTGACCGAGGGCGTGCACTCCGGCGACGCGTCGGGCCTGGTGCCCTCGAGCTTCCGCATCATGCGCCAGGTGCTGGACCGCCTGGAAGACAGCAAGACGGGCCGCCTGCTGCCCCAGAGTTTTCATTGCGAGGTGCCGGCCGAGCGCGTGGCGCAGGCCAGGGCCACCGCCGCCATCCTGGGCGAGGAGGTGTACAAGCGCTTCCCCTGGGCGCACTACGACTGCGGCGGCTCGACCGCCTTCGCATTGCCCGTCACCACCGACCCGGTCGAGGCGCTGCTCAACCGCACCTGGAAGCCCACGCTGAGCGTGACCGGCGCCGAGGGTTTCCCGGCGCTGAAGGATGCGGGCAACGTCCTGCGTCCGTACACCGCCTTCAAGCTGTCGCTGCGCCTGCCGCCCCTGGTGGATGCGGTGAGCGCCATCGAGGAGCTCAAGACGCTGCTGGAAGACAACGCGCCCTATCAGGCCAAGGTCACCTTCGAGTCGAACGGCGGCGCCACCGGCTGGAATGCGCCCGCCACCGCGCCGTGGTTCGAGCGCGCGCTCAATGCGGCCTCCAAGGCGCACTTCGGTGCGCCCTGCGGCTACATCGGCCAGGGCGGCACCATTCCGTTGATGAACATGCTGAGCGAGGGCTTTCCGAAGGCGCAGATGATGGTGTGCGGCGTGCTCGGCCCCAAGAGCAACGCGCACGGCCCGAACGAGTTCCTGCACGTGCCCTACGCGAAGAAGCTCACGGCCGCGGTGGCTGAGGTGATCGCGGCGCTGCCGGTGGAGCGCGCCGCGCAGCAACAGCAGCAGCAGCCCGTTCCGGCGTGAGCGAAAGCGCGCCCAGAACGCTGCGCACCGCCGACGGCCAGACGCTGGCGCTGCGCGAGTGGCTGGCGACGCCGGCCGCACCGCTGGCGGTGGTGCACGTCACCCACGGCCTGGGCGAGCACGCCGGGCGTTACGCGCACGTGGCGCAGCGGCTCAATGCGCTGGGCTTTGCCGTGCGGGCGCATGACCACTTCGGGCATGGCCTGTCCAGCGGCGCGCGAGGTGGGTTGCCGAACGAACTGCGGCTCGTCGACGATCTTGCTCTGTTGATCGACAACGCGCGGGCAGCCTATCCGGGCTTGCCGATCGTGCTGCTCGGCCACAGCATGGGCGGCCTGGTGGCGGCCAGTTTCGTGGCACGTGGCGTGCGGCCGGTGAACGCGCTGGTGCTGTCTTCGCCGGCCCTGTCGCCCACGCTCAGCGCGGCGCAGAAGGGATTGATCGCCGTTCTGTCGCGCCTGGCGCCCGGCCTGCGCGTGGGCAATGGGCTCGACGCGCAGGACCTGTCGCACGATCCTTCGGTGGCGCCGGCCTATCTTTCGGATCCGCTCAACCACGACCGCATCGGCGCCCGGCTGGCGCGCTTCCTGGCAGAAGAAGGTGCGCGCGCGATGGGGGCCGCACCGCAATGGCCGGTGCCCACGCTGCTGCTGTATGCGGGCGCCGATCGCCTGGTGCGGCCCGAGGGAAGCCGCGCCTTTGCGGCCGCCGCGGCGCCGAGCGGCCAGGTGCAGGCGATCGCTTTCGAGCAGCACTTTCACGAACTCTTCAACGAGCTGGACGCACGGCCGGTGTTCGAGGCGCTCGAACAATGGCTGGGTGCACGCTTCGGTTTCGACGCGCGGCGGGCCGCCGCCATCGCCTAGTTCAGGCAGTCTTGGGCGTCAGCCGCCGCACCCGCACCAGCCAGAGCAGGGCCGCACCGATCAGCAGTACCGGCAGCAGCGAACCCAGGTTGAGCCATTGCCAGCCACGCGTGGTGACCAACACGCCCGACGCCAGCGAACTCACGGCCAGCGTGGCGAAGATGCAGAAGTTGAGGGCTGCCTGCGCGCGGTCCCGCTCCTGCGCCATGTAGGTCGACAGCGAAAGCGTGGTGCTGCCGGTGAAGAGGAAGTTCCAGCCCACGCCCAGCAGGAAGAGCGCGACCAGGAAGCGATGCAGGTCCACACCCGACAACGCGACCGCGATGCAGCCGAGGTTGAGCAGGAGACCGACCGCCATCACGGGCACCGCGCCGAAGCGGCGGATGAGGTGGCCGGTGAAGAAGCCTGGCGCGAACATGCCGATGACGTGCCACTCCAGCACCCAGGCCACATCTTCGAAGGGAAAGCTGCACACCTGCATGGCCAGTGGCGTGGCCGCCATCAGCAGGTTCATCACGCCGAAGCCCAGGGCACCTGCCATGGCGGCCACGATGAAGGCCGGCTGGCGCGCGATTTCCGACATCGGCCGCCCGCCGTGGCTTTGCTCGCCGCTCGGCGCCGCAGGAAACCGGATGAACTGCATGAGGGCCATGGCCAGCACCGCCACTGCGGCCAGGGCCACATACGCGCCGGCAAACGGTGCACTGAGCCATTGGCGCGAGACGGACGCGAGGTTGGGGCCGACCACCGCGCCGATGAGGCCGCCGGCCATCACGACCGAAACCGCCTTCTCGCGCCAGCCTGGGGCGGCCAGTTCGGCCGCGGCGAAGCGGTAGAGCGTGGCGTTGGCGTTGTAGTACCCGGCCACCAGCGTGGCGGCGCACAGCAGCCAGAAGGCGTGCGCCAGCGCCGCCGCCGCACAGGTCAAGGCGGAGGCGAAGGCCACCGCCAAGCCGATCTGGAAGGAAATGCGCCGCCCGAACCGCCGCTGCGTGCGCGCCACCCATCCGGTGGAAAGCGCGCCGCCCACCACATAAGCCATGACGGGCAGGGTCGCCATCCAGGCCTGCGGCGCCAGCGCCAGACCGACCAGTCCGTTCATCGCCATGAAGGCCACGTTGTTCGTCAGGAACAGGCCCTGGCAGATGGTGAGCAGCAGCAGATGGCGATTCATGCGGGCAGCGGTGTCCTTCCGGGGGTTCCGCGTCAGCCGCGCAGCAGGCCGCTGAGCGACGCCATCAGATCCTGCTGGTTGCCCGCGCCCTGCTCCGGCACCTTGCCCTGCGGCGTGAGGTGGTTGATGAGCAGCGGCAGCACGCTGGCCAAGAGCGGCAGCAGCGTCTGGGCATTGATGCCGAGCTTGGACGCCATGCCGGAGATGGCATCGCTGCCGAGCGCGCCTTGCACCTGGTCGGGCGAGATCTGCTGATTGGCGCCGGTGCCGACCCAGGAGCCCACCACGTCGCCCAGGCCAGCCTGTTCGAACTTGGACACCAGGCCACCCAGTCCGCCCATCTGGCCGTCGTTGGCCAGCAGGCCGCCCAGCACGTCGGCCAGGCCGCCGCCCGCGGCATTGGCACCGGCGCCGCCGCCCGTGTTGCCACCGAGCAGGGCATCGAGTCCGCCCATGCCTGCCAAGGCACTCAGGCCTTCCAGACCGCCGGCTGCGCCGCCGGGCTGTTGCTGCTGCTGGGCACCGCCCAGTACCTGACCGAGAACCGAATCGAGCAATCCCATGACGTACTCCTCAAGATGGCAGAGCTGCGCATTGTGCAGGAGCAGCGCAGGCCGCGGCGTGAAGAAAGGATTCCGATGGTTCCCCGGTGCGCCGGGAGGCACCCGGGAAGTTCAGTCGGCGTCTTGACCGGCCAGCAACACCAGGGCAGCCAGCGCGGCCGTTTCCGCCCGCAGCACGCGGGCACCCAGGGTGACGGGCGCAAAGCCCGCCGCACGCGCCTGCTCGTCTTCCTCGCGGCTGAGGCCGCCTTCCGGGCCGCTGAGCACCAGGAATGCTTCATCGGCGGTGGACGCGCCGGTCCGTGCGATGCCGCGAGTTCCCTGCGCAAGGCTCAGCACCAGGCGGCGCGCGCCGGAGGATTCCGACCCAAGCCACTTCGAAAATCCTTGCACCGGATGCACGTGCGGCACCCGGTTGCGTCCGCACTGCTCGCACGCGGCGACGGCAATGGCTTCCCAGTGCGCACGCTTCTTTTCGGCGCGCTCGCCGCTCAGGCGCAGCACCGCATGCGCCGTCATCAAGGGCTGGATGCTGGCCACGCCCAGCTCGGTCGCCTTTTCCACCAGCCAATCCATGCGTTCGTTGGCGGGCATGCCCACGGCCAGGTGAACGGCGCGCGGCGCTTCCCTTTCGACGGCCAGGTGTGCATTCACCGTCACGCCCACGTCGTTGCGCCCCATTCGTTCGACGGTGGCGCTGTACTCACCGCCCTCGCCGTTGAACAGGGTGAGTTCGTCGCCGGGTTGGAGCCTTAGCACCTGCACATGGCGGGCGGCGCCGGCGGGCAGATCGAAGGACAGACCGGCGCTCAGCGCACCGGGACAATGGAATCGCGGCATGGCGATCTGGGAAGGATTCGAACGCGCCGCTAGACGCGGCCGAAGGCATAGCCGCTGGCGGCCTGGATGCCCTCGATCTGGTCGATGGCGCGCAGCAGCGGAGCAAGCTCCCGGTAGCGTCCGGCGGTGGCACGGATGTAGCCGATGAAGCGCGGGGCGTCGGCCAGGTAGCGCGGCTTGCCGTCGCGCAGCGTCAGGCGCGCGAAGATGCCGGCCACCTTCAGGTGGCGCTGCAGCCCCATCCATTCCACGGCGCGGTAGAAGGCGCCGAAGTCTTCATCGACCGGCAGCCCCGCCTTGCGGGCCTTTTGCCAGTAGCGCACCGTCACGTCGATCACGAATTCCTCGTCCCAGCTCAGGAAGGCATCGCGCATGAGACTGGCGATGTCGTAGGTGATCGGGCCGTACACGGCGTCCTGGAAGTCGAGCACGCCCAGTTCGCCGGTCGACGGGTTCACCATGAGATTGCGCGGCATGAAGTCGCGGTGCACGTAGACGCTGGGCGACGCCAGGTTGTTCTTCACGATCAGATCGAAGCTGCGCGCCAGCGTTTCGGCCAGCGGGCCTTCCACCGCGATGCCGCGGTGCTTCGCCACGTACCAATCCGGGAAGAGCGCGAGTTCACGGCGCAGCAGGGCTTCGTCGTAGGCGGGCAGCACGCCGGCCGCGGATGAAAGCTGCCAGTGCACCAGCGCGTCGATGGCGGCCTCGTACATCGGCCGCGCTGCCTCGGGCTGTGCCGGGTCGATCCGGTCCAGCATGGTCTGGCGGCCCAGGTCGTTGAGCAGCAGGAAGCCCTGCGCCTGGTCCCAGTCGAGCACCTGCGGTGCCGTCACACCGGCCTGCGACATGAGTTGCGCCACCTTCACGAAAGGTGCGCTGTCTTCCTTGTCGGGCGGTGCGTCCATCACGATCCGGGTGGAGGCCGGGCCCTCGCCTGCGGCGTCGACGCGGAAGTAGCGCCTGAAGCTGGCGTCGGCCGATGCCAGCCGCACGGAGTCGGGCCGCAGGCCATGTGCCGGCGCAACGCGCGTCAGCCAGGCGGCGAAGGCCTTTTCGCGCTGCGCATCGTTCCAAAGGATGCCGGCGGGCGTGTGGACGTCGAGGCCCGGGGTCGAAGGTGCTGTCATGGATAATCGATTCTACAAATCCGTCCTGGCGGCGGCCGCCCAGCGGCAGGCCGGCGGGACCCGTGCCATGTGCTGGCAACAATGCCGCGCGTCTTGTTTCACCGCATACAAAAAGTACCTTCCGCTGCCGATGCTTGAATTGTCCCGTGCCACCTGGCGTCGGTGCCGCCCGCCTCTGCCGCTGGCGCTGCTCACCGTCGCACTGCTGCACGCGCAGGCGGCCATGGCGCAGGATGCGCAGGGCGCGGCGGCGCCCGACCCGCTGTCGAGTCCGCTGCAATTGCGGCGCACGCCGATGCTGGCCGAGTCCGAGCCGCGCTCGCAAAGCGGCGATCTGCCCAGCTTCATCTCGGGCGACAAGATTTCCGGCAGGCCGGATCTCGAGGCCGTGGTCGAGGGCCATGCCCAGCTGCGCAAGGGCGACACCGTCATCAATGCCGACCGGCTCGAGTACTACCAGCCCGACGACACCGCCAAGGCCACCGGCAATGTACGGATCAACCAGGCGGGCAACATCTACGAAGGCCCGGCGCTGCAGCTCAAGCTGGAGACCTTCGAAGGCTTCTTCGACCGGGTGCGCTACCAGTTCCTGGCCAATGGGGCGCATGGCGAAGCCAGCCGCATCGACTTCATCGACGAGAACGTCTCGATTGCGCGCAACGCCAGCTACACCACCTGCCGGCGTGAAGATTTTCCCGGCTGGACGCCCGACTGGGTGCTGAGCGCTGCCTCGATCCACACGGACAAGGAAGAAGACGTGGGCGTCGCCAAGGACGCGCAGCTGAGCTTCATGGGTTTGAGCACGCCGCCCTTTCCTTCGCTGAGCTTTCCGCTCTCGGGCGCCCGCAAGAGCGGCCTGCTGCCGCCCGTCATCGGCCTGGACAACACCAACGGGCTGGAGCTGAGCCTGCCCTACTACTGGAATATCGCGCCCAACCGCGACCTGACGTTCATCCCGACGCTCATGAGCAAGCGCGGCGTCAACCTGGGGACGGAATTCCGGTATCTGGAAAACACATACAGCGGCGAGGCGCGCGTCGACTACATGCCCAACGACAGGCTGCGCGACGGCGAGGACCGCTGGGGCATCTGGACGCGGCACCGGCAGACCTTCGACGCGAAGCCGCTGGGCCTGGATTTCCTGAGCGGGTCGCTGAACATCAACCGGGTCAGCGACGACAACTACTGGCGCGACTTCAACCGCACGCCCTCGGTCACGCAGCGCCTGCTCGCTTCGGAAGCCTCGCTGAACTGGGCCAAGGGCGACTGGACCGGCACGGTGCGGGCCTTGTCCTACCAGACGCTGCAGGCCCAGGATTCGATCATCGTGCCGCCGTACGACCGGCTGCCGCAGCTGACCGCCAACTACACCAAGTACAACCTGCCGGGCGGCTTCGACTTCACCTTCGACGCCGACTACACGCGCTTTCACGGCGATCCGGCCCTGCAGCGGCTGCTCTACCCGGGCCGCCCCGACCAGCCCGACGCCGAACGCATGTTCGCGGTCGGCGCGATCAGCCGGCCCTTCCTCACGCCGGGCACCTTCGTCATTCCGAAGCTGATGCTCAACGGCACCGCGTACCAGTTCGACGCCGACTATTTCGGCCGAGCCAGCGCGACCCGCGTGCTGCCGACCTTCAGCCTGGACTCGGGGTTGATCTTCGAGCGCGACACCAATTTCTTCGGGCGCGCCTTCACGCAGACGCTGGAGCCCCGGGCGTTCTATACCTACACGCCCTTCAAGGACCAGAGCCAGCTGCCCGTCTACGACACGGCGCAGAACGATTTCAACTTCGCGACCATCTACACAGAGAATGTGTACTCGGGCAACGACCGCATCGCCGACAACAACATGGCAACCGTGGGCGTGACCTCGCGGCTGATCGATCCCGACACCGGCGCCGAAGCCGCGCGCGTGGGCATCGCGCAGCGCATTCGCTTCAAGGACCAGGAAGTCGTCCTGCCGGGCCAGGCGCCCGTCACGGACCGCTTCAGCGACATCCTGCTGGGCGGCAGCGTCAACTGGACGCCGAAGTGGAGCACCGAGGGCACGATCCAGTACAACCCCGACACGCAGCGCTCCAACCGCACCACACTCGGCGGGCGCTACCAGCCCGGGCCCTACCGCTCGCTGTATGCGGCCTACCGTTTCCAGCGCGAGTCGACGCCCCAGGCCAACGACGGCAGCCAGTCGATCGATTTCGCCTGGCAATGGCCGCTGAACGACCTGTGGGGCGACAAGGGCCAGGACCTCGGCCCCGGCCGCGGCCAGGGCGGCGGGCGCTGGTACGCCGTCGGACGGCTGAACTACAGCATGGAAGACAATAAGCTCACCGACGGCATCGTCGGGCTGGAATACGATGCATGCTGCTGGATCGGCCGCGTTGTCCTGGAGCGGCTGACCACTGGCCAGACCAGCGCCAACACGCGCATCATGTTCCAACTGGAGTTCGTCGGATTCGCCGCCGTGGGCACCAGCCCGCTGCGAAGCCTGCAGAGCAACATTCGCGCTTACCAGCCCCTGCGTCAACGGTTCGACTCGCCGAGCCGCTTCACCCAATACGACTGATTTCGACCCGAAGGCCAGCCATGAGCCATTCCAGAATCCTCCTTCGCGCCATCGTCCTCGCGGCCCTGGGTGCCGTGGGCGCTGCCCAGGCGCAAAGCAGCCTGCGATCGAACAGCAGCGCGGCTCCGGCGCCGCGCGGCATCACGGACATCATGCGGGCCGGGCCTCAGCGCAGCGAGCCACCCGCGGCCGCCGCGCCCTTGCCCACGCCTGCGCCCGCCACCACGCCCAGCGGGCAACGCGTGGCCGAGTACATCGTGGCGCTGGTCAATTCGGAGCCGGTGACCAACACCGAAGTGCTGTCCCGGGTGCAGCGCGCCTTGCGCCAGGGAGGGCCGGAGGTCGAGCGCGTGCCGCGCCCCGAACTCAACCGAATGGCGCTGGAGCGCATCATCGTCGAGAAGGCGCAACTGCAGCAGGCCAAGGAAATCGGCATCAAGGTGGACGAGCTGCAGGTGGACCAGGCCGAGGAAGGCGTGGCCCGCCAGAACCAGATGACGGTCACCGAGCTGGGCCGGCGCCTGGCCCAGGAAGGCATCTCGCGCGACGCGTACCGGCGAGAGCTGCGCACCCAGATCACGATGTCGCGCCTGCGCGAGCGCGAGGTCGAGCCGAAGGTGAAGGTGACCGACCTCGAGGTCGATCAGTACCTGCGCGACCAGAGCAATTCCGCCAAGGCTGCGCCGAACGTCAACATCGCCCACGTGCTGGTCGCGGTGCCCGACGGGGCCTCGGATGCGAAGGTGGCCGAACTCGAGCGCAAGGCGCAGGGCATTGCCCAGCGCGCGCGTGCGGGCGAAGACTTCGCCGCCCTGGCGCGCGACCAGTCGGATGCGCCGGATCGCCTCAACGGCGGTGCGCTGGGCATGCGCAGCGCCGAACGCTACCCACCCCTGTTCGTGGAGGCGACCCAGGGCCTGCAGGTCGGCGGCATCGCCGGTCCGGTTCGCTCCGGTGCCGGCTTTCACGTGCTGAAGGTGCTTGCCAAGTCGCAACCGGGCGACGCTGCTTCCACCGTCACGCAGACCAAGGTGCGTCACATCCTGCTGCGTGTGGACGACAAGCGCAGCACCGCGCAAGCGGCCAAGGAACTTGCCGAATTCAAGAAGCGCATCGAGGCGGGCACGGCCACCTTTGCCGGCCTGGCGCGCGACAACTCGCAGGACGGCAGTGCCAAGGACGGCGGCGAACTCGGCTGGTCGCGTCCCGGCATGTTCGTGCCCGAGTTCGAGGAGGCCATGGACCGCCTGCAGCCCGGCCAGGTGAGCGATCCGGTGGTGTCGCGCTTCGGCGTGCACCTGATCCAGGTCGAGCAGCGCCGCGAGGCCAAGCTCTCGCAAGCCGAGCAGCGCGACGCCGCACGTGCCGTGCTGCGCGAAAAGCGCATGGAAGAGGCCTACAACACATGGGTGCAGGAAGTGCGCGGCCGTGCCTACGTCGAGTACCGCGAGCCGCCCCAATCCTGATGTCGGGCGCCAATTCGACACGCCGTTTACGGGGCGCGCCTGAATGAAGCACATTCCGCGCAAGCGCTTCGGCCAGCATTTCCTCGCCGACGAAGGGATCATCGACGCGATCGTGCGCGAGATCGCGCCGCGGCCGGGCGATCCCATGGTGGAAATCGGCCCGGGGCTGGCCGCCCTCACGCAGCCCCTGGTGGAACGGCTCGGGCATCTCACCGTGGTCGAGCTCGACCGTGACCTGGCGGCGCGGCTGCGCAGCCACGGCCAGTTGCGCGTCATCGAGTCGGACGTGCTGAAGGTCGATTTCGGCGCGCTCGCGCAGGAGCTTGCGCCCGGCCAGGATGCCGCCCTGCGGGTGGTGGGCAACCTGCCCTACAACATCTCCACGCCGATCCTTTTCCATCTGTTGGCCTTCGCGGGCCGGATTGCCGACCAGCACTTCATGCTGCAAAAGGAGGTGATCGACCGCATGGTCGCGGCGCCCGCCACGGCCGACTACGGCCGCCTGAGCGTGATGCTGCAGTGGCGCTATGCGATGGAGAACGTCCTCTTCGTGCCGCCCGAGAGTTTCGATCCGCCGCCGCGGGTCGACAGTGCCGTGGTGCGCATGGTGCCGCGCGCCCAGCCGGCGCCGGTGCGGCCACCGTTGCTGGAGGAGCTGGTGCAGACCGCCTTCAGCCAGCGGCGCAAGCTGCTGCGCCACACCTTGGGCAAATGGCTCGATGCGAAGGGTTTCGCAGGCAACTTCGACACGCAGCGGCGTGCCGAGGAAGTGCCGGTGGACGAATACGTGGCGCTGGCGCTTGAGTTGCCATAGCCTGCTTCGCTGCGCAGCGCCCACAAAAAAACCCGCCGAGGCGGGTTTTTCTTTGGCTTGGCGCGCAGCCGATCAGGCGGCAGCGAGCCAGTAGCCGGCGTTGAAGGGGCTGCTCATGCGCAGCGCCAGGGGCGACACGTCCAGGAGCTTGTCCGTGGGCATCTTCTCGGCGTTGGGGTCTTCCTGGACCTCGGCGGCGGGCGCGGATGCTGCGGTTTCGAGCGTGGCGCTGTCGTTAGCCTCGTTCGCCCGTTCTGCTTGGCTGGCTTGTGCAGAACGGGCTACAGAAAAGAATAGAAGCACCGGAAGGGAATCTTGCGGTCGCCCCAGTAGTCGGCGGCGTCACGGAAGATGTCCAGCAGCTGCTCGCGCGCTTCCTTGTCGAACTTGGCGTTGGCCGGGATCTGTTCCAGCACCACCACGAAGCCGGGCTGCGGGCCCGACTTGTGCAGCGGGTCGGTCATGCAGTCGTACAGCGCGTCGAAGTTCTTGCCGAAGTGCTGCGGGAACATGAACTGCTGCGCGATCAGGTCGAGCACGTCCTGCTTGCTCTGGGCGTTGCCCAGGTTGGCATACAGGAAGTGCTGGCCCGCCGAATGCGCCGCCTCCTGCAGGTCGCTCACGCGGAACGCGCGGATCGACTGCACGATGTTCGGGCGCACGCCGCGAAGGGATACGTTCATCTCCGGAGGTCTTTCCATGGTTGTCGTCAACATTTCATCGTCAGGTGCGTCCAGGCACCTCTCCAATACATATCCTGGCCAATCCTCGGCTCATGGCACGATGCGGCGAAAGCTCGCATAGTGGTCTGCGGTGTACCAACAGGCCGATGGCGCCTTCTGCGCCCCACCACACACAATGCGCCGCGCGCCGCGGTTGCGCGCACCCGGGGTTTCGACCGTGTATTCGCGATAGTGGCCGCGCGCTTCGCGTGGCAGCAGACGTTCGCGGTTGCCGAACACGCTGCCATCCTTGTCGTACCGAAACGGTCCGCCATTGAAAATGGCCTGATAGGTCCGTTGTCCTTCCGCCGGCAGTTCGGCCAGTGCGACGGTGGTCGCCTGGGTCTTGCTTGTCGCGGCGCCAGGCCATTCGAAGCCTTGAGCCCCGGTCGAAAGCGCCGTGAGCACAAGCCCCGTGAGCGCAAGTTTCGAAACAGCTGACCTGAGGAAGGCGAACGCCACGATGGGACAACGCGAACTGAAAGAGCGGGTGGGCCAATGAGCCGATTCGGTGGGCAAACCCTGAAAACCGAGCCTGGAACCTGTTCCAAGCCTTGGGGTTTACCCTCGAATTCAAGCCCGCCAGTGTGCACCAGACGCGCGCAAATAGCAAGCGCCTGCCCAAAAGTTGAGCAGGCATTCAGGTCGCGTCCACCGCGCGAAGTTGGTGGACGCTTCGGCGTCAGGCCTTATCGGTCTGCGTTGGCGTCGGCCACGGTCAGGGCCGTCATGTTGACGATGCGTCGGACCGTGGCGCTGGCGGTCAGGACGTGCACCGGCTTGGCTGCCCCCAGCAGGACCGGGCCGATGGCGATGTTGCCGCCCGCCGCCGTCTTGAGCAGGTTGTAAGAAATGTTTGCTGCGTCGATGTTCGGGAACACCAGCAGGTTGGCGTCGCCCGCCAGGGCGCTGTGCGGCATGATTTCCACGCGCTGCTTGCCATCCAGCGCCACGTCGCCGTGCATCTCGCCGTCCACTTCCAGCCAGGGGGCCTGTTCGCGCAGCAGCGCCAGCACCTGGCGCATCTTGACGGCGCTGGGGTTCTCGCTGGTGCCGAAGTTGGAGTGCGACAGCAGGGCCGCCTTGGGCTTGATGCCGAAGCGCATCATTTCCTCGGCCGCCATGGTGGTGATCTCGGCCAGCTCGGCCGCGGTCGGGTCGTAGTTGACGTGGGTGTCGACCAGGAACACCTGGCGGTCGGGCAGCAGCAGGCCGTTCATGCAGGCATAGATCGGCACGTCCTGCGGCGTGCTGGCGCAGCCGCCGGGGCGCTTGCCGATCACCTGGTCGATGTAGCGCAGGTGCAGCGCGGTGGTGCCCCAGGTGCCGCAGATCAGGCCGTCGACGTCGCCCTTGTGCAGCAGCATGGCGCCGATCAGCGTCAGGCGCCGGCGCATCTCGATCTTGGCCACCTGCACCGTGATGCCCTTGCGCTCGGTCATGCGGTGGTAGGTCTGCCAGAAGTCGCGGTAGCGGTGGTCGAAGTCGGTGTTGACCACGTCGTAGTCCAGCTCCTCCTTCAGGCGCAGGCCGAACTTCTGGATGCGCTGGGCGATGATGGCCGGGCGGCCGATGAGCGTGGGGCGGGCAATGCCCTCGTCCACCACGATCTGGGCGGCGCGCAGCACGCGCTCTTCTTCGCCCTCGCTGTAGGCCACGCGCTTCTTGGGGGCGCGGCGGGCGGCGTCGAAGATCGGCTTCATCGTGGTGCCCGAGGCGTAGACGAAGCTTTGCAGCTTGTCGCGGTAGGCATCCATGTCCTTGATCGGGCGCAGCGCGACGCCGCTGTCGGCCGCGGCCTGGGCCACCGCCGGCGCGATCTTGATCATCAGGCGCGGATCGAAGGGCTTCGGAATGAGGTACTCAGGCCCGAAGCTGAGCTTCTCGCCCGAGTAGGCCGCGGCCACGCGCTCGCTCTGCTCGGCCTGCGCCAGATCGGCAATGGCATGCACCGCCGCGATTTCCATCTCGTCCGTGATGGTGGTCGCACCCGAGTCGAGCGCGCCGCGGAAGATGTAGGGGAAGCACAGGACGTTGTTGACCTGGTTCGGATAGTCGGTGCGGCCGGTGGCCATCACCACGTCGTCGCGCACCGCACGTGCGTCTTCAGGCGTGATTTCCGGATTGGGGTTGGCCAGGGCGAAGATCACCGGCTTGGCGGCCATCTTGGCGACCATGTCCGGCTTGAGCACGCCGCCGGCCGACAGGCCCAGGAACACATCCGCGCCTTCGATGACTTCGCCCAGCTTGCGGGCGGCCGTCTTCTGCGCGAACCTGGCCTTGTCCTCGTCCATCAGCTCGGTGCGGCCCTCGTAGACCACGCCGGCCAGGTCGGTGACGTACACGTTCTCGCGCTTGAGGCCCACCTTGAGCAGCAGGTTCAAACAGGCCAGCGCGGCCGCGCCGGCGCCCGAGGCCACCAGCTTGACCTTGCCGATGTCCTTGCCCACCACCTTCAGCGCGTTGAGCATCGCGGCAGCCACGGTGATGGCGGTGCCGTGCTGGTCGTCGTGGAACACCGGGATCTTCATGCGCTTGCGCAGCTCGCGCTCGATGTAGAAGCAGTCCGGGGCCTTGATGTCTTCCAGGTTGATGGCGCCGAAGGTGGGCTCCAGCGCGGCGATCACCTCGACCAGCTTGGCCGGGTCCTTCTCGTCGATCTCGATGTCGAACACGTCCACGCCGGCGAACTTCTTGAACAGAACGCCCTTGCCTTCCATCACCGGCTTGGAGGCCAGCGCGCCGATGTCGCCCAGGCCGAGCACCGCGGTGCCGTTGGTGATGACCGCCACCAGGTTGCCGCGCGAGGTGTACTTGAAGGCGTTGACCGGGTCCTTGACGATTTCCTCGCAAGGTGCAGCCACGCCGGGGGAATAGGCCAGTGCCAGGTCGCGTTGATTGAGCACCTGCTTGGTCGCCGCAATGGCGATCTTTCCGGGCGTGGGGTGCTCGTGATACTCCAGCGCTGCGCGGCGCAGCTGTGCGCGCTTGTCTTCGGCGCTCATGGCCGTGGTCGCCGAGGCGGTGCTGGTGGAGGGGGTTTCGGACATGGACGTGTTGACTCCAGCTGCCGCGGTTGCAGGTCCGGCCCCGCGGCATCGTTATAGGGGGCGCCGATTGTAGACCTCGCCAGCGCCGGGGCGGGAGGTGGCCTCAACTCACCGCACTGCGGCGCTATGGCAAACTGCCGCGAGGAGCAGGGACCGTCCAAATCGAGGAGAGAAGCGACATGGCGCTGATGGATTTCATCAAGAAGCAGTTCATCGACATCATCCAGTGGACCGAGACCGGCGACGGCACGCTGGCCTGGCGTTTCCCGATGCAGGACATGGAGATCCAGAACGGCGCCTCGCTCACGGTGCGCGAGTCGCAGGTGGCCCTGTTCGTCAACGAGGGCCAGGTGGCCGACGTCTTCGGGCCGGGCATGTACAAGCTCACGACCCAGACCCTGCCGGTCCTCACCTACCTGAAGAACTGGGACAAGCTCTTCCAGTCTCCCTTCAAGAGCGACGTCTACTTCTTCAGCACCCGCCAGCAGGTGGACCAGAAGTGGGGCACGCCCCAGCCCATCAGCATCCGCGACAAGGACTTCGGCGCGGTGCGCCTGCGCGCCTTCGGCAACTATGCCTACCGCGTGGCCGACGCGAAGAAGTTCCACACCGAGATCTCCGGCACGCGCGACATCTATTCGGTGCAGGACCTGGACGGCCAGCTGCGCGGCCTGGTGCTGCAGAACATCAGCAACGCCATTGCCGCCAGCGGCGTGCCCTTCCTGGACCTGGCGGCCAACCAGAACCAGTTTGCGCAGGCGCTGGCCAACCAGCTGGCGCCGGAATTCTCGAAGCTGGGCCTGCAACTCGACGGCATGACCGTGCAGAACCTCTCGCTGCCCGAGGAGCTGCAGAAGATCCTCGACCAGAAGATCGGCATGGGCATGGTCGGCAACGACATGGGCAAGTTCATGCAATACCAGACGGCGCAGGCCATCCCGAAGTTTGCCGAAGGCGCCTCGCAGGGCGGCGGCGTGGCGGGCGACGCCATGGGCCTGGGCGCGGGCGTGGCGCTGGGCCAGGTCCTGGCGCAGAACCTGGCGCAGGGCCTGCAAGGCGGCCAGGGCGCTGCACCGGCGGCCCCGGCGCCTGCCGTGGCAGCCGTCAGCCCGGCCGACGTCATGGCCACGCTGGAGAAGCTGGGCGAACTCAAGGCCAAGGGCATCCTCACGCAGGAAGAGTTCGACGCCAAGAAGACCGAACTGCTCAAGAAGCTGGTCTGACGCCTCGGCGCAGATCTTTCTCGCAGAGATGACGCCATCGTCGTCGAATGGCTGAGGGCGCAGCCAGCACTCAGCGTGCCTACCGGGCGCCCTGCCCGGGCTGCGGCGCGCCGGTCGAGTTCCGCTCGGCGCAGTCGACCCATGCCGTCTGCGCCTATTGCCAGAGCACCGTGGTGCGCCAGGGCGACACGCTGGCGCGAATCGGCAAGATGGCCGAGCTCTTCGACGACTTCAGCCCGCTGCAGCTCTTTGCCGCAGGACGCATCCAGGAGCGCGGCTTCACCATCGTCGGGCGGCTGCAGTACCGCTACCAGGGCGGTCATTGGACCGAATGGATCGCCGCCCTCGACGACGGCCGCATCGGCGTGCTCGCCGAGGACAACGGCGCGTACGTCTTTGCCCTGCCGCACGAACTCAAGCGCGCGGCGCCTGCGGCGGCCGCCCTCCAGCCGGGCCTGACCACCGCCATCGACGGTGAGCCCTTCACCGTCGGCTCCCATCAGCAGGTCAGCCTGGTCTCGGCCCAGGGCGAACTGCCGCGGCTGCCCGAACTGGGCCGGCCCTTCACCGTGGTGGAGCTGCGGAGCGACCGGGGGCTGGTGCTCAGCCTGGAATACGAAGCCGAGGCGCCCACGGCGTACCTGGGGCGCAGTGTCGCGCTGGACGAACTCCAGCTCGCCGGGCTGCGCGCCGAGTCGGCCAAGGAGGAGAAAGGCCGCAGCTTCGCCTGCCCGAATTGCGGCGCACCGGTCACGCCGGTGCTGGCCGAGAGCCGGTCCATCGCCTGCGGAAGTTGCGGGACCCTCATCGACCTGAGCGCGGGGCTGGGCGGTGAGCTCAAGCACGCCGTGCAGGACGAGCCGGTGCGCCCGCTGATCGCATTGGGCAAGACCGGCCAGCTGCAGGGCGTAGCGTGGCAGGTGCTGGGCTTCCAGCACCGCATGGGCGAGGTGCCCGGCGAGGACGAGCAGTTCGGCTGGAGCGAATACCTGCTCTACAACCGGCAGCGCGGCTTTTCCTTTCTGGTGGATTCCGAAGAGGGCTGGAGCCTGGTGCGCCCCCTCACCGGCGGCGCGAACCTGTCGAAGGACGGGCGCCTGGCCACCGCCCAGGGAAAGCAATACCAGCTGCAATACAGCTACAAGGCGACCACGAGCTACGTGGCCGGCGAGTTCTACTGGCGCGTCGAGCGCGGCCAGCAGACCTTCAACCGCGACTTCGCCGCCGGCAATGCGCTGCTGTCGCTGGAGCAATCGGCCGGTGAACAGACCTGGTCGGCCGGCTCGAAGATCGACAGCGCCGCCGTGGCCGTGGCCTTCGGCCTGGAAGACCGGAAATCGTTCTTCAAGCGCAGCGACGCGGGGCCAGTCAGCTTGGCGCCGCGCCTGGGCTGCGGCATGGTCATCCTGATCCTGGTGCTGCTCATCGTGCTGCTGCTTTTGCTCAGCACATGCAGCGCGCGCTGCGATCCGCGCTACGAGAACTGCTCTTCTTCGTCCTACCGCACCTCGGGCGGCTCCTATGGGGGCTATTCGAGCGGCGGTGGCCACAAGTAAATCACCAATCACCCTCAAAAGGAGGTCGTCATGGGAATCGAATGGTTGAAGCCGGCGGTGGTGCTGGGTTCGCTGGTCTACGCGCTGATCGGCGTGGTGGTGTTCTGCGTGTGTTTCGTCGTCATCGACAAGCTCACGCCCTATGACCTGTGGAACGAGATCGTCGAGAAGCAGAACCGCGCGCTGGCGCTGGTGGTTGCGGCCATGTCCCTGGGCATCTCCATCATCGTGGCGGCCGCCATCCATTGAACCCCGCCGCGCGCCGTCCGGGCCCGGTGGACCTGGCCCTGCTGGCCAGCGTCTTCGTGGTGGCCGCCTGCGGCCTGGTGTACGAACTCACGGCCGCGGCACTGAGTTCGTACCTGCTGGGCGATTCGATCCTGCAGTTCAGCACGGTCATCGGCACCTATCTGTTCGCGATGGGGCTGGGCTCCTGGCTCTCGCGCTTCCTGGAGCGCCAGCTGCCGGCGCATTTCCTGCGCATCGAGTTGCTGGTGGCGTGCGTGGGCGGGCTGATGCCGGCCCTCCTCTACCTGGCCAATGCCTGGGTGCCGGGCGCCTTCCGGCTGCTGCTCTACGGCATGGTGGTCGTGGTGGGCACGCTGGTGGGGCTGGAGATTCCGCTGGTCATGCGCATCCTGCGCCGGCATGTGCAGCTCAAGGAGCTGGTCTCGCAGGTGCTCACCTTCGACTACCTCGGGGCGCTGGCGGTGTCGGTGGCTTTTCCGCTGCTGCTCGTGCCGCACCTGGGCATGATCCGCACCGGCCTTCTGTTCGGCTGGATGAATGCGGCCGTGGCGGTGTGGGCGCTGTGGCTGTTCCGGCATGAACTGCGGCGCCTGCCTGCGCATGCGCTGGCCTGTGCCGCCACGCTGGTGCTGCTCGGCCTGGCCTTCGCGCAAGCGGATCGCATCACCAGCGTGGCGGAAGATCGCTTCTACCAGGACCGCATCGTCTTCAGCGCCAGCTCGCCCTACCAGCGCATCGTCGTCACGCGCGGCAGCGCCGGGCACCGCCTGTTCCTCAACGGCAACCTGCAGTTCGCCGAGCGCGACGAGTACCGCTACCACGAGGCGCTGGTGCATCCGGTGATGGCGGCCCACGGCGCGCCCAGGAAGGTGGCCGTGCTCGGCGGCGGCGACGGGATGGCGGTGCGCGAGATCCTCAAGTACCCGTCGGTCGAGCAGGTCACGCTGGTGGAACTCGATCCGAACATGACCGAGCTGTTCTCGAGCCACGCGACGCTGGCGGCGCTCAACGGCCACTCGCTTGCATCGAGCAAGCTGCGCATCGTCAACACCGATGCCTTCCAGTGGCTGCAGCAGGACGCGAGCGACGGGGCCGACACCTACGACGTGATCGTGGTGGACTTTCCCGATCCGACCAACTTCGCCATCGGCAAGCTCTACACCAACTCCTTCTACGCGCTGCTCGACAAGCGGTTGTCGGCCAGTGGCTATGCGGTGGTGCAGACCACTTCTCCGCTCATCGCACGCAAGAGCTTCTGGACCGTTGCCGCCACCATCGAATCGGTGGGCCTGGCGGCCACGCCCTATCACGCGCATGTCCCGAGCTTTGGCGAGTGGGGCTTCATCGTCGCCAGCCGCAGGCCCTGGCGCACGCCCGACGCGCTGCCCGCCGGCCTGCGCTTTCTCACGCTGGATACCTTGCCGCAGCTGTTCGCCTTTCCGCCCGACATGGCACGCGTGCCGGCGCCGGTGAACCGGCTGTCGAACCAGGTGCTGGTCACCACCTACGAGCACGAGTGGGGCAAGCCATGATCGGGCGCCGCCGCTTCCTCGGCGCGGCCGCCGGCAGCCTGGCGCTGGCGGCGTGCGAGGCGCCGTCGTCCTCGGCGTCGCACATCGGAGGCGGCTTCGAAGGCATCGACATGGCGCGCGGCCATGCGTTGCGCGATGGCAGCCTGGCCGGCAAGGCACCGCAGGAATCGCGCCGCACCCGCGTGGTGATCGCGGGCGGCGGCGTCGCCGGCCTGGCGGCAGCGCGCGCCCTGCGGCTGGCCGGCATCGAGGACTTCGTGCTGCTGGAGCTGGAGGACGAGCCTGGCGGCAACAGCCGAGGCACGGCGGTCAAGGGCGTGCCCTGCCCCATGGGCGCGCACTACCTGCCCGTGCCCGGCGACGACGCCCGCGAAGTGCAGGACCTGCTGGAAGAGCTGGGCCTGCGGCGGCGCGTGGCCGGCCGCTGGGAATACGACGAGCGCCACCTGTGCCACAGCCCGCAGGAGCGCCTGTTCTTCGAAGGCCGGTGGCAGGAAGGGCTGTTGCCGGTGCAGGGCGTGCCTGCCGGCACCCTCGCGCAGTACCAGCGATTCGATTCGCTGGTGGAATCGCTGCGCCGGCGCGAGCATTTCGCGATTCCCATGGCGCGCTCGGCCCTGGGCCCGGGGCAGCTGGCGCTCGATGCGCAGCCCTTCGACGCCTGGCTGGACCAGCAAGGCCTGGATGATCCGCACCTGCGCTGGTACCTCGACTACTGCTGTCGCGACGACTACGGCGCCGGCAGCGAAGCGGTCTCTGCCTGGGCCGGCATCCACTATTTCGCCAGCCGCCACGGCTTCCATGCGCCGGGTTCGGCGGCGGACGAGTCGCCGGAGCGCGATGCCGTGCTGACCTGGGCCGAGGGCAACGGCTGGCTCACGCGGCGGCTGGCCGAGCCGCTCGGGGCGCAGCGTGTGCTGTGCGGCCAGGTGGTGATGCGGATTTCGCAGGGGCGCTCGGGCGTGGAAGTCGACGTCTTCGACGCCGGCAGGCGCGCGCTCGTACGCTGGCAGGCCGAGCACTGCATCGTCGCCCTGCCCATCTTCCTGGCGGCGCGCGTGGTGGAAAGCCCACCCGACTTCCTTCGCCGGGCGGCGGCAACGCTGCGCCATGCGCCCTGGCTTGTCGCCAACGTGCATCTGGGCGCGCCGCTGGCCGACCGGCCGGGCGCCGCGCCGAGCTGGGACAACGTGCTCTACGGAACGCGCGGCTTGGGCTATGTGGATGCCGGCCACCAGCGCCTGGACCCGACGCCGCGCGAGACGGTCATCAGCTGGTATCGGCCGCTGGGGCCCAGCCGCCATGACGCCGGCATCGACGGCCGGCGCCTGCTGCTGGAGCGCCCGTGGACCGCCTGGCGCGACGAACTGCTGGCCGAGCTGTCCGCGGCCCATCCCGACCTGGCCGGCCTGGCGACGCGCATCCAGATCACCCGCTATGGCCACGCCATGGCCATTCCGGCGCCCGGCCTGCTCGCCCAGTTGGGGGGCAGGCCGCAGCGCCTGGTTCGCGAGGGCCGCGTGGCCTTCGCGCATGCCGACTGGTCGGGCTACTCGATCTTCGAAGAGGCCTTCAGCCGCGGCCACTGGGCCGGCACGGCAGTGGCCGGCCGGCCTGCAGTCTGAAGACAGACCTGGCGCCCGCCGGGCCTCAGGCCTTCATCAGCGCTTCGATCTCGTCGGCCTTCACCGGCACGCCGCGGCTGATGAGTTCGCAGCCCGTCTCGGTGACCACCGCGTCGTCCTCGATGCGAATGCCCAGGTTCCAGAATTCGTCCGGCACGCCTTCGGTCGGCCGCACGTAGAGGCCGGGTTCGATGGTCAGCACCATCCCCGGACGCAGGATGCGGCTGGGGCGGTTCGTGATCGTCTCACCCGACAGCGGGTCCTTGCGCTCGCTGGTCTCGCCGATCTGGCTCGGCTCCACGTAGCTGCCGCAGTCGTGCACATCCATGCCCAGCCAATGGCCGGTGCGATGCATGTAGAAGGGGAAATAGGCGCGCTGCTCGATCACATCCTCGGCCGTGCCCAGCTTTTTCGCGTCCAGGATCTTCAGGTCGAGCAGGCCCTGGGCCAGCACTTTGACGGTGGCTTCGTGCGGGTCGGTAAAGCGCGCGCCCGCCTTGGTGGCAGCCACTGCGGCGTCCTGGCTGGCCAGCACCAGGTCGTACAGGGCGCGTTGCGGACCGGTGAACCTGCCGTTGGCCGGAAAGGTCCGCGTGATATCGCTGGCGTAGCCATCCAGCTCGCAACCGGCGTCGATCAGCACCAGGTCGCCGTCCTTGACGGGGGCGACATCGGCTCGGTAATGCAGCACACAGGCATTGGCGCCTGCCGCGACGATCGAGCCATATGCCGGGTATTGCGAGCCGTTGAGGCGAAATTCGTGCAACAACTCGGCATCCAGGTGGTATTCGCGCACATCGTCGCCTTTGCGCAACATATTGGCGGACAACTTCATCGCGCGGATGTGGGCCTTGGCGCTGATGGCTGCGGCCTTTCGCATGACATCCAGCTCGTGGGCGTCCTTGACGAGCCGCATTTCGTCAAGCGGGCCGCACAAATCGCGCTGCTCCTCCGGACAAATTGCGCCATAGCGCACCCGGGCCCGGACCGTCTGCAACCACTGGTCTACCCTAGTTTCGAGGCCTTTATGAGTCGCAAAGTTGTACCAGACGACCTCGCGGTTCTCCAGCAGGCGTGGCATTTGCTTGTCGAGCTCGTCGATGGACCAGGCCGCGTCCACGCCCAGCGCATGCGGCGCGGCCTCGGGGCCTAGCCGGTATCCGTCCCAGATTTCCCGCTCCAGGTCCTTGGGCGCGCAGAAAAGGGTGCTGCGGCCATTTCCCTCGAGCACCAGCCACGCATTGGGCTCGGTGAAGCCGGTCAGATAGAAGAAGTAGCTGTCGTGGCGGAAGAGGTAGTCGCTGTCCCGGTTGCGCTGGCGCTCCGGCGCGGTGGGAACGATCGCGATGCCGCCGGCACCGAGTTGGGCGGCCAGGCGGGCACGCCGGTCAGCGTAGGGAGAGTTGTTTGTCATAGGCGTCACGATGCCATACGTCTGTAACAGGTGGGTGTTGCAGTCGCGCAGATCGTGAAAAGGTTTGCAAGAACGATTGCCTGGGCAGCTGTCAATAGAAAGAATTGGTTATGTCGAATGAAGGATATGGCCTTGAAAGTAATTAAGAGTAGTGTTTTCCTCGCAACGCTCCTGGCGCTCACCGCATGTGGCGGTGGAGGCGGCGGCAGCAGCGGCAGCGCGCAAGCTTCCGGCACCGGCTCGGACGGCGCCGCGAGTATCAACAGCAGCACGGACGGCGCCGCGAGCACCAGCCCCACGGCCCCGGCAAGTACCCCCAGCGGCACCACCAGCCCCTCGGCCCCCTTGGCGAGTTCCGGCTCGGCCACCGGCGGGCAGGTGACCAATGGCAGCAACTCCGTCGATCCGGCGGCCTACGTCGCCATGGCGGCAAAGATCAGCGCCCCCGAAGGCCTGGACTACCGCTATGGCGACGATCCCGCCGCACCCGCGGTCCAGAAGGGCGGTGCGCCGCAGCTCTACCAGCGTGCGGACAACCTGCGCAAGTACGCGTCGGACGGCGGCTACTGGCAGGTGGGCGGGCCCGAGAGCTCGTATGTGGGTGACTACTTCCAGAACTTCTACAACGCGCTGTTCGTCGCCGATGCGCCGGACGCTCGCGTGGGCGTGAGCAACCTGCTGACCGCAGCTACCACCTTCAACGAGTTCATGCAGCGTCCGCAGCCGATCCCGAGCCTGCAAGGCCGTGCCTTCAGTGCGGACCAGGTCGCGAGCGACTACGCCAATGTCGATTTCAACGGCCTGGACGACATTCACGGCAAGAATCTGGGCGCTCGCCGCCCGGTGGCCGCGGCGCGCTGCTTCGGCAACCCGGGCTGGTGCATGGAGCCGGTGGTGGCCTACCAGGACGGCCTCCTGTCGACCGGCTGGGGCAGCAACACGGCCTCCGCCGCCGCCTCGTTGCGCCTGCCCGCCAACAAGGTGCCGACGGCGGTCACGCAGACCAACAGCGGCGAGTTCGCGCTGGTGAGCGTGTGGGACACGACCACACAGCGTGGCCAGATTGCCGTGATCGCACTGGCGGGCATTTGCGAGGGTTGCACCGCCAGCCGGCCGGACCAGTTCACCAACTACTGGGGCGAATGGGGCGCCGTGCATCCCGGCCTGCCGAACCTGGGCAACATCGGTTTCATGAAGCTGCTGGGCTTTGTCGACCTGCCCGAGACGATGCGCGCACCGACCGAGATTTCCGCCACCACGGGCTGGAATCCCTCGACCGGCCGTCCGCAGGACGCCAGCGGCAACTACATCACCCACTATCAGACGCCGCTGGCTGACGAGACCGTTCGCCAGACCTACGTGTCGGGCAGGAACGTCGGCGGCTATGCCAATGGCGGTGTCGCAGTGGTGGTCTCCAAGTCGGAGCAGCGCGCGGCCTTCATCGACCTGAAGCCGCTGTTCAGCTACTACCGCTCGATGTACTTCGGCGCCAAGTCCAACTACGACAAGACGACCACCCTCGGCCAGGCCGACAACCAGTGGCCCTTCGCCTTCTCGCAGATGCCTGACAGCGCGCGTCCGCAAGTCGTGAAGGTGATGGACCTGGGCGCCCGCCCGACCGCCGTGAAGACCACGATGTGGGGCAACAACCTGCGCGCGTTCATCGCCACGCAAGAGGGCTACCTGCGGCTGTTCGACCTGGGCGGCTACGGCAACGGCAGCGGCGCCAACACGGCGGCCATCAACCAGGTGGGCAGCGTGCCCGTCGGGCGCAACCCCACCAGCATCGCCTACGTGCGAGGCGATGGGGCCGGCGGAAGCATCAACGAGAACCTGATGGTGCTCTCGCGTGCCGAAGGTGCGGTTCGCTGGGTCGACCTGTCGGCGGACCACAACAGCGGCACGGTGCGTGCCGACGTGCTGCGCGACTCGCGCATCGTGGACCCGATCGCCATCGAGGACAACGAGAACCACGGCACGGCCTTCCAGATGCTCACCATGGCCGACTACGGTGGCAAGGCAGTGCGCAACTATCGCTGGGGACCGGTGGTCTTCCATACCAACCCCGGCGGCGCCTGCCCGGCACCCACGGGCTGCCTGATGGGTGCGGACAACCAGGCCAAGTTCGAATACGGCGGTGCCACCGTGCTGCCGGGCAAGCCCTTCATGGTCACTGGCGCCAACGTGCCGTGATCACCGAAGCGGGACGGATGGGCGCAGGGCGCGCCTGATCGTCCCCCTTCTTTCCTTACTGCGGCGCTGCGCGGCCCTCCGGGTCGTTCAGCGCCGCAAGTCTTTGGGGGGTGCCGACGTCGGTCCAGGGGCCGTGATAGATCTCGGCACCGACCAGGCCCTCGTCCATGGCCAGGCGCAGCATGGGCGCCAGTGCCGCCTTCACGCCGGCGGCGTTGCCCGCGGGTATCTCGCAGCGCGGGGCGCAGAAGAACTCGGCCCGGTACAGGGCGATGGTGGAGAAGGTGTAGCTCGGCTGTCCATCTTCGGGCCGGGACAGCGCACTGCCGCCGGAGGCGATGCCGAAATCCCCCCGCGGGTTGTGCGCCGGATTCGGCACCAGCCACAGATGCGCCAGCCGCCCGCTGTCGGCAAAGCGCGCCACGGCCTGCCGGCTGAATTCGAACCCGGGCGCAAAGATGTCGCCCGCCGCCACCCAGAACACGTCCGCCAGTTGCGGCAACGCACGCACGATGCCGCCTGCCGTCTCCAGCGCGGCGCCGAAGTCCGCGCCTTCGTGCGAATACGAAAGCGCCATGGCGGCTGTCGGCCGGCCGTCTGCCGGTGGCATGAATCGATCGCCGAAGTGCGCGGGAATCTGCTCGCCCAGCCAGGCGGTGTTGACCAGCACGTCATGAAATCCTCCGCGCCCCAGTGCCTCGAGCGTCCATTGCATCAGGGGCTTGCCCTGCACGGGCAGCAGCGGCTTGGGCGTGGCGTCGGTGAGCGGACGCATGCGCTCGCCCCGTCCGGCGGCCAGCACCATGGCCTGGGCGCGCGCGTGCATCAGCAGGCCACCTGCGCCGCAGCCACGGCATGCTGCCCGCCGCCCGTCAGCGCGCCGCGCCGCAGCTCGTTGCGGTCGCTGCGCTGGGGCTTGAACAGGGCGACCAGGCCGTCCATCAGGACATGCGCGGCCGCCGAACGGTCGGCCCCGACGTTGCAGACATAGACATCGAGCGTGGCCGCACGCAATTCGGGCCAGGTGTGCACGCAAAGATGCGACTCGGCCAGCAGCACCGTGGCGGTCACGCCGCCCGGTCCGCTGGGCGTCGGCGGGAATGGCTGGAACAGCTCGCCCACCGGATGCAGGCCGGCGGCAGCGGCGGCCTCGCGGCATGCGGCGCCCAAGGACTCGGCATCCACGAACCATTGGCTGGCGCAGCGGCAGTCGTGCAGATCGGCGGTGAGATGCAGGCCATGCATAAGGCTGTCAACTCTAGCAGCCGGCTGCGGGCCGCTAAAATTGCGGGTTCTCCCCAACTTCTCCCCCCAGAAAGCCAAAAAGATGGCCAACCAAGCCTTGATGGCCAACGCGATCCGCGCGCTGGCGATGGACGCCGTTCAACTCGCCAACTCCGGCCATCCTGGCGCGCCGATGGGCATGGCCGACATGGCCGTCGCGCTGTGGGGCGACCACCTGCGCCACAACCCGGCCAACCCGGGCTGGTTCGACCGCGACCGCTTCGTGCTCTCCAACGGCCACGCATCGATGCTCATCTACTCGGTGCTGCACCTCACCGGCTACGACCTGCCCATCCAGGAGCTGAAGAACTTCCGCCAGCTGCACAGCAAGACGGCCGGCCACCCCGAAGCGGGCATCACGCCGGGCGTGGAAACCACCACCGGCCCGCTGGGCCAGGGCATCACGAATGCGGTCGGCTTCGCGCTGGCCGAGAAGCTGCTGGCGGCCGAGTTCAACCGTGACGGCCACAGCATCGTCGACCACCACACCTATGTCTTCCTGGGCGACGGCTGCCTGATGGAAGGCATCAGCCACGAAGCCTGCGCACTGGCCGGCGCCTGGAAGCTGGGCAAGCTCATCGCCCTGTACGACGACAACGGCATCTCCATCGACGGCCCGGTCAAGCCCTGGTTCATCGACAACACGGCCGAGCGCTTCAAGGCCTACGGCTGGAACGTGATCGGCCCGGTGGACGGCCACGACGCGTCCGAAGTGTCCAAGGCCATCGCCGAAGCCAAGGCGCAGAACGACAAGCCCACCCTCGTCATCTGCAAGACGCAGATCGGCAAGGGCAGCCCCAACCGCGCCAACACGGCCAAGGCCCACGGCGAGCCGCTGGGCGCCGACGAAATCGGCCTGACCCGCAGCGCGCTCAACTGGCCGCACGCGCCGTTCGAGCTGCCAGGCGCCGTGTACGAAGAGTGGGACGCGAAGAAGTCCGGCGCCAAGCAGGAGGCCGCCTGGAACGACAAGTTCGCCGCCTATGCCAAGGCCTTCCCCGACCTGGCCGCCGAGTTCACCCGCCGCATGAAGGGCGAGCTGCCCAAGAACTTCCACCAGACCGCCTTCGACGCGGTGGTGGCGGCCCACACCAAGGCCGAGACCGTGGCCAGCCGCAAGGCCTCGCAGATCGCGCTGGAAGCCTTCACCGCCGCCCTGCCCGAGCTGCTGGGCGGCAGCGCCGACTTGACCGGCTCCAACCTCACCAACACCAAGAGCACCCCGGCGCTGCGTTTCGGCAGCCAGGGCGAGGTGCTGCGCGGCGAGGGCAACGAACAGAACCCCGACGGCCTGCTGGGCCGCCACATCAACTACGGCGTGCGCGAGTTCGGCATGGCCGCCATCATGAACGGCGTGGCGCTGCACGGCGGCTACATCCCCTACGGCGGCACTTTCCTCACGTTCAGCGACTACAGCCGCAACGCCATCCGCATGGCGGCACTGATGAAGCAGCGCGTGGTGCACGTGTTCACGCACGACTCCATCGGCCTGGGCGAGGACGGCCCCACGCACCAGTCGATCGAGCATGCCGCCTCGCTGCGCCTGATTCCCAACCTGGACGTCTGGCGGCCCGCCGACACGGCCGAGACCGCCGTGGCCTGGGCCGTGGCACTGCAGAACCAGAGCAAGCCGACGGCCCTGCTGCTGTCGCGCCAGAACCTGCCCTACTCGCCCAAGAGCGACCTGTCGGACATCAGCAAGGGCGCGTACGTGCTGGCCGAACCGGAGCGCGTGGGCCTCAAGTCCAAGAAGACGGCGGCGGTGATCATCGCCAGCGGCTCCGAAGTGCAGCTGGCGCTCAAGGCGCAGGAGCTGCTGGCCGCCAAGAAGATCGCGGTGCGCGTGGTTTCCATGCCCTCCACCACCGCCTTCGACCGCCAGGACGTCGACTACAAGAAGAGCGTGCTGCCCAAGGGCATCAAGCGCATCGCCGTCGAAATGGGTGCCACCGACGGCTGGTGGAAGTACGGTGTGTCGGCCGTGGTCGGCATCGACACCTATGGCGAGTCGGCACCGGCCGGCGTGCTGTTCAAGCATTTCGGCTTCACGGCGGAGAACGTGGCCGCCACGGTCGAGGCGGCTCTCAAGCGCTGATTCGCCTTCCCAGTTTTTTCAACTATCCCTAGGAGCAGACAGATGGCTATCAAACTCGGTATCAACGGCTTCGGTCGCATCGGCCGCAACGTGTTGCGCGCCGCCGTGCAGAACTTCAAGAACGAGATCGAGATCGTCGGCATCAACGACCTGCTCGAGCCCGACTACCTGGCCTACATGCTCCAGTACGACTCGGTGCACGGCCGCTTCAAGGGCGAAGTCAGCGTCGAGGGCAACACCCTCATCGTCAACGGCAAGCCCATCCGCCTGACGGCCGAGCGCGACCCGGCCAACCTCAAGTGGAATGAAGTGGGCGCCGATGTGGTGCTCGAATCCACGGGCCTGTTCCTCACCAAGGAAACCTGCGAGAAGCACCTGGCCGCCGGCGCCAAGAAGGTGATCATGTCGGCCCCCAGCAAGGACGACACCCCCATGTTCGTCTACGGCGTGAACGACAAGAAGTACGCCGGCGAAGCCATCATCTCCAACGCCTCGTGCACGACCAACTGCCTGGCACCGCTGGCCAAGGTGCTGAACGACAAGTGGGGCATCAAGCGCGGCCTGATGACCACCGTGCACGCCGCCACCGCCACGCAGAAGACCGTGGATGGCCCGAGCAACAAGGACTGGCGCGGCGGCCGCGGCATCCTGGAGAACATCATCCCCTCCAGCACCGGCGCAGCCAAGGCGGTGGGCGTGGTCATCCCCGAGCTGAACAAGAAGCTCACCGGCATGAGCTTCCGCGTGCCGACCTCCGACGTGTCGGTGGTGGACCTGACGGTGGAATTGAACAAGGAAGCCACCTACAAGGACATCTGCGCCGAGATGAAGGCGCAAAGCGAAGGCGCGCTCAAGGGCGTGCTGGGCTACACCGAAGACAAGGTGGTGGCCACCGATTTCCGCGGCGACCCGCGCACCTCGATCTTCGATGCCGAGGCCGGCATTGCCCTGGACGGCACCTTCGTCAAGCTGGTGAGCTGGTACGACAACGAGTGGGGCTACTCGAACAAGTGCCTGGAAATGGTTCGCGTCGTTTCGAAGTAATCGGCAGCGACGCCCAATAAAAAACGCGCCCTCGAGGCGCGTTTTTCATGGGTCATCGATCCCGGTTCAGCGCAGCAGCGTGTTCTTGCGGATCTCGTCGCTGAGCTTGGCCGACAGGTCGGAGGATGCGCGGCGCGCGGCCAGGCCCGGGTCATACCGGAACTCGTCGAACTCCGCCTTGCCGGCGCCGTTGGCCTTCACCCGCGTGAGCTCGGAGCCCGCGGGATTGGTGACGATGCACACCACCTCGGTGTTGAAGACGGTCAGCGGCTTGGCAAAAGGCGACGGCGCACTGAAGTCGGCCTTGATCTGCGGCGTGAACACATAGGAAATTCCTGCGGCCTGGATCCCTGCGCTGTCCTTGGCCGAGGGCACGACCACCACGTCCGTGTACACGGCGCGCAAGGCGTCGAGGCCGGACTGCTCGAGCTGCCGGCTCGCGACATCTCCGCTGGTGCCCGGTGCATACACCTGCCTGCCGCTGTCGCCTGCGGACATGACGTAGGCGACCTTCTTCTGGATGAGGGGCCCCTGGGTTGGCGCACCGGCGGCGCTCGTCCCAGTGGAGCTGGCGCAGCCAGCAAGCGCGGCAACGGCGGCCATGGCGGCGACACCGCCGGCGAAGTGGATGATCCTGTCGACGTTCACTTTTTTCTTCCTCTCCTGAAAGGTGGAACTCGTTGGGGAACAAGAGGCCGCCGGATGATAGCCCTTGGGCTGGCCAAGCCGCAGCTTTCGACACGAAGTCAGGACCGGATCATCTCGTCAGACAGGTTCCAGCACATGGATCACCCGGCTGGCCAGCAGGTCCTTCACCTTGGCGCCATAGGCCTGCATGTGGGGCGCCGCGCCATGCGCCTGCAGCGCGGCCAGCGACTCCCACTTCTCGACCACCACGAAGGTGTCGTCCCCCACGCTGCCCTTCGAGGGCGGCAGGCCCTTGGCGTCCACGGTGGCCTGGTATTCGATGCAGCCCTGCTCGGCCAGCACGGCCGGCACATTGGCCTGGAAGGCTTCGAGAACGGCGGCACGCTGGCCGGGCTTGGCGGTGATGACGGCGACGACATGGATCATGAAAAGGGTCTCCAGTGGTTGGTGATGGAAGAACGAGCTTCGGCTGCAAGCCTAAGCACTTTGCGGCCGATGCGCCGTCGCGTGCGCATCAGCCCGCAAGCTCGCCCAGCAGGCGCGCCAGCGCGATGGTGCTGCGATCTTCCAGGTAGGGCCCGATGATCTGCACGCCCAGCGGCAGGCCCTCTTCATCGCGGGCCAGGGGCGCCACGGTCGCGGGCAGTCCGGCCATCGAGGCCAGGGAGGACCAGGCGCCCTGGGCGCCGTAGGGCGTGGGTTGGCCATCGATGCGCAACTGCCGCGCATTCCAGTCGGGGTTCTCCTCATGCGCAAAGGCGGCGCAGCCGAAAGGCGGGCACAGCAGCGCATCGAACTCTTCGAAGAAGGCGCGCCACTGCACCCGGTACTGGTCGCGGGTGCCCATGAGGCGGATCCAGTCGTGCGCGCTCAGGGTGGTGCTGCCGCCGGGCTCCCACGCGCCCAGCAGCGTGGTGACCAGGGTGGCGTAGTGCGCTGCGATGTCCTGCAGCTTGGGCAGGCGTTCGCTGCTGCGCGCCACCTTGGCGCCTTCGCGCGCCAGCCGGCCGGCCAGCGCGTCGAGGGCGCCGCGCATGGCCTGCGACGTGGCGCAGGCCGGGTGCTGGTCCAGCACCAGTACCCGCCAATCGCGCAGCCGGTCGTGGCGCGGCGCCGGCAACGCCAGGCGCCAGCCCTTGGCATCGGGCACCTCGGCGCCTGCCAGGGCGCCGAACGCCAGTTCGAGGTCTTCGGCACGGCGCGCCAGCGGGCCGACCACCCCGGGCCGGTCGCCCGGCTCCATCTGCGTGCCCGGAAAGTCGTGGCCGCGCGCGGGCAGCACGCCCACGCTGGGCTTGTGGCCGTACACGCCGCAAAAGTGCGCCGGCACGCGGATCGATCCGTACAGGTCGGAGCCCAGCTCCAGCGCCACCATGCCGGCCGCCAGGGCCGCGGCGCCCCCGCCGGAGGAGCCGCCCGGCGAGCGCGACGCGTCCAGCGGATTCACCGTGCGCCCATAGACCGGATTCACGCTCTGCCAGTCGGCCAGCGCCATGGCGATGTTGGTCTTGCCCAGGATCACGGCGCCGGCCGCCTTCAGGCGCTGGACGGCCACCGCGTCGGCCTGCGGCCGGAAATCCTTGAAGGGCGGCAGGCCCCAAGACGTGGGCAGGCCGGCCACGTTGAAGGACTCCTTGACCGTCATCGGCACGCCCAGCAGCGGCAAACGCTCGCCCCGTGCGCGTGCGGCGTCGGCGGCGCGGGCCTGCTCGCGGGCGCGGTCGAAGTCGCGCAGCACCACGGCGTTGATGGCGCCGTCGAGCGTCTCGATCCGGCCGATGGCCGCCTCGCACAGTTCCAGCGCGCTGGCCTGGCCGTCGGCGACGGCTTGGGCGCAGGCGCTGGCGCCTTGCGTGATCAGGTCCTCGAAGGTGTTGGGGCTGGACAGGCTCATGCGGCATTCACTCCACGGAAGGGCAAGGCTCGGTGCGCAACCGCGCGGGCGGCGCGTCGCGCCGACCGTGCAGCTTACAGGTCGAGGCCCGGCAGGTGGATTGAAAGGACAGCCGCGGGCATCGGAGTACCGCCCGTGCGGGCGGCTGCCGAGGAGGCCACTCCTACCAGCGCCGCGCGACTGTCGCTCTCGAAAGCTTAGCCGCTCTGGGTGAATAGAGGATGACCAACGTGCAGGAGACCCTGGTCGCCGCTGCGCGTCGGCCGTGCGTCATGCCGGTTGGCGCAGATCCTCCGGCCGCTCTTCGCGGCCGTCCGGATGGCGGGCGAAGCGGGCCGGATCGCGGCCGTGCACGGGCGCGCCGTGCGGCCAAGGCCAGCCGCCGAACTGGGTCCGGCGGTAGTCGGCCATGGCCTGCGCGATCTCGGCCTGCGTGTTCATCACGAAGGGGCCGTACTGCGCGACCGGCTCGGCAATGGGGCGGCCCTGCAGCACCAGGAACTCGCCGGCGGCATCGCCGTTGACCAGCTCGACGTCGGCACCGGCATCGAGCTCGACGGCCGCATGGCCGTCGATGCGGCGGCCGCCGACCTGCACCGAGGCGCCCTGGAAGAAGTACAGCATGCGCCGCGTCCCCTGCCCCGCCGCGGCCGGCAGCGTCCAGCGGGCGCCGGGCGCCATGCGCACGGTCCAGATGGCCACGTCCGAATCGTCCTGCGCGGCCCAGGAGGCCGGCGGCGGCGCCAGGGGCTGCAGTTCGCCCGCATTCGGGCCGGTGCCCGCATCCAGCGGCAGGCGCCCGGCGATGCAGGCCAGTTCCGTCTCGCGCCCGTTGGTGTCGAGTGCGCGCAGGCGTGGAATGTCCTCGGCCCAGAACATGGTGAAGTGCGGCGCCGCCATCTTGCTGCGCGCGGGCAGGTTCAGCCAGATCTGGAACAGCTCCAGCGGATTGGGCGCGTCTGACTTGAGCAGCGGGAACATTTCCGAATGCACGATGCCCGCACCCGCGGTGAGCCACTGCACGTCGCCGCCGCCGAAGCGCGCGGCCGCGCCCAGCGAGTCGGAATGGTCGATGAGCCCCTGGCGCACGATGGTCACGGTCTCGAAGCCGCGGTGCGGATGGCCCGGAAAGCCCGGCACCTCTTCGCCGTGGTACATGCTCCAGCCGTCCTTGCGGCTGAAGTCCTGGCCGATGTCGCGGCCCGCCAGCAGCTTCGCATCGGGGCCCATCTGCGCATTGCCTTGCGGGTAGGCGTCGTCGTGATGGACGCAGAACAGGAAGGGGTCGATGGTGGGCCAGGGAAAGCCCAGCGGATGAAGCTTCAGGACGGGATCGGCAGACACGGCAGGTCTCCTTGTGGCGTGGGGCGCAGGCAATGGCTGCGATCCCTTTCAAGTGGGGGCGCCGCCCGGGATGAAAAGCGCCGCGCGTGCGACACAGCGGCCCAGCGATGGAACGATGGGGCCGCCGCGGGAACCCTGTCAGTGGTGGTGTCCGTGCTCGCCGTGCACGTGGCGATGCTCGATTTCCTCGGCCGAGGCGGCACGCACGCCGGTCACCTTGACGGTGAAGCGCAGCGGGATGCCGGCCCAGGGATGGTTGCCGTCCAGCAGTACCTTGTCGCCCTTGACCTTCATCACCCAGAAGATGTGCGGCTGGCCGTCGTCCAGCGTGCCCTGCAGCTGGCCGCCCACCTTCACGCCCGGCGGGAATTCCGCCTTGGGGATGGTGCGCACCAGCGATTCGTCGCGCACGCCGAAGGCGTCTTCGGGGGCCAGCGCCACGGTGGTCTGGAAGCCGGCTTCCTTGCCTTCCAGCGCCGCCTCGATCTTGGGCAGCGTGTTGTCGTAGCCGCCGTGCAGGTAGACCATCGGGTCCTTGCTCTGCTCCATCAGCTTGCCGGTGGCGTCGCTCACCTTGTATTGCAGGGTAACGACGGTGTCTTTGGTGATTTGCATAGGGGCGCCATTGTCCCAGAGCGGGCGCGCAAGCGCTCGGTCCGGGAGCGTGGGTCAGCCGTGCGGCTGCGGCGCCAGTGTCTTCAGGTACAGGTGGAGTGCCCGCACATCGGTGTCGTTCATCTCGCGCAGCGAGCCGAAGGGCATCACCTTGATCTCCTGGCCGTCGGGGCGCCTGCCGCTCCTGAACATCGCGGCGAAGGATGCGGCGTCGGGGTAGCGCACCATGGCCGTGCCTTCGCCGGGCGTGAGGTTGGCGGCGGCGGGCCAGTCGGGCGGCCCGCCGGGCACCTTGCCGCCGGCGAGGCTGGCGCCATGGCAGCCGATGCACATGTTGGCCACGTAGGCGCCGTGCTGCACCGTCACCGCATCGGGCACCGGCTTCTCGGGCGGCTTCGTATGGTCGATGCGGGCGGCGGCGTCGTGGATCAGGCCGAAGCCGTACATGGCGCGCACCGGCAGCGGCAGGTCGATGACCGGGCCACCGCCCTCGGCCGGCGGCAGGTGGCGGATGTAGGCCACCAGTGCGGCCAGGTCCTCGTCGGTGAAGCGGTTGTAGTCCTCGCTGGGCATGATCATCAGCGGCCGCCCCTGGGGGTTGACGCCGTGGCGCAGGCTGCGGACCCAGTCCACCGGCTGATAGTCCTTCACCACGCTGCCGGGGCCGGGGCTGATGTTGGGGCCGGCGATGCGCATGCCCTTGCCGTCATCGAGGAACATGTTGCCGTTGCCCTTTGCACCGTGGCAGTCGACGCAGCCGCGCGAGGCGAAGAGGTAGCGGCCGCGCTCGATGGCCGCGGCATCGTCCTTGTAGGCCACCGGCTGCACCTGGAGCTCGACGGTGCGATGCATCTTCTTTGTGGCCAGCTGGTCGCCGGCAAAGAGCGCTGCCGCGGCGAGCGCGACCAGGAACAGCAGCGCGATGCCGATGCGCTTGAGCCAGGTCTTGCTACTGCTCATGCCCGCTGCTCCCGCGCCGCGGCCTGCGGCTTGCGCCTGCCGGCGAACAGCTTGCGCGCCACCAGATGGCGGGCCATGTTCAGCCGCAGGCGTAGCTGCGGCTTGTGGCCCCAGCTGCTGGTGGTCTGCGTGGCCTGGACCTGCCAGCCGTGCGGATCGATCTCGCGCGTGCCGGCGCCGATCTCGAAGTCGAAGCCCGAGGGCGTGGCGCCGTAGAAGGAAAAGGTGCCGTCCGGGTCGGGGTGCTGCCCCAGGCCCAGGCTCAGCGGCACCCTGTGGCGCTGCGCACGCTCGAAGGCGATGCCGATGTCCGCCAGCCGCGCCGCCTGCAGCATGAAGTGGTGCATGCGCTTGGGCAGCGGCAGGTCGAACAGCGCAATGGAATGGTGGCGCGCGTTGCAATGCATGAAGGTGCCGCGCACGTCGATGGGGCCGACCTTGGTCGCCAGGCGCTCGGTCACGCCGAAGCCCAACAGGCCGGCGTAGAAGGCTTCCATGGCCGCCAGGTCGTCCGACACCAGCACCGCATGGCCGAGGCCGAGTTCGCCGGTGCGAAAGCCTTCGGGAAAGGCCTCCGACACGAAGGGCTGCGCTGCCTCGTCCGGGTCGACGAACAGTTCCACCGTGTTGCCCGCGGGATCGGTGGTGCGCACCAGCCGGCGCACCCGGCGCGAGATGCACAGGCGCGCATCGCCTTCCTCGAGCGCACGGCCGGCGCCCGAGATGCGCAGGGCCAGCGCATCCAGCACCTGCTCGCTGGCGCATTGGAGCCCGATGGCCGCCACGTCGTCGGCGGGGCCCTCCTGCACCATCAGGCGCTGGGCCTGTGCGTCCAGTTGCCAGCCGCAGCTGCCGTCAGGATTGAGCAGCGGCGCCGGCAGGCCGAGCGTGTGCTGGCAGAACTCGGCCCAGCGCTTGGGGCGCCTGGCCTCGAAAACCAGATAACCGAGACGAAGATCGGGGCTTGCGAGGGGGGTCATGGCGAAGCTCACTAAAATTGATGAAGAAAACCAAAATTGGATGAATCATCTAAAAATGGATGTTAGCTATAAGGTACTAACAGGGTCAATGCAACCTTTGCCCATAGCGCTTTCGGCCGGGCTGAGCGCCTTGCCCGCGGGCTTGCCCAAGCGCGAGCGCACGCGGGCCCAGCTGGTGGATGCGGCGCTCAAGGTGTTCTCGGTGCGCGGCGTGGCCGCAGGCACCATCCAGGAGATCGCCGACGTGGCCGGCATGACCACCGCCACGGTCTACAACCACTTCAAGACCAAGGAAGAAGTGCAGCGCGAGGTGGCCCTGCGCCTGGCCAACACCTTGTGCACACGCATTGCCGAAAGCCAGGCCGGGGTGAAGGAAGGCGCCGAGCGCATGGCCATCGGCGGGCGGCGCTATGTGTGGCTGGCCGAAGTTGCACCGCAGTGGGCCTTGCTGATGCTGGACGTGGCCGCAGCCACGCCGGACCTGCTGATGCATATCCGCCAGTTCACGCTGGCCGACCTGCGGCTGGGCGTGAAGCAGAAGGCCTTCCGCATCGCCAACGAGCAGGTGGCCATCGACCTGATCAACGGCGCCGGCACGAACGCCATGCGCAGCGTGGCGCTGGGGCTGGCGCCGGCTTCGCACGGTGCCGACATGGCCGCCTGCGTGCTGCGCGGCCTGGGCGTCGCCCATGAAAAGGCGGAGGAAATCGCGCGCCGGCCCTTGCCGAACTTTCCTGACGCTCCGGCCATCGGCGCGGCCGCCGCGCCGGAGCGTGCCCGCGCTACCGCTGCCAAGGCCAGAAAGACCACCCGGGCCGCCCGAGCATCGTGAAGGCGCTGGCCCACATCGACTTCGGCGCCGACGCCCACGAGGTGGCGCAGCAGCTCATCGGCGTGACCGTGCTGGTCGATGGCGTGGGCGGCATCATCGTGGAGACCGAGGCCTACGACCGCACCGACCCTGCCTCGCATTCCTTTGCGGGGCCGACGATGCGCAACGCCGCGATGTTCGGCCCGCCGGGCCGCAGCTACGTCTACCGCTCGTACGGCATCCACTGGTGCATGAATTTCGTGTGCCGCGAGGAAGGGCATGGCGCCGGGGTGCTGATCCGCGCCATCGAGCCGACCGAGGGCCTGGCGCGCATGCGCGAGCGCCGCGGCCTGGAGGACGAGCGGCTGCTGTGCTCCGGGCCGGGCCGGGTGGGACAGGCGCTGGGCATCGACGGCAGCTTCAGCGGCCATCGGCTGGACCGCCCGCCCTTTCGCCTGCTGGCGGCGCCGCCAGACGGCGTCGAGCTGCTGGTGGGGCCGCGCATCGGCATCTCCAAGGCGATGGATGTGCCGTGGCGCTTCGGGCTGAAGGGATCGCGCTTTCTCAGCAAGCCCTTTCCGGCGACGTCCTCGCGGCGCGCGGGCCCCTGAATTCGAATCAGGCCGCGCGTGGCGGCTTGGGCAGCCAGGCGAAGCCGGCGGCGCCCACCGACAGCAGGATGCCGATGGTGGCCAGCACTGCCGCGAACGGATCCAGGCCATGCGCGGTGGCCATCGACGCCACGGCGCCGGTGAACCACTGCATGAAGGCCACGCCGAGGAACATCGCCATGGTGAACAGCGCCATGGCGCGCCCGGTCATCTCCGCCGGGTAGGCGCCGCGCGTGTCGGCGTACTGCAGCACGATGTAGCCCGACAGCAGGCCGGAAACGACCATCACCGCCACGTCCACGGCGGCCGAGGGCGCGTAGGCCATCAGGAAGAAGCCCGCCGCCACCGCCACCGTGCACGCCACGATGCGCTGGCGGCGCCTGGCCGGGCCCGGATCGAGCCGGCCGAACAGCGGCGGCCCGAACATGCCCACCACCGAGACGATGAGCGCGATGTTGCCGCTTTGCACCAGCGAAAAGCCGTGCCGCTCCACCAGCAGCGGCCCCAGCCAGAGCCCCCGCAGCGAGATGAACGAGGCATACGTCACCGAGGCCAGCAGCAGGATGCCCAGCGTGTGCGGCAGCCGGAACAGGGCGCCGTAGCTCAGCAGCGCCTGCCACATCGACAGCGGCGCGTGCGCGCCGGCGCCGGGCTGCGGCGGCTCGTGCACCTTCCAGGCCATGAGCAGCCAGGCGGCCACCGAGCACAGCATCAGCGCAACAAAGCCCGCGCGCCAGGACGCGGCGCTCACCAGCCAGGCCAGCGGCGTGCCGGTGAGCAGCATGCCCACCGAACCCAGGCCCAGCACCAGCCCGGAGACCGGCGCAAAGCGCTCGGGCGGAAAGTGCCGCGCGATGAACACCGTGCACACCAGGAAGGCCGGCGCGCAGCCGATGCCGATCAGCACCTGCCCGACCAGCAGCACGCCGAAGTCGTGCGACAAGGCTGACAGCAGCGCGCCCGCAATGGCGCAGGGAAAGGCGAACAGCACCGTGCGCCGCAGGCCGTACACGTCGATGCCCATGCCCATGAAGAACTGCAGCGCGCCGAAGGCGAAATGGAAAGCGCCTGCGAACAGCCCCAACTGCTGGGCCGACAGGCTGAATTCGCGCTGCAGCGGCGGCGCCAGGATGGCCGCCATGGTGCGAAAGGACTGGCTCAGCGCAAAGGCGCTGCAAAGGGCCGCCAGCATCACCCAGGCGGGTGGGGTCCTGGAAGCGGCCCCGGCGCTGCTCACGTCGCGTCGAGCAGGCGCACCTTCACGCTCTTGCCCTTGACCCGGCCGCCGGACAGGCGGCGCACCGCCTCTTGCGCAATGGCGCGGTCGACTGCGACGTAGGTCGAGAAGTCGTTGATGTTGATCTTGCCCACCTGCTCCCTGGCGAAGCCGGCTTCGCCGGTGAGCGCGCCCAGCACGTCGCCGGCGCGGATCTTTTCCTTGCGCCCGCCGGCGATCTGCAGCGTGACCATGGGCGGCAGCAGCGGCTCCTGGCTGGCGGGCACCAGTTCGGCCAGTGGATGCCAGTCGGACTCGCGGCCTTGCAATTGCTCGATCTTGCCCACGCTGCCCATCTCGTCCATGGCCGCCAGGCTCAGCGCCAGGCCCTGCGCATCGCCGCGGCCGGTGCGGCCGATGCGGTGGATGTGCACCTCGGGGTCGGGGCTCACGTCGACGTTGATCACCGCGGCCAGCTGCGAAATGTCGAGCCCGCGCGCCGCCACGTCGGTGGCCACCAGGACCGAGCAGCTGCGGTTGGCGAACTGCACCAGAACCTGGTCGCGCTCGCGCTGCTCCAGTTCGCCGAACAGCGCCATCGCGCTGTAGCCCTGGCTGGTCAGCACCTGCACCAGGTCGCGGCATTGCTGCTTGGTGTTGCAGAAGGCCAGCGTGCTTTCCGGGCGGAAGTGCGCCAGCAGGCGCGACACGGCGTGCAGCCGCTCGTTCTCGGTCACTTCGTACCAGCGCTGCTCGATCTTGCCTGCCTCGTGCTGGGCCTGCACCGTGATCTGCTGCGGCTCGCGCATGAACTGGCGCGCAAGCTGCGCGATGCCGTCGGGGTACGTGGCCGAGAACAGCAGCGTCTGGCGCTGCGCGGGGCACTGGCGGGCCACTTGCGCGATGTCTTCGGCAAAGCCCATGTCCAGCATGCGATCGGCCTCGTCCAGCACCAGCGTGTTGAGGGCGGACAGGTCGAGGTTGCCGCGCTCCAGGTGGTCGAGGATGCGTCCGGGCGTGCCCACCACGATGTGCGCGCCGTGGCCCAGGCTCGCGGTCTGGCCGCGCAGCGCAATGCCGCCGCACAGGGTGACGAGCTTGATGTTCTCTTCCGCGCGCGCCAGGCGCCGGATCTCGGTGCTGACCTGGTCGGCCAGCTCGCGGGTGGGGCACAGCACCAGGCTCTGCACCGCGAAGCGCCGGGGATTGAGGTTGGCCAGCAGGGCCAGGGCGAAGGCGGCCGTCTTGCCGCTGCCGGTCTTGGCCTGTGCGATCAGGTCCTTGCCGAGCAAGGCCGCGGGCAGGCTGGCCGCCTGGATCGGCGTCATGCGCGCGTAGCCCAGGCTGGCCAGGTTGGCCAGGATGTGGGGCGCCAGCGGCAGCGTGTCGAAGCCGTCGGCCGCTGCGGCCTGGGCTGCGCTTGCGCTCATCGGGCCGGTCAGGCGCGAGCCTTAGCGGCGCTGGCCACCGCCGGGCGTCGGTGCCGGGCCGGTGCCGGGCGGACGGCGCTCGAGGTGACGGAAGGTGATGCGGCCCTTCGTCAGGTCGTAGGGCGACAGCTCCAGCGACACCTTGTCGCCCGCCAGGATGCGGATGTGGTGCTTGCGCATCTTGCCGCCGCTGTAGGCGATCAGCTGATGGCCGTTGTCCAGCGTCACGCGATAGCGCGAGTCGGGCAGGACTTCGGTCACCGAGCCGCTCATTTCAATCAGTTCTTCCTTTGGCATTCAGTACCTTCTTGCGTGCGAGTGGTTGCGCGGGCGGCCTTGGCCGGGCCATCCACGCCTGTTGGATTCAATCAAAAACCGGGCGTTCTCGCCCATGGCCGGGCCAGGCAAGGAGGCCGCCCTGTCCGCAAGGACCCGCCGAAAAGCGAACCCTCGATTGTAACTTGACGGGCATGGGTGTTGCTTTGGCCGCCCCGAATGGGCCTGCCTGGACTGGCCGCCGAGGACCGCCGCTGGGCGCCCGTTGCGAAGCCGCACGCGAAGGCGCACGATGAAGCATCCGTTGCTGCCGACGGCAAGGAGCGCCCTCATGCGAGTCCCCGATTTCGCGCATTCCGCAGCGAACCTGCGGCGGGTGCTCGCCATGCTGGCGCTGTCGGCATGGCTGGCCCTTGCCGGCGCAGACGTCCATGCGGCGGTCCCCGGCCACGGGCCGGCGCCGGCTCCGAAGGCCGAGGACTCTCCGGCCAACCAGGCGCAGGTGGCCGCCCTGCGCCGCGCGCTGAACGCCGTGGTGGCGCTGCGCGTCAGCGCCACGGAAGGCGCATCCACGGCGCGCAGCCTGGGCGAGGAACGCAGCGGCAGCGGCGTGGTCATCGATGCCGACGGGTTGATCCTGACCATCGGCTACCTGCTGCTGGAGGCGCAGACCATCGAGGTGGTCACCCAGGACGAGCGCCGCATGCCGGCGCGCCAGGTGGCCTACGACCAGGCCACCGGCTTCGGGCTGGTGCAGCCGCTGGTGCCGCTGCGCCCGCGCATCGAGCCGGCGCCCATGGGCGGCGTGGCCTCGCTGGAAGCGGGCGAGCCGCTGATGGTGTCGACCTCCGGCGACGGCGGCGCCGTGGTCGGCGTGGTGCGCATGGTCGACCGCCGGGCCTTCTCGGGCTACTGGGAATATCACATCGACCAGGCGCTCTTCACGGTGCCGCCGGTGCCCAACCACAGCGGCGCGGCGGTGTTCAACCGCAAGGGCGAACTGGTGGGCATTGGCAGCCTGTTCGTGTCGGACGCGCCGGCCGTCGGCCGCGTGGTGCCGGGCAATATGTTCGTGCCGGTGGACCTGCTGGCGCCGGTGCTGGCGGAAATGCGCGCCACCGGCAGCACCCGGGCCAGCCGCCGGCCGTGGCTGGGCGTGTCGTCGCAACTGCAGGACGGGCGGGTGCGCATCGTGCGGGTGGAGCGCGGCGGCCCCGCGCAGCTGGCCGGCGTGAGCGCGGGCGACGAGGTGCTGGAAGTGGACGGGGCGCCGGTGGATTCGCTCGAAAGCTTCTACAAGAGGATCTGGACCCATCCCGCGCCGACGGATGAGGTGGAGCTCACCGTGCGCAGCGGAGAAGAGGTCCGCAAGGTGCGCGTCCAGGCGGTCGACCGCATGCAGACGCTGCGCAAGCCGCAGGGCATTTGAACGGCTTCATCAGGCCCGCATCTCGGCGCGCAGCGCGCCGTACAGGCGGGCAAAGCGCGCGTGCCGCTCGGCGAATGCTGCATGCCGCGCCATGTCCGGCTCGAAGCTGTCGGCCAGCGGCGGCGCCGCGCAGACCTCTTGCGCGGCTTCGCCGGTGCACGCCAGCCGTCCCAGCCGTGCGGCACCCAGGGCCGCGCCCACTTCCGAGCCGCTGCGCCGGTCCAGCCGCCGGCCCAGCACGTCAGCCAGCAGCTGGGCCCAGTAGCTGCTGCGCGAGCCGCCGCCCACCAGCGTCACGCTGTCGATGCGTGCGCCGCCGCTCAGCAGCGCGCGCTGCCCGTCGAGGAAGGCGAAGGCCACCCCCTCGAGCACCGCGCGCGCCAGGTGGCCGCGCCCGTGCGCGTGGCTGAGGCCGAAGAACACGCCGCTGGCATGCGGGTCGTTGTGCGGGGTGCGCTCGCCCGACAGGTACGGCAGGAAGGTGGGCAGCGGCTCGGCATCCGGCAGCGCCTGCGCCTCGCTCACCAGCTGCGCCTCGCTCTCGGCATGCGTCACGCCGCGCAGCCAGCGCAGGCAGCTGGCCGCGGCGAGCATCACCGTCATCTGGTGCCAGGTGCCCGGGAACACATGGCAGAAGGCGTGCACCGCGTCGGCCGGGTTGGGAGAGAAGGCGTCGTTGGCGACGAAGTAGACGCCGGAGGTGCCAAGCGACAGAAACGCCGTGCCCGGCGCCGCCACCCCGATACCGGCCGCGCTGGCTGCGTTGTCCCCGCCGCCGCCGGCCACGACCACGCCGGGCGGCAGCCCCAGCTCGTCGGCCACCGCCTTGCGCAGCACGCCACTGGCGGCGCAGCCTTCCACCAGCCGCGGCATGTGCGCCGGCGTCAGGTGGGTGGCGGCCAGCATCTCGTGCGACCAGCGCCGCGCGCCCACATCCAGCCACAGCGTGCCGGATGCGTCCGACATGTCGGACACGGCTTCGCCGGTGAGGGTGAGGCGCAGGTGGTCCTTGGGCAACAGCACCAGCGCGGTCTGTCGAAAGATGTCGGGCTCGTGCTGTTCCACCCACATGAGCTTGGGCGCGGTGAAGCCCGGCATCGCGATGTTGCCGGTGATGCGCCGGCTGGCTGGCGCCCGCTCGCGTTCGAGCTCGTCGCACTGCGCATGGCTGCGGCCGTCGTTCCAGAGGATGCAGGGCCGCAGCACGCGGTGCTGCGCATCGAGCAGCGTGGCGCCGTGCATCTGGCCCGACAGGCCGATGCTGCGCACGGCGCCCCAGGGCTTGGGGTGCTGCGCGCGTAGCTCGCCGAGCGCGGCTTGCGTGGCCTGCCACCAGGCATGCGGGTCCTGCTCCGCCCACAGCGCATGCGGCCGCGAGATCTGCAGCACGCGGCTGCTCTGACCGACCACGCGGCCCGCGTCGTCCACCAGCACCGCCTTGACTTCGGAGGTGCCCAGGTCGATGCCCAGATCCATGTCGCCCTTTCTTCCCTGGCGCGATCAGCCGATGCCGAGGATCTTGCGGTTGGCTGCGGTGTTGACCCCGCCGCCGGCAAAGTCGTCGAAGGCCCGGTCGGCCACGCGGATGATGTGCTCGGCAATGAAGGCCGCGCCTTCGCGGGCGCCGTCTTCCGGGTGCTTCAGGCAGCACTCCCATTCCAGCACTGCCCAGCCCGGAAAGTCGTAGGCCGCCAGCTTGGAGAAGATGGCGCCGAAGTCCACCTGCCCGTCGCCCAGCGAGCGGAAGCGCCCGGCGCGGTCGATCCAGTTCTGGAAGCCGCCGTACACGCCCTGCTTGCCGGTCGGGTTGAATTCCGCATCCTTCACGTGAAAGATCTTGATGCGCTCGTGGTAGTGGTCGATGTAGGCCAGGTAGTCCAGCTGCTGCAGCACGAAGTGGCTCGGGTCGTAGAGCAGGCAGGCGCGCGGATGGTTGCCCACGCGCGCAAGGAACATCTCGTAGGTCACGCCGTCGTGCAGGTCCTCGCCGGGGTGGATCTCGTAGCACACGTCCACGCCCACCTGGTCGAAGGCGTCCAGGATGGGTTTCCAGCGGCGCGCCAGCTCGTCGAAAGCTTCTTCGATGAGGCCGGCCGGGCGCGGTGGCCACGAGTAGAGGTAGGGCCAGGCCAGCGCGCCCGAGAAGGTGGCGTGCGCCGTGAGCCCCAGGTTGGCCGAGGCCTGCGCCGCGTAATGCAGCTGCTGCACCGCCCAGGCCTGCCGCGCGGCCGGGTTGCCGCGCACCTCGGGCGCCGCGAAGCCGTCGAAGCCCGCGTCGTAGGCCGGGTGCACCGCCACCAGTTGGCCCTGCAGGTGGGTCGACAGCTCGGTGATCGCCAGGCCGTGCCGGGCCAGCGTGCCCTTGACTTCGTCGCAATAGGTCTTGCTCTGCGCCGCGCGCCGAAGGTCGAACAGGCGCGCATCCCAGCTGGGAATCTGCACGCCCTTGTAGCCCAGGCCCGCCGCCCAGGCGCCGATCGCGTCCAGCGAGTTGAAGGGAGCCTGGTCGCCGGCGAACTGGGCCAGGAAGATGGCTGGCCCCTGGATGGTCTTCATGAAAGGAGTCTCCTTTTTCGTCTTGCGACACCCATTGTGTGCGGCAGCAACACCGCGTCCAGTCCGAAGTCCGGTTTCTCGCGAAATCGAAAGCACGCGCCACGGGGACGCGCCACAATATTTCCCATGTACGACTTCGGGCGACGCCTGCGGGGCGCGCCGAGCCAGGGATGTCACAAACCGTAGCCAGCCGCCTCAAGATCGGCCTGTCGGCCTGCTTCCAGCACGCCGACCCGGGCCGCTCGCTGTTCACCAACAAGACGCTGCAGTACGTGGAGCAATCGATCGCGCACTGGCTCATGTCGGCCGGTGCGCTGGTGGTGATGGTGCCCTGCCCCACCGGCGAGACCGCGCGCGGCGACACCAGCCTGGCGCACTACGCCGAGTGGCTCGACGGGGTGGTGATGCACGGCGGGGCGGACGTCTGGCCCGGAAGCTACGGCGAGATGCCGCTGCGCGAGGCCTGGATGGGCGACCGCATCCGCGACCTGTACGACCTGGCGCTGGTGGAGGCCTTCGAGCAGGCGGGCAAGCCGATCTTCGGCGTGTGCCGCGGCCTGCAGCTCATCAACGTGGCCTTCGGCGGCACGCTCTACCAGGACATCGCCACCCAGCATCCGCATGCGCTGCAGCACCGCGACCCGGTGAGCTACGACCAGAACTTCCACGACATCGTGTTCGTGGAAGGCACCCGGCTGTCGCAGATGTATCCCGGCATGGTTCACGCGCGGGTCAACAGCATCCACCACCAGGGCATCAAGCACCTGGCGCCGGGCTTCGAGGTGGAGGCCTGGAGCTACCCCGACCATGTGCCCGAAGCCATCCGCCGCAAGCCGGTGCCGGGCCGCGGCTACATCGCCGCCACCCAGTGGCACCCGGAATTCCACCAGCCCGGCACCCCGATCAGCACGGTGGACGACGGGGCCATCCTGGACGACTTCCTTGGCGCCTGCATGGCGACCCGCGCGCGCGCGCGGCCGCCGCAGCACGTGGCCCCGGGCAAGATCCGCGACCGCGCGGCGCGCTTGTTGCGCCAGGCCCTGCTGCGCAACTGAGCGCGGGGCGGCAGCTCAGCCCGCTTGGCCCAGCAGCTGGGTGAAGCGCTGGAGGTCGACGTTGCCGCCGCTCAGGATCACGCCGATGCGCTGCCCCGGCTGCGCCAATCGGCGCGCGGCGGCAAAGGCGAGGCAGCCGGTGGGCTCCACCAGCATCTTCATGCGCTCGGCGAAGAAGCGCATGGCATCCACCAGCTCGGCGTCGGTGGCGGTGTGGATGTCCTCCACCTCGCGGCGGATGATGGCGAAGGTGTGTTCGCCCAGGTGCTGGGTCTGCGCCCCGTCGGCAATGGTGCGCGGCGTGTCGATGTGCACGATGCGGCCCGCGCGAAAGGATTGCTGCCCGTCGTTGCCGGCCGCCGGCTCCACGCCATAGACCTTGCACTGCGGCGCCAGCGCCCTGGCGGAAAGCGCGCAGCCCGACAGCAGGCCGCCGCCGCCCAGCGGCACGAAGAGCGCGTCGAGCGGCCCGGTGTCTTCCAATAGCTCCAGCGCGGCCGTGCCCTGCCCGGCGATCACGTGCGGATGGTCGTAAGGCGGGATCAGCGTCATGCCGCGTTCTTCGGCCAAGCGGCGGGCCAGCACCTCGCGGTCTTCCTTGTAGCGGTCGTACAGCACCACCTCGCCGCCGTAGCCGCGCGTGGCCGCCACCTTCATGGCCGGCGCGTCGGCGGGCATGAGGATGGTGGCCGGAATGCCCAGGATCTGCGCCGCCAGCGCAATGGCCTGCGCGTGGTTGCCCGATGAGAAGGCCGCCACGCCGGCGCGGCGCTGCCCGGCGTCGAAGCACGACAGCGCATTGAAGCCGCCGCGGAACTTGAAGGCGCCCATGCGCTGGAAGTTCTCGCACTTGAAGAAGAACTGCGCGCCGGTGGCGGCATCCACCGTGCGCGAGCGCATCACCGGCGTGCGGTGCGCCTGGCCAGCCAGCCGGGCGGCGGCGGCCTTCACGTCCTCGAAGCCCGGGGTGGCCAGTGCGCTCATCGCTTCCCTCCTGTCGCCTGCAATCAGCTCAGGTGCTTGCCGACGATGCCGGCCAGCTCGAACATCGTGACCTGGTCCTTGCCGAACACGGGCTTGAGCCTGGCATCGGCATTGATGGCGCGCTTGTCCTTGGCGTCCTGCAGGCCGTTGGCCTTGATGTAGTCCCACAGCTTCTTGATCACTTCGGTGCGGGCGACCGGCTCGTTGCCCACGACTGCGGCGAGTTCGGCGCTGGGCGTGAGCCCCGCGGCGGGCTTGCGCGGCGCCTTGGGCGCCTTGGGCGTCTTGGCCGCCGCGGTCTTCTTGGCAGCCGGTGCCTTCTTCGCGGCGGCCTTCTTGGCCGCGGTCACGGTCGGCGTCTTCGTGGTCGCCAGCGTCTTGCGCGGCGGGAACTTGGAGGTGCGCGGCTCGAATTCGAAGGTGACCTTGCCCTCTTCCTTGTTCCACACCAGGAAGGCCTTGAAGGCGCGCCGCGTGCGCATGCTGACGAACTTGTCCAAGAGGTCGGTCTTGCCTTCGGCCAGGAGCTTTTGCACCTGCTCGGGCGACACCGGCTGCTGCAGGATCACCTTGCCGGACTTGAAGTCGCAGGTGGGCGTGGGCTGCGCCGCCGTGGGCACCGACTTCTCGCACACATAGTTGCTGCCGAACTCGAACACGCGGCTGCTGCATTTCGGGCACGGCCCGAGGGATTGCTGGCCGCTGAAGTCGACGATCTCGCCCGTTTCGGCCGGGTCCTTCTCGTCGCCGAAGTCGAACTCCAGCTTGTAGTTCTTCGCCTCTTCGTCGAACTTCAGGACGATCTCGGAGACGAAGGGCCAGCCCGCCTTGGAGCGGAAGCCTTCCAGCGGGCCGATGTGCTTGTCGCGCAGCAGCGCCTCGGCCTCGGCCACCTCGAAGGTGCGGCCGGCCGGCGACTTGCCGAAGGAAAAGCCGCAGGGCTCCTGCCCAGGCTTGCCGGTGCAGGCGTAGCGCCGGTAGTTCTCGCGAACCACGCCGCCGCAGTTGGGGCACGGCGTGCTCAAGGTGGCGTAGTCGCCCGGTACGGTGTCGCGGTCGTACTCCTTGGCCTTCTTGACGATGTGCTCCGTCATTTCGGCGATCTCGCGCATGAAGGCGTCGCGGCTGAGCTTGCCGTGCTCCATCTGCGAGAGCTTGTATTCCCACTCGCCGGTGAGCTCGGCCTTGGACAGTTCCTCCACCCCCAGGCCGCGCAGCAGCGTCATGAGCTGGAAGGCCTTGGCCGTCGGGATGAGCTCGCGGCCCTCGCGCAGGATGTACTTCTCGGCCAGCAGGCCTTCGATGATGGCTGCGCGCGTGGCCGGCGTGCCCAGGCCCTTTTCCTGCATGGCCTCGCGCAGCTCGTCGTCGTCGATGAGCTTGCCGGCGCCCTCCATGGCGCCCAGCAGCGTGGCTTCGGAATAGCGGGCCGGCGGACGGGTCTTCAGGCCCTTGGCGTCGGCGGATTCATTCAGCACCTTCTCGCCGGGCTTGACGGGCACCAGGTTCTTGCCGTCCTTCTCGTCGTCGTCGCTCACCGCTTCCTTGCCGTAGATGGCCATCCAGCCCGGCTTGACCAGCACCTTGCCGTCGGAGCGGAAGTTGTAGTCCTTGCCCTCGTGCGACACGGTGCTGATGCGGGTGGTCACCTGGAATTCGGCGCTGGGGAAGAACACCGACAGGAAGCGCCGCACCACGAAGTCGTACAGCTTCTGCTCCGCATCCGACAGGCCCGAGGGCGCCTGCAGCGTCGGGATGATGGCGAAGTGGTCCGACACCTTGGCGTTGTCGAAGATGCGCTTGGCTGGCCGGACGTAGTTGCCGTCGATGGCCTGCTGCGCGAAAGGCGCCAGATGCTTCATGCCGCTGTTGGCGAGCATGCCCATCGTCTGCTTCACCACCGGCAGGTAGTCCTCGGGCAGTGCGCGCGAGTCGGTACGCGGGTAGGTGAGTGCCTTGTGCCGCTCGTACAGGCTCTGCGCGAGCGCCAGCGTGGTCTTGGCCGAGAAGCCGAAGCGGCTGTTGGCCTCGCGCTGCAGCGAGGTCAGGTCGAACAGCAGCGGCGAGGCCTGCGTGGTGGGCTTGCTTTCTTCCGTGACGGTGGCGGGTTGGCCGCGCGCCGCATCGGCAATGGCCAGGGCGTCGCGCTCGTTCCACACGCGGTCGGCGCGCTGCTCGGGGTCGGGCTCGCCATTGGGCAACAGGGGCGCGTTGGCCTTCTTCCAGTTCGGATCGAACCATTTACCCGGGTACTGGCCCGCCTCGGCCTGGAAGCTCGCGTGGATTTCCCAGTAGTCGCGCGAGACGAACTTGCGGATCTGCTCCTCGCGCTCCACCACCACCGACAGGGTGGGTGTCTGCACCCGGCCCACGGTGGTGAGGAAGAAGCCGCCGTCGCGCGAGTTGAAGGCGGTCATGGCCCGGGTGCCGTTGATGCCCACCAGCCAGTCGGCTTCGGAGCGCGAGCGCGCCGCATCGGCCAGGCCCTGCATCTGCTTTTCGCTGCGCAGCTGCTCGAAGCCGTCGCGGATCGCCTGCGGCGTCATCGACTGCAGCCACAGCCGCTGCACCGGCTTGCCCAGCGGCTTGGCGCCGCCGGCGTACTGCTCGATCAGGCGGAAGATCAGCTCGCCCTCGCGGCCCGCGTCGCAGGCGTTCACCAGCGCGGACACATCTTTGCGCTTGGCCTGCTTCACCACGGCGTTCAGGCGCGTCTTGGTCTTTTCCACCGGCTTCAAATCGAAGCGCGGCGGGATCACCGGCAGGTTGGCAAAGCTCCACTTGCCGCGCTTCACGTCGTATTCCTCGGGGGCCTGGATCTCCACCAGGTGGCCCACGGCGCTGGTCACGACGTACTTCTCGTTCTCGAAGTGCTCGTCGTGCTTGTCGAACTTGCCGGCCACCGGCGTGAGCGCCCGGACGATGTCCTGGGCCACCGACGGTTTTTCTGCAATCACCAATGTCTTCGTCATCTCGGCTCTCTCTACAATCTGGCGCTTCTCACGCGTGCGTACACGCGCACGCGCATGCGTACATATTCAAACTAACAGACTTCGGCGATGCCTTCCAAATCCACCCCGAGCAGCGGCCGCCGCATCCAGACGCGGCGCTCCGGCGTCCACGGCAACGGCGTGTTCGCCCTGCAAGACATCGCCGAAGGCGAAACCCTGGTCGAGTACAAGGGCGAGGTCATCACCTGGGAAGAGGCGCTGCGCCGCCATCCCCACGACCCGTCGCAGCCCAACCACACCTTCTACTTCCACGTCGACGACGAGCGTGTGATCGACGGCAAGGTGAACGGCAACTCCGCCAAGTGGATCAACCACTCGTGCGACCCCAACTGCGAGGCCGACGAGCAGAATGGCCGCATCTTCATCAAGGCCCTGCGCAACATCAAGGCCGGCGAAGAGCTCAACTACGACTACGGCCTGATCATCGACGAGGAATACACGCCCAAGCTGCTGGCCGAGTTCCCCTGCTGGTGCGGCGCCGAGACCTGCCGCGGCACGCTGCTGTCGCCCAAGGACGACGAGGAAGAAGGCAAGAAGTCCAGCAAGAAAAAGAAGAAGAAAAAAGCCAAGAACAAGAAAAAGAAGGCCAAGAAGAAGGATTGAGCTCCCTGCCATGACCCCCCAGCCCGCATCCGCCTGGCCGCTGGCCGAACTGAGCGCGCAGCTCGATGCCTTGCTGCCGGGCTGCCGGGTGGAACTGGTGGAGGAAATCGACTCCACCAACACCGAGCTGATGCGGCGCGGGCGCGCGGGCCGGGCCGGCGAGGCCGTGCTGCTGGTGGCCCTGCGCCAGAGCGCCGGCCGCGGGCGCATGGGCCGGCCCTGGCAAAGCCAGACGGGCGAGACCGACGCCGCCCCCACCCTCACCTTTTCGCTGGGGCTTCCGCTGGCGCCGCGCGACTGGTCGGGCCTCTCGCTGGCCGTGGGCGTGGCGGTGGCCGAGGCGCTGGATCCGCAACGCAGCGCCGGCCTGGCCCTGAAGTGGCCCAACGACCTGTGGCTGCAGGACCGCAAGCTGGCCGGCATCCTGATCGAGACCGCCACCCTGCCCGGGGAAGCGTCGACGGCCACGCGCTACGCGGTGATCGGCGTGGGCATCAACATCGGCCCGCGCGACGCGCAGGGCATGAACACGCCACCGGCCTGCGTGCGCGAGTGGCAGCCGCAGGCCACCGCTCCTGGCGCGCTGGCGCAGATCGCGGCGCCCCTGCTGCGCACGGTGCTGGAGTTTTCCGAGACAGGCTTCGGCCCGCTGGCCACCCGTTTTGCCCAACGCGACGCCCTGCGCGGGCGCGAGGTGCAGCTGAGCGACGGCACCGCAGGCCGCTGCGAAGGCGTGGGCTGGACCGGCGAACTGCTCGTGCATACTGCGGCCGGCATGCAATCCATCACCAGCTCCGAAGTCAGCGTGCGCCCGCGCGCCGGCTGACACACACAGGCCCCGACGTGCGAATTCTGCTGATCGCCCTCGTGCTGGCCAACGGCCTGTATTTCGCCTGGAGCCACGGCGCGCTGGCCGCTTTCGGCTGGCTGCCGGCCTCGTACGGCGAACGCGAACCGCATCGGCTGGAGCAGCAGGTGCGCCCCGGCGCGCTGCAGATCAAGCCGGCCGCTTCTTCGCCGTCTCCCGCGCCTCAAAGCGCACGCTGAAGCGCGAGCCGGGCGGCTTCTTGCCCGGGTGGGCGTCTTCGAGCGACACGGTCGCGTTGTGCTGCCGCGCGATCTCGCACACGATGGGCAGGCCCAGGCCCGAACCATCCGCATCGTTGCCCAGCACGCGGTAGAAGGGTTCGAACACCAGCTCCTTGTCGGCCTCGGAAATGCCGGGGCCGGAGTCTTCCACCTGCAGGACCACGACATGGCCGAAGGGGTCGGCCAGCACCCGTGCGGTGATCACGCCGGGCTTGTCGGGCGACGAGGGCGTGTAGGCAATGGCGTTGTCCACCAGGTTGCGGATCAGCTCCTTGAGCAGCGTGGGAAAGCCCTCCAGCTGCACGCCGGGCGCACCGGGCTGGTGGCCGTCGTAGCCCAGGTCCAGCGCCTTGTCCATGGCGCGCGGCACGGCCTCGCGCACCACCTCGATGGTCAGCCGCGCCAGGTCGCAGACTTGCGGCGCCAGCGCGCCACCGCCGCCTTCGGCCCGCGCCAGGGCCAGCAGCTGGTTCACCGTGTGGGTGGCGCGCATGCTGGAGCGGCCGATCTGCTTGAGCGACTGCTTGAGCTCGTCGGCATTGGCGTTCTCGCGCTGCGCCAGGTCGGCCTGCATGCGCAGGCCCGCCAGCGGCGTCTTGAGCTGGTGCGCCGCGTCGGCCAGGAAGCGCTTCTGGGTCGCCAGCGAATCCTTCAGGCGCATCAGCAGGCCGTTGACCGAGGCCACCAGCGGCGCCACCTCGACCGGCACGGCGCTGTCGTCCAGCGGGCTCAGGTCGTCGGGGCGGCGCTTGCGGATGCGGTCTTCCAGCTCCGACAAGGGGTTGATGCCGCGCGCCAGCGCCAGCCAGATCAGCAGCACCGCCAGCGGCAGGATGGCGAACTGCGGCAGCAGCACGCCCTTGATGATCTCGGCGGCCAGCACCTGCTGCTTCTCGCGCGTTTCGGCCAACTGCACCAGCACCTTGAGTGGCGGGCCGTCGGGCTGCGCCAGCTCGATCCAGATGCTGGCCACGCGCACCGCCTCGCCGCGCAGCTTGTCGTCGCGCAGCACCACTTCGCCGGGCGCCTCTTCTTCCTCGGGCAGGGGCACTTCGGCGTCGCCGTCCAGCAGGCGCTTGTCGGCGCCCAGCACCTGGTAGTACACGCGGTCGGTGCCGTCGGCGCGCAGGATCTGGCCGGCCGACTCCGGCAGCTGGAACTGCACCAGCCCGTTCTGGATGGTGACCATGCGCGACAGCGTGCGCGCATTGAACTCGAGCGCGCGGTCGAAGGGCCGGTTGGCAATGCCCTGCGCCACCAGCCAGGTCACGCCGATGCTCACCGGCACCAGCAGCAGCAGGGGCGTGAGCATCCAGTCGAGGATTTCGCCGAACAGGGAGCGCTGGCCGCGTTGGAAGAGTCTCAAGGTGGTGGTGTCTCGCGCAGAAGAAGGTCATGCAGGCGAACGTGCCGCCTACGACCCGGGTTCAGCCCTGGATCTTCTCCAGGCAATACCCCAGCCCGCGCACCGTCGCAATGCGAATGGGGCCCTTCTCGATCTTCTTGCGCAGGCGGTGGATGTACACCTCGATGGCATTGAGGCTCACCTCTTCGCCCCATTCGCACAGCCGCTCCACCAGCTGGTCCTTGCTGACCAGCCGGCCGGCGCGCTGCAGCAGCACTTCGAGCAGGCCCAGCTCGCGTGCCGACAGCTCCACCATCTTGCCGTCGATGGTGGCCACGCGGCCTGCCTGGTCGTAGATCAGCGGGCCGTGCTTGATGGCGTTGCTGGTGGCGCCCATGCCGCGCCGCGTGAGGGCGCGCACGCGCGCCTCGAGTTCCTGCAGCGAAAAGGGCTTGGCCATGTAGTCGTCGGCGCCGAAGTCCAGGCCCTTGACGCGCTCTTCCACGCTGTCGGCCGCGGTGAGCACCAGCACCGGCATCTGCTGGCCGCGGGCGCGCAGGCGCTTGAGGATTTCCAGGCCGTGCAGCCCGGGCAGGCCCAGGTCGAGGATCAGCAGATCGAACTCGCTGTTGGTCATGAGCGCCGCGTCGGCCTGGTTGCCGCTGGCCACATGATCGACTGCCGCGCCCGAAGTGCGCAGGCTGCGCAGCAGGGCGTCCGCCAACACCTGGTCGTCTTCGGCAATCAGTATGCGCATTGCGTTTGTCTCCTTACGCGATTCTAGAAGTCGCAACCTCCCATTGCTGCCGGGGCGACTCAGGGCTTGCCCGCCCTTTCAGGCAGGCTCGCCGGCCTCGCCTGCGTAGGCCTCCAGCCCCAGCGCCACCACGGTGGCGACCTCCTGGCCCACGGCGGCGCGAAACTCGTCCTCGGCCTGCGCCACGGCGCGCCGGAAGGCTTCCAGCCAGGCCAGGCCGTCGGCGGTGAACTGCACCTGCCGGGCCCGCGCGTCGAGCGGATCGGGGCTGCGCGTGACCAATCCCCAAGCCTCGCACTGGTCGACCAGCATGCCCATGGCCTGCTTGGTCATGCCGGCGCGCTCGGCCAGCTCGGTCAGGCGCGAGCCGCCGCGCGCCAGGTGGCGGGTGATGTGGATGTGGGCCGCACTCACCTGCGCGCGGGCCGCGAGGTTGGACAGCGCCAGCGGCACCTCGACCTCATGCGCCATGAGCGAGAGCACCCGCTCGTCGAAGCGCCGCATGGCGTGGCCCAGCAGGCGGCCCAGGTGGGTCTGGCGCCAGGCGTCTTGATCGGGGTTCAGGGACATGGCTCAAATGGTAAAGCAAACTGACTAAATAACTGCTTTACTCGCCGGTATGGCCACGTACACTACTGTTCAAGCATCCAGCCTGTGATTCGAAGCAGGCTGGCAACCAAACACCAACCTGTTGATTTTCAAGGAGATTCTCATGGACGCAGTCGTCAAGGGTGCCAACATCGCCGGTGCCAACAGCGAAAAGGCCAAGGCCCTGCAAGCTGCCCTGGCGCAGATCGAAAAGCAGTTCGGCAAGGGCACGATCATGCGTCTGGGTGAAGGCGAGAAGATCGAGGACATCCAGGTGGTGTCGACCGGCTCGCTGGGCCTGGACATCGCACTGGGCGTGGGCGGCCTGCCGCGTGGCCGCGTCGTCGAAATCTACGGTCCGGAATCCTCGGGCAAGACCACCCTCACCCTGCAGGTCATCGCCAACATGCAGAAGCAGGGCGGCACCTGCGCCTTCGTCGACGCCGAGCACGCCCTCGACGTGCAGTACGCCAGCAAGCTCGGCGTGAACCTGCCCGACCTGCTCATCAGCCAGCCCGACACCGGCGAGCAGGCGCTCGAAATCGTCGACTCGCTGGTGCGCTCCGGCGCCGTGGACCTCATCGTGATCGACTCGGTGGCCGCGCTCACGCCCAAGGCCGAAATCGAAGGCGAAATGGGCGACTCCCTGCCCGGCCTGCAGGCCCGCCTGATGAGCCAGGCGCTGCGCAAGCTCACGGCCACTATCAAGAAGACCAACTGCATGGTCATCTTCATCAACCAGATCCGCATGAAGATCGGCGTGATGTTCGGCTCGCCCGAAACCACCACCGGCGGCAACGCGCTCAAGTTCTACGCCTCGGTGCGCCTGGACATCCGCCGCATCGGCACCATCAAGAAGGGCGAGGAGGCCATCGGCAACGAGACCAAGGTCAAGGTGGTGAAGAACAAGGTCAGCCCGCCCTTCAAGACGGCCGAGTTCGACATCCTGTTCGGCGAGGGCATCAGCCGCGAGGGCGAAATCATCGACATGGGCGTGAACAACCGCATCGTCGAGAAGAGTGGCGCCTGGTACGCCTACAACGGCGAGAAGATCGGCCAGGGCCGCGACAACTCCCGCGAGTTCCTGCGCGAGAACCCCGAGCTGGCGCGCGAGATCGAGAACAAGGTGCGCGAGTCGCTGGGCATTCCGCTGCTGCCGGGTTCGGAAGCCGAAGAAGCCGCGCCGTCCGCCAAGGCCCCCAAGGCGGACAAGGCCGACAAGGCTGACAAGGCTGACAAGGGCGAGAAGTAAGCCTTGGCCGGAGGCGCCGGTGCGGGCTTCATGAAGGCCCGCGCCGGCGCGGCGATCCATGGGATTCGACGCCCCTTCCCTCAAGGGCCGGGCCCTGCGCCTGCTCGCGCAGCGTGAGCACTCGCGCGCCGAGCTGGAGCGCAAGCTGGCCAGGTATGAAGAAGAGCCCGGCACCCTCGCCCAGGCGCTGGACGAACTGGCAGCTCGCGATTTCATCAGCGAACCGCGCGTGGTGCAGTCGGTGCTGCACCAGCGCGCGAGCCGCATGGGTGCCATGCGCCTGAAGCAGGAACTGCAACAAAAGGGCATTGGCGCCGAGGCCATCGCCGGCGCCATGGCGCAGCTCAAGAGCACCGAACTGGAGCGCGCACGCGAGGTCTGGCGCCGCCGCTTCGGCCAGCCGCCCGCCGACGCCGCGGAGCGGGCGAAGCAGACGCGCTTCCTGCTGGCGCGGGGCTTTTCGGGGGAGATCGTTCGCCGCGTTCTCTCCCTTCCCGACGACATCTGAGCCGACTTGCGTGCTGCCGGCACGCCTCTTGCACTCCGGGTTGATCAAAAATTTTCAGAGTGCGCTTATATTTGTAAGCGCATTTACCTGAAGCCCCGACAGTGCAAGCATCCTCTTCCCCGGCCGGCAGCGGCAACACCATGGTGGCGCGCCGCATCGCCCAGGTGTTGCCGCAGCTCACGCGCGCGCACCGGCGGGTGGCCGACCACGTGCTGGCGCATCCGCTGCAGGTGGCGACGCAGCCCATCGACGAACTGGCAGCCAGCATCGGCGTGTCGGTGGCCACGGCCAACCGCTTCGCGCGGGCCCTGGGCTTCGAGGGCTATGCCACCTTCCGAGCCGAACTGGTGCGCGGCTTCGAGCCGCTGCTGGCGCCGGTGCAGGAGCTGCGCGACAACCTGGCGCAGCCGGGCACCGTGGCCGAGGTCTTCATGGCGGTGCTCGACGAGAGCCAGCGAAACATCGGGGCCACCCGCCGCTCGCTGGACCATGCCGCCTGCGAGGAGGCGGTTCGCCGCATCCTCGCGGCGCGCACGACCGCGATCGTCGGCTTCGGTGCGAGCGCCTGGCTGGCCGGGCTGCTGCACCATGGGCTGGAGTCCTACTGCCCCGACGTGCGGCTGCTCGCCGGGCCAGCAGGCGTCAGCCAGGCGGCCCGTGCCCTCGCCCGCCGCGGCCCGGAGGACCTGCTGGTCGCCATGGCCTTCCCGCGCTACCTCAACGACACCGTCACGCTGGCGCGCGAGGCCCGCGCGCGCGGCGTGCAGGTGCTGGCCATCACCGACCGGCCCAGTTCGCCGCTGGCGCCGTTGGCCGATGTGGTGCTCTATGCCCAGACCGGCACCCGCTACCGCCCCAACTGCGAGACCGGCGCGCTGGCGCTGGTCGAGGCGCTGAGCAGCGCCGTGGCCCTGCGCGCCCCAGGCGCCTACCAGACGGCTGGCAAAGTCGTCGATTCGGTGGCACCGTGGCTGCATGGCGGCCCGGGCCGGCAGGCGCAGGTGCTTCCGAACCCTTCAACCAAACGATCCCGATGAGTTCCACCACCCCCGTCATCGCCATCCATGGCGGCGCCGGCACCATCAGTGCCGCCACGCTCGCGCCCGATGCCGCGCGTGGCTACCACGAGGCCCTGCACGCCATCACGCTGGCCGCGCAGAAACTGCTGCTCGCTGGCGGCTCGGCCCTCGACGCCGCCTGCCTTGCGGTCGAGATGCTGGAAGACTGCCCGCTCTTCAACGCCGGCCACGGCGCCGTCTTCACCCATGCCGAAACCCACGAGCTGGATGCCGCGGTGATGGATGGCGCCGACCTGCGCGCCGGCGCCATTGCCGGCGTGAGCCATGTGCGCCGCCCGGTGCGCGCGGCACGCGCCGTGATGGAGGACGGTGCCCATGTGCTGCTGGCCGGCGCGGGCGCCGAGGCTTTCGCACGCGAGCGCGGGCTGGAGATGGTCGAGCCTTCCTATTTCTCCACCGAGGCGCGCCGTGCCCAGTTGCACCGTGTGCGGGATGCCGGCCGCGTCGCCCTCGACCACGACAGTGCCGCCCTCGCCTTCAACTTCCAGCGCGAGCAAGCCCCGCTCGACGAGGACCGCAAGATGGGCACTGTCGGCGCCGTCGCGCTCGACATCCAGGGCCACCTCGCAGCCGCCACCTCCACCGGCGGCATGACCAACAAGCGCGTGGGCCGCGTGGGCGATTCGCCGCTCATCGGCGCCGGCACCTATGCCGACGACCGCACCGCCGCCGTGTCCTGCACCGGCAGCGGCGAGATGTTCATCCGCGTGGCCGCCGCCTACGATGTCTGCGCACGCATGCGCTACGCGGGGCAGTCGCTCGGCGAGGCGTGCGAGGCGGTGGTCATGCACAGCCTGCCGGCCATCGGCGGCAACGGCGGACTGATCGCCGTCGACCGCCAGGGAAACCTGAGCCTGGCCTTCAACACCGAAGGCATGTACCGTGCGCATGCCCGCGGCGCGCAGGCGCCGGTCACTGCCATCCATCGCTGAATCCATGTCCGCTGTTCTCGCCGAAGCCGGCACTTCTTCCGCCGCCTTGCACCTGCCCGAGCAGCACGTGCTGGCGGTCAACGACCTCACCGTGCGCTTCGCCACGTCCGAGCGCACGGTCGATGCCGTGCGCAATCTGTCCTTCCACGTCGAGCGCGGCGAGACGCTGGCCATAGTGGGCGAGTCGGGCTCGGGCAAGTCGGTCACCTCGCTGTCGGTGATGCGGCTGGTCGAATGGGGCGGCGGCCGCATCCCGAGCGGCACCATGGCCTTCCGCCGGCGCAACGGCGAGGTGCTGGACCTGGCGCGCGCCTCCAACGCAACGATGCGCGCCATCCGCGGTGCCGACATCGCGATGATCTTCCAGGAGCCGATGACCTCGCTCAACCCGGTGTTCACCGCCGGCGACCAGATCGCCGAGGCCGTGTCCATCCACCAGGGCAAGGACCGCACGGCAGCGCGTGCCGAGGCCCTGCGCATGCTGGAGCTGGTGCGCATTCCGGAGGCGCGCAGCGTGCTCTCGCGCTATCCGCACCAGCTCTCGGGCGGCATGCGCCAGCGGGTGATGATCGCCATGGCGCTGTCGTGCCGGCCTTCGCTGCTCATTGCCGACGAGCCGACCACCGCGCTGGACGTCACCATCCAGGCGCAGATCCTGCAGCTCATCCGCGAGCTGCAGCGCGAGATGCACATGGGCGTGGTCTTCATCACGCATGACATGGGCGTGGTGGCCGAGGTGGCCGACCGCGTGCTGGTGATGTACCGCGGCAACCAGGTCGAAGAGGCGCCGTCGGCGCAGATCTTCGCCCAGCCCCAGCACCCCTACACCAAGGCGCTGCTGTCCGCCGTCCCCCGGCTGGGCGCGATGCGCGGCACCGACCTGCCCGCCAAGTTCGAGCTGCTGCGCGTCGATGCGCCGGCGGGCGTCGAGGCCGCGCCGGTGGTCGACACGGTCCGGCGAGATGCGCCGCCCGTGCTTCGCGTGCAGGACCTGGTCACGCGTTTCCCGCTGCGCCAGGGCTTCTTCGGCCGCGTCACGCGCGAGGTGCACGCGGTGGAGAAGGTGAGCTTCGAGCTGCGCGCCGGCGAGACGCTGGCACTGGTGGGCGAATCGGGCTGCGGCAAGTCGACCACCGGTCGTTCGCTGCTGCGCCTGGTCGAGAGCCAGCGCGGCCGCATCGAGTTCGGCGGCCGCGAGATCCTGTCGCTGCCCGAGCGCGAGGTGCGCCATCTTCGCCGCGACATCCAGTTCATCTTCCAGGACCCCTTCGCCTCGCTCGACCCGCGGGTGACGGTGGGCTTCTCGATCATGGAGCCGCTGCTGGTGCATGGCGTGGCCGACGGCGAGAAGGCGCGCGAGCGGGTCCGCTGGCTGCTCGACAAGGTGGGCCTGCCGCCCGAGTATGCGCAGCGCTATCCGCACGAGTTCTCCGGGGGCCAGCGCCAGCGCATCGCGATTGCCCGCGCCCTCGCGCTCAACCCGAAAGTGGTGGTGGCGGACGAGTCGGTGTCGGCGCTGGACGTGTCGATCCAGGCGCAGATCGTCAACCTCATGCTGGACCTGCAGCGCGAGCTGGGGGTGGCCTTTCTCTTCATCTCGCACGACATGGCGGTGGTGGAGCGCATCAGCCATCGCGTCGCCGTGATGTACCTCGGGCAGATCGTCGAGATCGGGCCGCGCCGCGCCGTGTTCGAGAACCCGCAGCATGCCTACACGCGCCGGCTGATGGCCGCGGTGCCGGTGGCCGATCCGTCGCGCCGGCACCTGGAGCGCACGCTGCTGCAGGGCGAGATCCCCAGTGCCATCCATCCCGCGGGCTACGAGCCGGATCCGCCGCCGCTGGTGGAGGTGGGCCCGGGGCACTTCGTGGCACGGCATGCCATCGCGGGTGGCTTCTGATCTTTTCTTTTGTTCGACAACTCAATCACTCATTCATTCACTCACCGACCATTAGGAGTCATCTGCAATGAACAAGCGTCTTTCCCGAATCGCCGCGGCGCTCTCGCTGGCCGGCCTGGCCCTCTCGGCACACGCCGCCGGCAAGGACCTGGTGGTGGCGGTGCAGTCCAACTTCACCACCACCGATCCGTATGACGCCAACGACACGCTGTCGCAGGCGGTGGCCAAGTCCTTCTACCAGGGCCTGTACGGCTTCGACCACACCATGAAGATGGTGCCGGTGCTGGCCGACAGCTACACCGTCAGCAAGGACGGGCTGGTCTACACCTTCAAGCTCAAGAGCGGCATCAAGTTCCACGACGGCACCGACTTCAACGCGCAGGCGGTCAAGGCCAACTTCGACCGCGTCACCAACCCCGACAACAAGCTCAAGCGCTACAACCTCTACAAGAACATCGGCAAGACGGAAGCGGTCGACGCGACCACCGTGCGCTTCACGCTGAAGGAGCCCTTCTCGCCCTTCATCAACACGCTGGCGCACCCCTCGGCGGTGATCATCTCGCCGGCGGCGCTGGCCAAGTACGGCAGCAAGGGCATCGCGCAGAACCCGGTGGGCACCGGCCCGTTCAAGTTCGTCGAGTGGAAGAGCACCGACTACCTGAAGGTCGCCAAGTTCGACGGCTATTGGCGCAAGGGCTATCCGAAGATCGACAGCATCACCTGGCGTCCGGTGGTGGACAACAACACCCGCGCCGCGATGATGCAGACCAACGAGGCGCACTTCGCCTTCCCGATGCCACCCGAGGCCGCGCAGACGCTGATGAGCAAGCCCAGCCTCGAAGTGACCAGCGCACCGTCGATCATTCATCGCTACATCTCGATGAACGTGCAGCAAAAGCCCTTCGACAACCCGAAGGTGCGCGAGGCGATCAACTACGCGATCAACAAGGAAGCGCTGGCCAAGGTGGCGTTCTCGGGCTACGCGATCCCGGCCGAGGGCGTGGTGCCCAAGGGCGTGGAATACAACACCAAGCTGGGCCCCTGGCCGTATGACCCGAAGAAGGCGCGCGAGCTGCTCAAGGAAGCCGGCTATCCCAACGGCTTCGAGAGCCAGCTGTGGAGCGCCTACAACTACAGCACCGCGCAGAAGGTGATCCAGTTCGTGCAGCAGCAGCTCGCGCAGGTGGGCATCAAGGTGCAGGTGCAGGCGCTGGAAGCCGGCCAGCGCGTCGAGCGCGTCGAGAGCGCGCAGGACCCGGCCACCGCCCCGGTGCGCATGTACTACGTCGGCTGGTCGTCTTCCACCGGCGAGGCCGACTGGGCGCTGCGACCGCTGCTGGCCTCCGAGAGCTTCCCGCCCAAGCTGTTCAACACGGCCTACTACAAGAACGCGGAGGTCGACGCCGACATCGCCAAGGCACTCACCGTGACCGACGGCGCGCAGAAGGCCAAGCTCTATGCCGACGCGCAGCAGCGCATCTGGAAGGATGCGCCCTGGGCCTTCCTGGTGACCGAGCAGCTGCTGTCGGTGCGCGCCAAGAACCTGGCCGGCTTCTACGTGATTCCGGACGGCAGCTTCAACTTCGACGAAGCGGACCTGAAGTGATCCTGCGCGCGCACCGATCGCTGCCGTCTGCGCTGGAGCGCCTGGCATGACCCAGTACATCATCAAGCGGCTGCTGGGGCTTTTGCCCACGCTGCTGATCGTCGCCGTGCTGGTGTTCCTGTTCGTGCACATGCTGCCGGGCGACCCCGCGCGCCTGGCCGCCGGCCCGGACGCCGGTCCCGAGACGGTGGCGCTGGTGCGCCAGGAGCTGGGCCTGGACAAGCCGCTCCCGCAGCAGTTCCTGAACTTCTTCGGCAACATGCTGCAGGGCGACTTCGGCACTTCGCTGCGCTCGCGCCGGCCGGTGGCCACCGAGATCGCCGACCGGTTCATGCCCACCTTGATGCTGACCATCACCAGCATGGCGTGGGCCGTGCTGTTCGGCATGACCATCGGCATCGTCTCGGCCGTGTACCGCAACCAGTGGCCCGACCGCATCGGCATGACCCTGGCCGTGTCGGGCATCTCCTTCCCGGCCTTCGCGCTGGGCATGCTGCTGATGCAGCTGTTCTCGGTGCAGCTGGGCTGGCTGCCCACGGTGGGCGCCGACAGCTGGAAGCACTACATCCTGCCCTCGCTCACGCTGGGGGCGGCGGTGGCCGCGGTGATGGCGCGCTTCACCCGCGCCTCCTTCGTCGAGGTCATCCAGGAGGACTTCGTGCGCACCGCGCGCGCCAAGGGCGTGTCGGAGAAATGGGTGGTGCTCAAGCACTGCCTGCGCAACGCGCTGATCCCGGTGGTCACGATGATGGGGCTGCAGTTCGGCTTCCTGCTGGGCGGCTCCATCGTGGTGGAGGCCGTGTTCAACTGGCCGGGGCTGGGACGCCTGCTGGTGGAGGCGGTGGACATGCGCGACTACCCGGTGATCCAGACGCTGGTGCTGCTGTTCTCGCTCGAGTTCATCCTGATCAACCTGGTGGTGGACGTGCTGTACGGCCTCATCAATCCCACCATCCGCTACAGCTGAATCTTTTTTCCCGATGAACGACGAGACCCTTTCCGTGCAGGAGCCCGCGGCAGCGGCGGCCGAGAGCACCGCCGCCACCGCCGCATCTTCGCGCGTGCGCACGCCCTGGACCGAGTTCTGGCGCAAGTTCCGCATGCAGCACGTGGCGCTCGGGGCCGGCGTGTTCGTGCTGTTGCTGGTGCTGGTGGCCGTGCTGGCGCCGTGGATCACGCCCTACGACGCCGAGAACTTCTTCGACTACGACCGCATCAACACCGGCCCGTCGGCGGCGCACTGGTTCGGCGTCGATCCGCTGGGGCGCGACATCTTCAGCCGCATCCTGATGGGGGCGCGCGTGTCGCTTGCCGCCGGATTCCTCTCGGTGGTGCTGGGCGCCATCATCGGCACGGTGCTGGGCCTGCTGGCCGGCTACTACGGCGGCTGGTGGGACCGCATCGTGATGCGCATCTCCGACGTGCTCTTCGCCTTTCCCGGCATCCTGCTGGCCATCGGCGTGGTGGCCATCCTGGGCAGCAGCATGACCAACGTGGTGGTGGCGGTGTCGGTGTTCAGCGTGCCGGCCTTCGCGCGGCTGGTGCGCGGCAACACGCTGGTGCTGAAGAACCTCACCTACATCGAGGCCACCCGCAGCATCGGCGCGCGCGACCGGACCATCCTGCTGCGGCACATCCTGCCGGGCACCATCTCCTCCATCGTCGTGTACTTCACGATGCGCATCGGCACCTCGATCATCACGGCGGCCAGCCTCTCGTTCCTGGGCATGGGCGCGCAGCCGCCGACGCCTGAGTGGGGCGCCATGCTCAACGAGGCGCGCGCCGACATGGTCAACGCGCCGCACGTGGCGCTGTTCCCGGCCATCGCCATCTTCCTCACCGTGCTGGCCTTCAACCTGCTGGGCGACGGCCTGCGCGACGCGCTCGATCCGAAGATCGATCGGCTCTGATGCAAGCGCTGCCTCCGCGCATCGGCGCGCTGCCCTCGGGCCCGCGCGATGCCATCACCGATGTGGCCGGCGTCACCGTGGGCCACGCGACGCTCAGCGACGGCGCCGTGCAGACGGGCGTGACGGTGGTGCGTCCGCACGCCGGCGATGCTTACCTGAATCGCGTGCCGGCCGGTGTGGCGGTGATCAACGGCTTCGGCAAGAGCGTGGGCCTGGTGCAGGTGGAGGAACTGGGCGTGCTCGAAACACCCATCGCCCTCACCAACACCTTCTCTGTGCCGGCGGTGGCGGCGGCGCAGATCCGCCAGTGCGTGGCGGCGAATCCGGAGTGCGGGCGCGGCCTGCCCACGGTGAATCCGCTGGTCTTCGAGTGCAACGATGGCTATCTCAACGACATCCAGCGGATGGTGCTCGGCGAGGCCGACTACCAGGCCGCCTGCGCTGCGGCCAGCGAGTGGGTGGCGCAGGGCGCGGTGGGCGCGGGGCGCGGCATGTCCTGCTTCGGCCTCAAGGGTGGCATCGGCACGGCTTCACGGCGTGTCGAGGGCCAGGGCTTCACGGTCGGCGCGCTGGTGCTGGCGAACTTCGGGCTGTTGCCCAACCTGCTGCTGGCGGGCCGGCCGGTGGGGCGCGAACTGGCCGCCCGGCTCGCTGCGCAAGAGGCCGACGCCGCGCCCGAGAAGGGCTCGATCATCGTGCTGATCGCCACCGACGCGCCGCTCGATGCGCGCCAGTTGCGCAGGCTTGCGGTGCGCGCCGGCGTGGGCATCGGGCGCACCGGCTCGGTGTTCGGCCACGGCAGCGGCGACATCGCGCTGGCTTTTTCCACCGCCTACACGGTGCCGCTGTCTCCCGACGAACCCATGCCGCGCGTGGCGATGCTGCACGACGCGCGGCTCGACGGCTTCTTCCAGGCTGCAGCCGACAGCGTCGAGCAGGCCATCGTGCATGCGCTGTGGCATGCCGAGCCGGTGACCGGGCGCGATGGCCATGCCCGCGCCGCGCTGCGCGATCTGCTGCCCCACTCCTGAAAGCTCCCATGAAGATCCTGATTTCCGTCGACATCGAAGGCGTGGCCGGCGTCTACCACTCGCAGCAGGTGCGTGCAGGCAACCCCGAATACGAACGGGCCCGCCGCCTGATGACCGACGAGGCCAACGCCGCCATTGCCGGCGCCTTCGACGCGGGCGCCGACGAGGTGCTGGTGAACGACTCGCACGGCGACTTCCGCAACCTGCTGCCGGACGTGCTCGACGCGCGCGCGCAGGTCGTGCAGGGAAAACCGCGCTACCTGAGCATGGCGTCGGGCTGCGAGCTTGGCGTGGCCGGCATGTGCATGGTGGGCTACCACTCGCGCGCCGGCGGGCGCGGCATCCTCGCCCACACCATCAACAGCTTCGCCTTCGCCGGCATCGAGTTCAACGGCCAGCCGATGAGCGAGGCCAGCCTGTATGGCGCACTGGCCGGCGAACATGGCGTGCCGGTGCTCATGGGCAGCGGCGACGACGTGTTCATCGAGGAAAACCGCGCGCTGTTCCCGCATGCCGCCTTCGTGCAGACCAAGCGGGCGACGGGCCAGAACAGCGGCGTGTCGCTCTCGCCCAAGAAGGCCTGCGAGGCGATCCGCGCGGGCGTGGCCGAGGGAATCGGCCGGCGCGCCCAGGCCCGTCCGCTTCAGCTCACCACGCCGCTGGACGTGCTGCTGCGCACGCAGACACCGGCCCTGGCGGACCTGTTCTGCCAGTGGCCTGAATTCGAGCGGGTGGATGCGACCGCGCTGCGTTTTGGCGCGCGCACGGTCGAGGCGGCGGTGCGCATGCTCAATTGCTGCTCGGCCATGTCGGCCATGCTGCGCTGATGGCCGGGCGGCATGGCGCCGCCCAGGGGCTTCAGAGCCCCAGCATCAGCTTGAGGTTCTGCACCGCCGCGCCGCTGGCGCCCTTGCCCAGGTTGTCCAGCCGCGCGATGGCGACCGCGTGGCGATGGTCCTCGTTGGGAAACACGCGGATCTCGAGCACGTTGGTGTCGTTCAGGCCCAGTGCATCGAGCTTGCCGTCTTCGGTGGGCGGCAGCACCTTCACGAACTGCTCGGGCGTGTTGCTCTTGGCGTAGTGCGCCGCATAGGCGGCCTGCAGGTCGGCGGCCTTGGGCTTGCCCGGCAGCAGGTCCAGGTGCAGCGGCAGGTTCACCAGCATGCCCTGCTTGAAATTGCCCACCGAGGGAATGAACACCGGCCGCGTGGTCAGGCCCGTGTACTTCATGATCTCGGGAATGTGCTTGTGCTTCAGGCCCAGCGCATAGGTTTCGTAGGCCGGCGCGTTGCCGCTTTCGTAGGCCTCGATCATCGTACGGCCGCCGCCCGAATAGCCGCTCACCGAAGGCAGGCTCAAGGCATGGTCGGCCGGCACGATGCCGGCATCCACCAGCGGGCGCACCAGCGCGATGGCGCCGGTGGCGTAGCAGCCCGGGTTGCCCACGCGCGCCGCCGTGGCCACCGCCTTGGCATGGCCTTCCACAAGCTCAGGAAAGCCGAACACCCAGCCCGGCGCCACGCGGTGCGCGGTGGATGCGTCGATGATCTTGGGCTTCTTGCCCGGCAGCTGGTCGATGAGCGCCACCGACTCGCGCGCTGCGTCGTCATGCAGGCACAGCACCACCAGGTCGACGCCGGCCATGAGTTCTCGCTTGGCGTTCACGTCCTTGCGCAGCTCGGGCGCGATGCTCACGAGCTCGACTTCGCCGCGCATCTTTTCGAGGCGCTCGCGAATCTGAAGGCCGGTGGTGCCGGCTTCGCCGTCAATGAAGACCTTGGCCATGGCGTACTTTCGTGTGGAAGGGGCTACGTGATACCCGCAAACGGGCGCCCCGGGTTGGTGCACCGCAACATGATACAGTCAGCGGCTGTCCCCCGCCCACGCCTCATCTGGCTTAGTGGCCAGTGGACAACAGCGCCATACCAGGTCCCTGTCCAACCTCCCCGCCCAGAGAGATTTCCTCATGAAGATTCACGAGTACCAAGGCAAGGAAATTCTTGCCAAGTTCGGCGTGCCCGTTCCGCGCGGCATCCCGGCATTCACGGTTCAGGAGGCGGTCGAAGCCGCCCAGAAGCTCGGCGGCCCCGTGTGGGTCGTCAAGGCCCAGATCCACGCCGGTGGCCGAGGCAAGGGCGGCGGCGTGAAGGTTGCCAAGAGCATCGACCAGGTCAAGGAACTGGCTGGCCAGATCCTGGGCATGCAGCTCAAGACCCACCAGACCGGCCCCGAAGGCCAGAAGGTCCGCCGCCTGTACATCGAAGACGGCGCCGACATCAAGAACGAACTCTATGTGTCGCTGGTCACCGACCGCGCCACGCAGAAGGTCGCCGTGATCGCCTCGAGCGAAGGCGGCATGGACATCGAGGAAGTGGCCCACTCCACGCCCGAGAAGATCATCACCGAGATGATCGACCCGCTCACCGGCATCACCGCCGAGCAGAGCAAGAAGATCGCCACCGCCATCGGCCTGACCGGCGGCTCGGTGGACCAGGCCGTCGACCTGTTCGCCAAGCTCTACAAGTGCTACATGGACACGGACGCCTCGCTGGTCGAGATCAACCCGCTGAACTGCGACTCCAAGGGCAACCTGATCGCCCTGGACGCCAAGTTCAACTTCGACTCCAACGCCCTCTTCCGCCATCCTGAAATCGTCGCGCTGCGGGACCTCGACGAAGAAGATCCGGCCGAAGTGGAAGCCAGCAAGTTCGACCTGGCCTACATCAGCCTGGACGGCAACATCGGCTGCCTGGTGAACGGCGCCGGCCTGGCCATGGCCACCATGGACACCATCAAGCTGTTCGGCGGCGAGCCGGCCAACTTCCTCGACGTGGGCGGCGGCGCCACCCCCGAGAAGGTGACCGAAGCCTTCAAGATCATGCTGAAGAACAAGAACGTCCAGGGCATCCTGGTCAACATCTTCGGCGGCATCATGAAGTGCGACACCATCGCCACCGGCGTGATCGCAGCCTGCAAGGCGGTGAACCTGCAAGTGCCGCTGGTGGTGCGCATGAAGGGCACCAACGAAGAACTGGGCAAGAAGATGCTGGCCGAGTCGGGCCTGCCGATCATCAGCGCGGACACCATGGCGGAAGCGGCCCAGAAGGTCGTGGCGGCCGTCAAGTAAGGAACAGTCATGTCGATCTACATCAACAAAGACACCAAGGTCATCACGCAAGGCATCACTGGCAAGACCGGCCAGTTCCACACCGAGAAGTGCCAGGAATACGCGAACGGCAAGAACTGCTTCGTCGCGGGCGTGAACCCGAAGAAGGCGGGCGAGTCGATCTTCAACATCCCGATCTACGGCTCGGTGAAGGAAGCGGCCCAGCAGACCGGCGCCACCGTGTCGGTGATCTACGTGCCGCCGGCGGGCGCCGCCGCCGCCATCTGGGAAGCCGTCGAAGCCGACCTGGACATGGCCATCTGCATCACCGAAGGCATTCCGGTTCGCGACATGCTCGAAGTGCGCAACAAGATGAAGGCCAAGGAAGCCAAGGGCGGCAAGAAGACGCTGCTGCTGGGCCCCAACTGCCCCGGCCTGATCACGCCCGACGAGATCAAGATCGGCATCATGCCCGGCCACATCCACCGCAAGGGCCGCATCGGCGTGGTGTCCCGCTCGGGCACGCTCACGTACGAAGCCGTGGCTCAGCTCACCGAAATCGGCCTGGGCCAGTCCAGCGCCGTGGGCATTGGCGGCGACCCGATCAACGGCCTGAAGCACATCGACGTGATGAAGGCCTTCAACGATGATCCGGACACCGACGCCGTGATCATGATCGGCGAGATCGGCGGCCCCGACGAGGCCGACGCCGCCCGCTGGTGCAAGGACAACATGAAGAAGCCGATCGTGGGCTTCATCGCCGGCGTCACGGCGCCTCCCGGCAAGCGCATGGGCCATGCCGGCGCGCTGATCTCCGGCGGCGCCGACACGGCCGAGGCCAAGCTGGCCATCATGGAGGAATGCGGGTTCACCATCACCCGCAACTTCTCCGAATTGGGCAAACTCCTGAAGTCGCGCCTGTAATCAGGCCCGGCCTCCCCGCCTAGAAAAAGCGCTCGCACTGAAAGGTCCGGGCGCTTTTTCAATGTGAGCACCAACACAACAACAGACACCGTGCAGCTGCCCTGGGACTTCGTCGCGCTTTCCGATGCCGGGCGCGTGCGCGCCAACAACGAGGATGCCGTCGCATTCGACGCGCCCCTGGGGCTTGCGCTCCTGGCCGACGGCATGGGCGGCTACAACGGCGGCGAAGTGGCCAGCGGCATGGCCATTGCACTGCTGCAGGCCAGCATCGGCCGGTGGCTGGCGCATGCCGGCCCGCAGGCCAACAGCCGCGGCGTGCGGCGCGCCATGCAGGCCGGCGTGGACGAGGCCAACCTGGCCATCCTCGAGGCCGGCGAGGCCAACCCGCAGCTGCAGGGCATGGGCACGACGCTGGTGCTGGCGGTGTTCGGGCCGCAGAAGGTCGTGGTCGGCCATGTCGGCGATTCGCGCTGCTACCGCTTGCGCGGGCAGACGCTGGAACTGCTGACGCATGACCATTCGCTGCTGCAGGAACAGATCGACGCCGGGGTGCTCACGCCCGAGCAGGCCGCCCGTTCCCCGATCCGCAACCTGGTCACCCGCGCGGTGGGCATCGAGCGCCAGGTCCTGCTCGAAATGCACGAGTTCGACGCCGAACCGGGCGACCTTTACCTGCTGTGCTCGGACGGCCTGAGCGAGATGGTCTCCGACGAGGACCTTTTCACGGTTTTGTTACAAGACATCGAACTTTCTCAGAAAGCAACACTTTTGGTTGCAATTGCGAACGACAATGGCGGAAAGGACAACATTTCTGTTGTTCTTGCGCAAGCTGCGGGTATTTCACTGCCCGGGGGCGCAGAAGAGCGCGTTTAATCGGTTTCCTGCCGCCTTTTCTTGTCGCCGGGAAACAACAACAACAACTGTCTCGTAGGAGCGAGGAGCGGGGTCATGCCTAGATTGATCGTCTCGATTGATGGAGTCGTCATCAAGGAGGTGACGCTCGCCAAGGACCGCACCACCCTGGGTCGGCGGCCGTACAACGACATCGTCATCGACAATCTCGCCGTCAGCGGCGAACACGCCGTGCTGCACATGATCGGCGGCGATGTCTATATCGAAGACCTGCACAGCACCAACGGAACCTACGTCAACGCCACGGCCGTCAAGAAGCAGGCGCTGGAGCATCACGACCTCATCGAGGTCGGCAAGTACAAGATCCGCTACCTGGCTCGCGGCAGTTCCAGCGAGCCGGTAGATTCGTCGTATGCCGGCGAACCCCAGACCACCCCTTCGGGCAATGTGCCGCTCTCCGTCGCGCCCACGGCGCAGATGCCGCTGGCCGGCGCCAGCGGCGCCGCGGTGCTGCGCGTGCTCTCCGGTGCCGGCGCGGGCCGCGAAGTCTCCCTGCAGAAAGTGGTCACCACCATCGGCAAGCCCGGCGTTGCCGTGGCTGCGGTCACGCGACGGCTGCAGGGCTATGTGGTCGCGCCGGTCGACGGCGACACCCTGCTCAACGGCGAGCCCCTGGGGCGCGAGGCCGTGGCCCTGCAGGACGGCGACACGCTCGAGCTGGGCGGCACGCGCATGCAGTTCGTCTTCGGCTGACGGAAAGGCCGCATGACGGCCGTGCTGAGGCATTGGCCGCGCATCCTCATCACCCTGGTTCCGGTGGTGCTGATG